>SKYF01000173.1 GCA_007128005.1 Bdellovibrionales bacterium
GATGTTTCTCCTAAAGTTTGTTTCATTTCTGGCCGATAGTCTATGTACCTCCTGTGAGAGGGGGTGAAGGGATTGTTTCAAAATGAGACGAAGGCTTACGATTTTCATAAGTTCTTTGCTGGGAATGTTTGTACTGCTTCAACACAACAACTGCGATGTGACCCCCCATGGGGCGGGACAGGGGGACTTTTCCTCCCTCTGCCGAGGGGAGGACTGTTTTAAACAGCCGGACTCAAGCCGCCTGAGGGTCGATGTTCAGGATCCTCAGATCATCGTAGGCCCCATGATCAGCCAGGTGACAGCTCATGGGAGCTGCAATGAAGGGGGATTTAGCAGAAGATCCGGGGGGAGTGCGGCAGTTTTTTGGGAGCTGAGGGACCCTCAGGGGAGGCTTTTAAGGTCCACCCAACCAGAGCAGTTTGATTGCAGCAGGCCCGAGCAGTTTGAAGGTCTCTGTGACAGTGGAATCTTTCGAGTCACACTCAGTGGGTGGTTTGGAAACCTCTATGATGAACACAGGGTCACACTCAGGATCTTGGGCTTTGATGAGCAGTGCCGTTTTTATGACAATGGTCCTGCGGGGGAGAAAACCCTGTACTTGATTCCCTTGGTCACGGGGTTTTAGGGAGACCGGTTTCTTTGTAGTTGGGAAAAGGGCAACTGACGCAGATAGGAGGGCTTTTGCTTCTCCTCGACACCCTTGTGACCCTCCAAAAAAGACAGAGTCGAGGCCATGGTGGAGTCTTCAAGCAAGAGGGCTGCTCCTCTGTGGGAGAAAATAAATTCGAGAGTCTCTTCTAGAGCCACTCTGTCCTCAGGTCTCTCACTCGCCCTCTGCAGGCGAACGAGGCCGTACACATTGAGCCAAATGGCTTCGTCTGTCTCGGTCACCGACCACAGCAGGGGCAAAAAGTAATCACTGTGGCCTTGGGGGCTAAAGTTCTCTCGAAAATCAAGGGCGACCTCATCCCAGAATTTTTTAAAGCTCGAGGGAAAGGCAGTCAGAAGGTTTTGACTCCACAGCAAAGCGGCCTGCTCCGCTGTAACCAGAACAAAGGGCTCATTGGGGCTGACGAGAGTCATCTTTAATAACTCAGGAAAACTCTCCTGATCGTACTCGTTGAGCTGCAGAGAGGTCATTTGATCTTGCTTGAGGGCCTGTTGAAAGGCTTCGGGAAGGCTGCTCTCAGGGGCAAGAACCTGGAGTTGCCGGGAGGCCTTGAAGGTCTCAAGTCTTCGCTCTTCAGTCTTCTTTAGAGTCCACCATATGCCTGCAAAAAAGAAAAAGGTGAAGGTGGTGACTGCCAAATAGACTAGGGCTCGCATGAGGACCTGACCGCCACAAGTAAACCTAAAAACACCATCAGCAGGGCAGCCACAGCGACACCCAAAAGCGAAGGTGTCCAGGGAAAGTCGGCCTGAAGATAGCGGTGTCCGACAAAATAAGACCCCGCTGTGCCCGTGATAAGACCTAAACTCAGCGCAAAGCCCCCAAGGCTTAAGTACTCCCAGGAAAATATCTTTCTCAATTTGGATCTGGAGGCCCCTAAAAGATCTAGCAGACTCCGCTCGTCACGACGTTGAAGCAGGTTGTGAAATATCAGGGCTAAGACTAGGAAAAAAGCCGAGCCCACAGTGGCCAGGCTGAGCACCTGCAGAGGTGGGCCCAGGGAGCGAGTGACCTCAGCAAGCCTTGAGAAGGCCTGAGAGACGTTGATAAGGCTCAGATTGGGGAAGTTCTGATGAATCAGATAGGCAAGGCTTGGGCCATGGGGTTGAAGATCTGCCGAGACCTGTGGCTGAGACCCGTAGACCACGGCGATGAAGGTCTTGGGGAAGTCCTCAAGAACACCTTGTTGGAATTGAATAAAGAAGTTGGGTTGAAAGCTGTTCCAGGAAACTTGGCGGAGGTTGGCAATCAGGCCCTGGATCCTGAAGCCGGAGATCTCAAACTCCAGAATGTCGCCAATTTTCATTCCACTGCGGCGGGCATACTGGGCCTCCACGGAAACAAGGGGGATGGGGCTGCGTTCGGGGTCATGCTTTGCGGGCAGCTCAGGCCCCTGAATCACCCGTTCCGACTCAATCAGCTGTCCTCGGTAGGAGACCCTTGTGGGGAAGCGACGAAAAATATCTTGATCACTGGGCTCGCCATTGATGCTGAGAAGGCGGCCGAGGATAAAGGGGGACAGGTGTCGGAGCTCAGCCTGGTGGGCCTTGAGAAACTCCTCGAGCCTGGCTGTCTCCTGTTCAGGGATATTGATCAAAAAGTAATCTGGCAGCTCGCTTGGGTCTGGAGTTGCCAGCTCCTTGAGTACAGCATTCTCATAGAGGTGGGGGATAAAACCAACAATGAACCCTGCCTTCAGCAGGGCCATAAAGCAAAGGGTGGTGACAAATCGAGCTCGAGACAGACTTAAAAAAGCCAGACGAACCATGGACCAAGAGGGCTTTTCTTCTAAGGATCGAGCCGCCCATCGAAACATCCATGGCACCAGACTTAAGGCCATCAGGGCGTTCAAAATCAAAACCCCTGCAAACAAGAGGGCCACCAGATAGTTTTTAAACAGATACGTGGTCAGGGCAAAAAAGCTCAAGGAGGCCAGCAAATAGGGCCACACTCTGCTCCAGGGGCGAAGCTCTGGAAGGCTGGGGTTGTCCTGCTCCAAGAGGTCCTTGGCTCTCATCTTTGCGAGCTTTAAGGCCGTGGGCAGGTGAAACAGACTTGCTGCAACCAGAGCCACAACAAGGCCGCTCAATAGGCTTTGGGCTCCTAGCTGTAGGTTGAACTCAGTGGGCAAAAAGCCTGCGCCGCTGGCCTGGATCCAGCCGAGGAGAAAAAAGCTCGCCAGGCCCGCCAAGACCCAAGATGACAGAAGAAGCAGCCCCGACTGAAGCCATCCCAACCACTGAACCTGCGCTGGTCGCGCTCCGAATATGAGATAGAGGGCCCACTGCTGGGCCCGAGCCTGGGCAAAGATCTGCACCAAATAAAAGCCAATCATAAAACTAAAGACGGCAATGGTAAGGCTTAAAAGGGAGAGGAGGTTTTGAAAAAACCCAAGGCCCTGCTCGATATTGGCCAGCGCTCTATCGGCGGAGCGAATGGAGAAGCTAAGGGTGGAGCTGCCCTCCTGTCTTTGCAGGGAGACAAGGCGCTTGACTTCCTCAGTCACCCGAGAGGGGTCCCTTAAGGTGTAGTAGCGGTGAAACTGCACTTGGCTGCCAAACTGAATCAAGCCGGTTTTTAGGGCCTGGTCATAGGGGATATATATGCGAGGAGTGAACCCCGCTCCAAAGCCAATAATCCCGGGGTCACTCTGGACGACATCCTTTAAACTCAGTTCAAGGTTGCCGAGCAAGATCTTGTCGCCGGGACTCAGTCCCAAAAGATCGCGAACCTCAGGGTGAACGGCAAGGGTGTTTTTTTCAATGACTTCAGCAAAGGCGGTTCCTGATTCCAGTTCAATCTCGCCCAAAATGGGGAAGTCTTTTCCCACTGCGTGAACAGAAACAAGGAGGCTGGACTCGCCATCTAGAGGGCGAATGTTGGCGAGAAACTCGATTTCTGCCTGGCGCTGATCCCAGCTGAGGTTCTCCTCAATCTCTGCAAGGAGTTCGCTGGAGAAGTCCTGAGTTCTGGTGACACGAATGTCTGCAGTTAAGGCCCTGCGTGCATTGGCATCGATGTAGGACTCTATGGACTCCTTAAAGCCAAAACTCAACAAAAGGGCCGTCAGCCCCAAACTCAACACAGCAAGGCTTGCCAAGATATCCCTTTTTGAAAAGACGATGTCTTTAAGGGCGATCGGGAGCAGGCTTAAACTGAAACCTAAAAAGCCTCTTTTCATGTTAGAGATCCAAGCGCCGCTCACAGAGTCGAGCGACTTCCTCGTCATGGGTGACCAAAACTAAAGAGATATGGCTTTCCTTGAGCTTGTTAAAAAACAAATCCATGACTTCATCGGCGGTCTTTCGATCCAGGGAGCCCGTGGGCTCATCCGCCAAAATCAGTTGGGGCTGCATTACAAGCACACGGGCAATGGCTGTGCGCTGACATTCCCCGCGACTCATTTGGTGGGGAAAGTGGTTGGCTCTATCAGCCAGCCCCACAGAGTCGAGTGCTTGAAGGGCCCTTTCCTTGGCTTGATCGATACCCTGAAGGTCCAAGGGGAGGCGCACGTTGTCGACAGCTTTTAGGTGGGGCAGTAGATGAAACTGCTGAAAGACAATGCCAATATTTTTGGCGCGAAAGTCTGTCAGATCATTTGTGCTGAGTTCATAGATATTTTGGCCCGCAATTTCTACGCGTCCCTGATCGGGGCGATCTAAGCCCCCCAAGATGGAAATCAAGGTGGATTTTCCGCAACCAGAGGGGCCCATAATAGCCAAGGTCTGTCCCTTGTCTAACTCCATCTGAAAGTCCTTCAGAACATCTACTTTTTTGGCGTCACCGGATTCTTGATAGGATTTATAGAGACCTTTGGCGGTGAGTATCATTTTAGTGCCTCAACTATAAAAGGTAAAATATGCTCGGCAATTTTTCTATGACCCTTCTCGTTCGGGTGAAAGCCGTCGTATTGATTGTACTCAGGCTCCCCGGCGACGCCCTCAAGCAAGAAGGGGATGAGGGGAACGGAGAACTCTTGAGCAAGGTCTGGATAAATCTGCCGAAAGGCCTCTGAGTAGTCTTGGCCAAGGTTTGGGAATATTTGCATGCCTCCAAGCAGTACCTTTCGGTTGTCCTCTTGGGCTCGCCTCACAGCCTTGGCAATGTTTTCCCGAATCACTGCCGTGGGTGCCCCTTGGCGGGCATCGTTGCCCCCTGTGGTCAACACGATAAGGTCTGGTTGAATTCGGCCTAAATAAAAATTGAGATTCTCAATAGCATTAGAACTGAGAGCTCCGCTCTGGCCCCCATTGATGACTTCAACAGACTGGGATAGGCGCTCCTCGAGAAGCTGCTGAAGGACGAATGGAAAGGCCTCCTCGCGGCTGACCCCATAGCCTGCTGTCAGTGAGTCCCCTAAAAACAACAGGG
The DNA here is from genome assembly GCA_007128005.1 of Bdellovibrionales bacterium. Lineage (GTDB taxonomy): Bacteria > Bdellovibrionota > Bdellovibrionia > Bdellovibrionales > UBA1609 > SKYF01. The sequence continues at coordinate 5,042 of SKYF01000173.1, forward strand.
TTTTCTGAGGTGTGGGGGCTTGAGCTTGGTTTGCCTTTTCAGGTGGCGATGGCATACTTGGCTGGACCTTGGTCCGATTGCAAGCAGAGAAAAAAAACAGGCTAAAGACAAGCCCGATAGATAGGAAAAACTTCAATAAGTTTGGGCGACTAGTGATCATTGGTGAAGGATAGTCCCAGCTGAAAAACTAGACCATAGTTTGTGCATTGCGCGGGTTGTTTTTCTCGAGACCTGTAAAAATACTTGCCCTGGGCAGTGCGTTCCTCATAGCATGAAAGCTCGTGGGGGGGCGATGTCAGGCAGGACACCATTAGAAGCAAGGATGCTTCACATCGCCTTTTTTATTAAAAATACCAAGCCCCAATGTTACATAATATAACTTATCAGATAAGCCTATGGCCCCACTCAACCTGACGAAGGTCGACTCTTTTGTGCCCAGATGTAGCCTAGAATCAATGCACAGACAACGAACATCGTGGTCTTAAGTGCCCAGTGGGCCGCGGAAAAAATGGCCACATAGGCCACGCTTGCTGAAATCATTGTGGTGGCCAAGAGCTTGGCCCAGGGCCGAATCACTTTGTTTTTATCCCAGTCTTGAATAGCCTCCCCGAGCTTGGGTTGGCTCAAGAGCCAGCGGTACCACCTCTCAGAGCCATGTTTAAAACAGAAGGCTGCCAGGAGCACAAAGGGCACCGTAGGCCATAGGGGTAAAAAAATCCCTATAAAGCCAGCCCCCAAACTCAAGAGTCCACCCAAAAAAAACAACTGTCTTTTGATCTGTGTCAAAGTTCTTGCGGCCCTGTCCATCCCCCGGCGGAGGTCTAGTTTTTTTAAAGTTAGTCATTGAACTGTACTTTAGTTTAGGGTGGGAGACAAATTTTCTTCTCATAAATGAAGCTAAGGGCCGATAAGCAAAGCGATATGTCTTATGCAAAGGGCCTTGTTCAAAACTGGCTGAGAAAGCTGAAGGCGGCTCCCGATCCAACTCCACAGGTGGATATGCAGCAGCTGGTTGGCTCCTTGGGGATCACTCGCCGCCGCAGTGTGCGGGTGCAGATGCCCCACCATCAAGAGGCCGTTTTTTGGCCGAGGCTGATCTACAACAACTGCCGCCTTAGAATCTTTGACCTGAGCGTGGGAGGGGCCTGTCTTTTAGATCCGGAAGATCAGTTGGGGGGCAGCGTCGGCAACGAAGTTGATCTTGAACTCGATTGGCCTGAAATCTTTAGAGAGCGATTTAGAGCTCGATTGATCTCCTGTGGTCACATTCGTCGCAACATTCAGTTTTTGAACTTGTCGACTGAAAGTCAGCTTCGCATCCACCAGTTTACCAAGCCAGCGCTGTGGGGTCAGAGAATGCGCAAAAGCCCGGATCAGAGTGGCTCGCTGAGCCTCAGCTGGGTGGAGATGTGGACGGGCATGACAGGAGAGAGTTTGGTTTTTGGAAAGCAGGCAGAGGTGCATTTGGCCTTTGAGCAAACTGAAATTCTAATTCCTCCCGGCTCCCCCGCTGTCTATGAGAGGCACCCGAAGGCTTTAAAGGGCCGTATTCTCATGGCGGAAGACAATTTGAAGATGCTTTTACTTCTAGCAAACATTGACCGCCCCTCACCGAGAGTCGTTGAGCTGCTCGAAAGGAGGTCATATGAATGAGTTTAGACCTCAGCTGGTTCCCGGGCGCATTGTTGTTCACGGCAATCAAGTGATATTTGAGAGCAGTCGGCCGACAGATCAGGTGATTTTCCCCATTGATATGGCTGACTTTTTAGTTCTCTGCAATGGGACGCTGACGCTGACAGAAATTCTTGAAAAGCTGCACTTTGAGAGAGGAACTGTTCCCTTTAAGCGCATCGCCCAGGTCCTTGTGGAGGTGAAGCGTCGAGGACTTTTGGTCAATGGGGATAAGCTAGAGATCCCTGAGTCTGTGGTCAATATGACTCCTCGGTCGAGTTTCTACTTCAAGCCTTTTTTGCAGATCTTTTTGGGGCGTCAGATAACAAATGATCGGACCTATCCCCTGCCATTTTTCCTTCTCAGTCTTCTTGTCATTGCAGGGTCTTTTGCTGTGCTGTCCTCCTTGCCCCAAGTTTTACAGCCGGAACAGTTTTTACGCCATCGAGGCTCTTATCTTCAAGGGGCGGGAGTCCTTCTTTTGATGGTGTCACTGCTTATGAGTGGAAAGTCCATCATTAAATACTGTCTGCTTTTGTTTGGAACGGGCCGAGTTTACAATTTAAGACTACAGTTCAATGGGATAGCCTTATATCTGAACGTGGGCAACGAGGCTCAGTTTCTTATCTCCGACCGTTTTCGCCTCACCCTCTACCAATTGGCAACAAGCCTTTCTTACTTCTTTTTGAGTTATCTAATTATTGTAATCATTGGTCAGCAGGCTTGGTTGCCCCAGGCCCTGTGGGCCTCCGTGCTATTGACGTTTGTAGATTTGGATCCTTTCCGCCAGAGCGATCTATCTAGATATTTTAGATCCTTTATGGATGAGGACAGTCTGCAGCAGGTCTCCGTGCTGCTACGAAACAACTCCCTTTTAGATGTTTTAGGTAGCCGGCCTTCGCGTATCTATGGGAAAATTCCAGCCATTTATCTAAGCGCCTCTTTTGCCTGGAGCGCACTTTTGATCTTCACGCTGCTCACCCTTTTAGAGGCAACAAACCCCTATACGATTTACTCTCTTCAGGAGGCCAACTGGAGAGAAGCTATTCCGGCTGTCAGTGTGTTTCTTATGCTGGTGGCAGGGTCCCTTATCGGAGTTGGGTACTTTTTCAAGCTGGTCATTTCACAGCTTCTGCCTCGCCTGACCGCGCCTCGGCGGGAAGATCTTGACAGCGAGGACCCTGTGGCCTGCGTGATCGATTTCTTCTCAGAAACCCCCTTTTTTCGCGATCTGCCCCCGCATCTGATTCAAATGATCGTGGGCAACTCGAACTTGCTGTCCTTTGAGCCCGGAGAGAAGGTGCTCTTTCAAGGCAGTCGTCCGGATGGATTTTATATGATCGTAAGGGGCTCAGCGGAGGTCCTTGTAAACAGCCAGTTCGTCAAATTGTTACGGGCTGGGGGGTTTTTTGGTGAGATATCTCTACTGACGAACTCTCTACGGACAGCCACTGTCCAAGCCAGGGAAAAGTGCCTTGTTTTGAAAATGGATAACAAGATTTTTTGGCGACTGATTCTCACTAATATGGAGCTTGCGCTCTTTTTTGAGGCCATTGCTGAGGGGCGACTTGTTGAGGGTGTGCAGACAGTTCAGTCCTCCGGAAATATTGACAGGGCCGCCTGAAATTCTAGGGGGAGATTTTTTTGGTGAAACACACTGCATTGGTTTTTTTTAGCCTAGGTCTTATGGGGCTTAGCGCTTGTATGGGCCCTCTATTTAAAGGGGGATCATTTGAAGCGGACCCTGTTTGTAAGATTCAGCGCGAACATCCCTTTTCCAAGAGCAAATTGAGGTTAGATGGGACTGGATTGGACACCCAAGCCCCTGGATATCAGCTCAGACTCAAAGCCACACAGACGGACGCGCTTTCGCAGGGCTTGGACTTAGTGATGCTACTGGATACGGGCTGTGTTCTTAAACGAGAGGAAGAGCAGCCAATCTCTGCTGAGCTTATGGGCGATAGAGCAATCAACCCCCTTCTCCCCTACCAAGCTGTTAGCATCCAGTTGCCCAGGGCGTGGAGTAGGGCTGAGTTTGAGGCCCAGCTCAACGCCGATAATTGTTTGGTTGGAGTTTCATTTCCTCGCAGCTACCGCACAACAGCTCTCAACGATCCCGCTTTGTACTTGCAAAGACATCACTCGACCATTCGCAGGAAAGAGGGGCATTTTCAGTTCTACCATCCAGACTATGGTATGAAGACCCGTGGGGAGCCCCTAGCCACCATTGCCATTCTGGACACGGGGGTTGATTGGACTCATCCGGATTTGGCCGGAGCTATTTGGAGCCCTCACTTTGATGGAGAAATTGTTATGGCCCCCACCTATGGAACGGGAGTGGATGCCACCACGATCGGAGGGGGTGAAGAAAGCGTGATCTATGATGGTGATGATATCGATCTGTCGGGAGGCCATGGCACCCACGTGGCTGGTCTAGCCGCAGCCCTGGGAGGAAACCGACTTGGGGGAGCTGGTGTTATGCCTCACCGAGCAAAGATTATGGCCGTGCGCGTATTTCCTGCGGATGGAACCTTTATGACGAGCACTGAAAATGTTGTTAATGGAATTTATTTCGCCGTAGACCGTGGAGCCGATATCATCAATATGTCCTTGGGGGCTGCCATCTCAGGTCCAGCAGAGGACCCCATTTATGAGGCGGCATTGCAGTATGCTGTAGATGAGGGCGTTGTTGTGGTGATCGCCATGGGGAATGCCACACCTGGGATTCCGGCAACAGAGGTGGACGGTGTTAACTTTACGGTCCTGCCGGCCATCTACGCCAAAGATATCCCCGGGGTGCTGAGTGTGGCATCCATTGATGTCGATGGATTTAGGCTTAGTAGCTTTAGTCATTACGGTCGCAACACCGCAAGTCTTGCGGCTCCAGGGGCTCACTTTTCCCAGGGTTCGATGATAGCCGGGGTTTACTCGACTCGAGCCAGAGGAGTTCCTTCTGGTTCCAGTCCCCACCCTCTTATGTTGGCCCTTCCGGGGACGTCAATGGCGGCCCCTTTGGTTGCAGGGGCGGCTGCCCTTACGGTGGGGCTGTTTCGCCATCACGGCCTTGAGAAGCCTTCACCGGCTGAAATCGAAAGGCTCCTTCTCAGCAGCGTCAGAAAGACTCCTCAGTTGGGGGAGGCTGTGATCTCTGGAGGGGCCCTGGACCTGGAGCTCTTAAGCCAACAGATTCATCAGGACCACCCACTCACAGCAGGTCCCACGGGCCGGGTGGACTTTTCTTCAGAAATCTGCCCCTGAGTCCAGCCTCAGGTCGGCTGAGAGATCTTCGCCTTGGGTCAGCCGCAATTGGACCAATCTTGCTGGGCAGTCCGGGGGCAAGAGGAGTTGAAGTTTTTCTCCGCAAAACTGCAACAGGCTCTTGAGGCCCACTTCTTTTGGGGGCAGGGCTTTAAAAAACTCCACGTCATGATTGAGATGCTTGTGGTCGAGTTCTTCAACCACCTCTTTAAGTAGAGGATCAATGTCTGACAGGTTCACAACTAGACCTGATTTGGCATTCAAAGGCCCAGCAAAAAAAGCCTCCAAACAGTAGTTGTGGCCTTGAAGTCTGTCGTCTTCGTAGGCGCAGCAAAAATAAACTTTTCGGGCGAGAACCAGGTCGGACATCTCCGTTACGCTAGCAATCTTTAGAGGATCTGCCAACTGATACTGGACAGGATGCCGAATATGAAGGAAAATTCCATAGATGCAACACAAACCCACCCCCTCTCCCCTCGTTGTCCTGCCCTTGGCCTATCTGGTCTCAGTGATGCTTTTGATTTGGACCTTGGGGCCCAAGGAGCTCAAGGAGCTCAAGGAGCTCAAGGAGCTCTCAGAACAGGGTGAGGTTCTTGAAGATGTGGTCTCCTATGAAGAAGAAGCCCTTGTTCCACTTTGGCCAGAGGGCATGACCCAAGAGCAGGTTATTGAGCTCTGTATCGAGAACATGAGGAGAATACCGGGAAGGTTTCCCCGTCAAGAAATTGAGGAGCTTTGTTCTAAGGTGCAGTGGCTGTCTGGTTGTATGAGCGAGGAGTCCGTGCCCATTTACCACTATGAAAAACTCTCTGAACAAGAGGGTGCCAAGAGGATTTTCGCTTTGGCCTTGATACATGGGGACGAACACCCGGCCGGAGCTGTGGCCAGGGCTTGGATGAGTCGACTTGAAAGGATTCAGCCGCGCAACTCCTGGAGGGTTGTGCCTGTTGCCAACCCAGATGGCTGGGCAAGGGGAACTCGAACGAATGCCCGAGGAGTGGATATCAACCGCAACTTTCCGACCGATGACTGGGAGCAAACAGCCCTTAAGGCCTGGCAGGAGCGTGGATCGCAGCCAAGACGATATCCTGGCCCGAGTGGAGCATCAGAGAGTGAAACCCGCTGCCTGATGCATCATTTTAGGGAGTTCCAACCAGATTTTATCGTCTCCGTTCACACCCCCTTGGGTGTCTTAGACTTTGATGGTCCCCCAATGAGTTTTCCTCATGTGGATCGATTGCCGTGGATTTCATTGGGGCACTTTCCGGGTAGTTTGGGTCGCTTTATGTGGCGAGATCACGACGTCCCTGTGCTGACAATTGAACTCAAGGGACAGCCGGAGTTGGATAGTTTAGCTAAGTTTGATCAGCTGCAGGATATCTCTGGAGCCGTGGCCATTCAGGCCAATGAGATCGTCAGAAGGGCTGAGGACTGATCGAGTTCCAGGAGGAGGTCTTGAATATGGTGACGAATCAGGCCAAAACATTGCTTCAGCAGGCCGAAAAAGCAGCCCAAAATGCCTATGCTCCCTACAGTGGCTTTCTCGTCGGAGCCGCTGTTGAGACCGGATCTGGAAAAATATATTCTGGTTGCAATATAGAAAACGCCTCTTATGGAGCCACTGTTTGTGCCGAGAGAGTTGCCATTTGGAAGGCTGTGTCAGAAGAGGTGGGCGCTGAGAAGGCTGCTCCCATGAAAATTGTCCGCTTGGCAGTATTTATCAAGCAAGAGCAACCCTGGCCTCCCTGTGGACTCTGCCGCCAGGTTGTCGCCGAGTTTGCCGACGATAAAACCGAGATCATTTGTGGCAATCATCTGGGTCACGCTAAAATATACTTATTTAAGGATCTTTTTCCCGATAGCTTTGGCCCTAGCTATTTAACAGAGTAGAGGCAGTGGACGGGGGCCTTAAGGAGGTTTCGCCCCTGAAGGGCTGCAATCTCCATCATAAAAGAAAAGCCGAGCACCTCGGTCTCTGCACTCAGACACAGTTTTTCGCAGGCTTGAGCCGTCCCACCAGTGGCCAGCACATCGTCGACAATGACGATGCGATCAGAGGAACTTAAAGACCCTTGATGGATTTGAATCTCATCTTGGCCATACTCAAGGGCGTAGGTCTGCCGTAGAACCGGGCCAGGGAGCTTGCCCGGTTTTCGCGCAATCACCAAGCCCTTGTGGCTGTGTTTGGCCATGGCAGAGGCTAATAAAAAGCCCCGACTCTCAATGCCCACCAATTTATTGGCTTCAGGAGGCAGGCCCTCACACATCTGTTCAATCAGCTGAGAAAAGCTCTCTGGGCACTCCAGCACTGGGGTGATATCTTTAAATAGGATGCCTGGCTTTGGAAAGTCTGGCACATCTCGAATGAGGGAAAAAAGGCTATCTTGAGAACTCTGTTGATTCATCAGTCAAACTCCCACAGTTTAAATCCACGCTTTTCAGCCTCGGCCAGGTCCTTTGCTGCAATCTCGTAGACATTTGACATCCCAGTGGGCAAACCACACATTTGAGGTCGCATCATACCATCGGGTTTTTTTGTCTTCGAAAAAATCTCAATCCCCTTGAGTTCTTCAGCCATTTCGGTCACTGAAAAGCCGGGCTCGGCGTGACACTGTAGGCTTCCATCGGCCTTGTAGACAAAAATTCTTCTATTTGGATCCCCCAATAGAGCCTCCTCCACCTGCTGTTGATCCGCACCAGGCACTTCCAGACGTTCTCTCATTTCAGAGATCCTCTCTTCTGGAACGCGCCGGCAGTGATGAAAAGCGCAGGCGTTTAAAAACAACGTGGAAAACATTAAGAAAATAGAAAGTCTCATAGCTCCGTCTCCAGGTTTACCTCCACCAGGCGGGCAAGGGGTTTGGGGCTTGCCAGTTGAGGCTGAGTTCAAAGAGATTTGCTCCACCCGAGACAAATAGGATCTGTCCAGAATTGGGATCGATAAAGGGGGTGGATGTGACTCCGAGTCCCGGGTCAAAGCTTTTTAAAGGATTTCCAGTCTGGGCATCAAAGACCCGGAGTTCTCCCGAGTACTCCCCAACAATTAAAAGGCCACGAAAGATCTGCGGTCGTGTCGCCACCTGGCCTCTCAGAGGCTGTGACCATATTATGCGGCCAGAAGATTGCTCGAGGGCCAGGAGCTGGCCATTGGATGTGGCATAGTAAATTCGGTTTCCATCCAGCGTGACCGGCGAAAATCCACCCTCCTCTAAGCGCCATATAACCTGGCCATTGCTGCGCTGGAGGGCGTAGAGATAGCCGTCATAACTGCTCACATAAATCCTGTCTCCCTCCACTACAGGCTGTGAGTCCACGTCACGAAACCTTCTGGCCGCTCCTGCGAGATTTATCTCCCACTCTACGGTTCCCTTTTGGCTATCCAAAGCCACGAGGGCCCCGTCGCTAAAGCCCGCATAGACACGGCCACCGACCACAGTAGGTCGAGAGGCTCCGCGAATGGAAAGAGGCGAAGTTTCTCTTCGGCTATAAATCCAAAGTTGGCTTCCGTCTTCCGCATTGACGGCATGAAGTACGTTGTTGCCCGCTACAAAGTAAACGACCCCATTGTGAAACCGGGGCCCCCCGATACCTTCCGAGCGAATGGGGTAGCTCCATAAAATTCTGCCCGAATCAGCGGCCACTCCATAGAAGTGCCCATCGTTGGCAGCAAAAAACAAGAAGTTGTCTACCAACTCTGCTCCAGCCTCCACTCCCCCGCGTAGCTTTAACCGCCAAACTTCTGAGAACCTCTCACGGCTGTAGGCTACAATTCCATCTATGGCATTGCCCACAATCACCAGGTCGTCAGTAACTATGGGGTCCATGCGGTGGAGGCGATGGGAGCCAAAATGAGGGCTTGCGAGGATCTTTCGCGCCCCTTGGCGTTCGAGGCTCAGCTCTCTGGGTTTAGGGCTATGGGAACAGCCAAAAATGAGGCTAAAAGCCATGCTGAAAGC
>SKYF01000210.1 GCA_007128005.1 Bdellovibrionales bacterium
AGTCGCGGGAGAGGCTTATTCAGTGGATTGAGGTCTATGAGCTGTGGCTGGAGGCTGAGGGCAGTACGGACTTCTCCCACCCCCTGTTTTTGCAGGAGCTGGAGCGGATTGGGCAAATGCTTAAAGGAGCACAGGAGAGGCACAGGCCCGAGGCCCCACTTGGGCACTCGGCCACGGCTCTCCATAAGTTCTTATTGGAAAGGGCTTTCCAAACGATCAAAGACATGGAGAGGGTTTTAGCAGCTAGTCGGAATAAGGGAAGCCTGGATTACTTGACCTACTATGCTTTGGGCGAAAGGGCGGCGGAGGCCCTATTTGCCCTGGGCTATGAGGAAAAGGGTGAGGTTGGGCTCAACAAGAGCAGCCTGCGCCACAACAGCCTCACTCAAGACTACGAGCACTGGAAAATGATTCATCGAGTGACTCAGCTTTGGGTGTTTCCCGCCGAGGAAATGACCGATCAGGTGGTGCTTAGAAAAGAGAGGCTCACCCACCAACTGGCTCTTCCCACTACCGCCGATCTTTCGGTGGAGAGCTTTGTCTATCTGATGCCCTTTATGATCCAGCCCCTGTGGGTGGTGGACCAGTGGCTGTCCTTTGACGGAGGCCCTCTGCCCCACTCTCCCCTCTATGCCTTTGGCCATGACTGGGCCCACTATGGGGTCCGGCAGCCCATCCACTTCTCCCCTGAGTCTTTAGAGCGCCACCGGGAGAGCATAAAAGGCTGGGCCGAGTTTTTCCTCAAGGCCCAAACCCAGGCCCTCCAGCTCAACCAGAACCCCCAGGCCGAAGTCAGCGGTGAGGAGTTTTTAGAGGCCCTTTATCTTTCTCTGTTTTACTGGCTCCATGAAAACACCAGCACGGCCCGCAGCGCGGACTTTCAAAACTTTCTCCAGCTCTTGAGCCCCAGAGCGGAGGGCCAACCCAGCCGGTTTATGGACTCTGAGCCCATCTTTAAGCGGCTGAGCCGCCCTAATGACCTGACCACACAAATGCCCCGCCATCGCTGGGGGCCCGCCTTCCACTGGACCGCCCAGTGGCTGGAATCTTGGGCTCAGGAGCCCTGAACCCTCTGCCAAAAGGCCGCCAGCCCCCGGACCCGTATCTCTTGGTCCAAAAATTCCTGATTTAAATTGGGGCCCACTAGGGGCAGCATTTTTTTGATGTCCTCAATATGCTTTTGAGAGCCCCCCTCGCGAAAATACTCTAACTTGCGAAGGATCACATATTCTGGGGGAGCTAACCAAAGACTTAAACCACCCCCCAAATCCACTTTTTTCTGTGGGCGAGAGCCCATGTGTGGAGTTTGTCCTCCCCACTGAGATAAATATCAGCCTTAAACCCGCTTTGATGGTGGATCAGATTGAAGTGCCCAAAGGGTCAATAAAGACATGGAGGAGGTCATGTACTTGCATACAAAAAAATCTTCCTCACGGCCTCTTCAAGCTCCTGGTCTGTCCAATCCGGGTTCTGGGCTTTTAAGCCGGCTTTCTTAAGAGCCCAGGCCAGCTCCCGTAGTCGACAGAACTCAGTCCACTTCTCCGCCGGAGTCATGGCCGCATAGATCTGGGTCTGAATTTGCTCGGGGGAGGGCTGCATAGGCTCCAGACCTTAGCACCACTCTGGCGAAGATGCAAAACCCGCTAGGCCTTGCATCTAACCCCACTGAATTGGCCACTGGTGGCCAGTTCCCACTATTGAGCAGAGAAGTCGTAACCTCTAGAGGCCAGATAGTCCAAAACCAACTTCTTTCTCCAAAGGCCCTCAGGGTCTAAGTCTTCTGAGATCGTCATATCTGCTGAAGTGGCATTGAGCAGCTCTTGAGACCAAAGCTTCAGGCTGGCGGAGGCCAGTGGGTCAAAGCCTGCCTCGATCAAGAGGTCCAGTTTTTTATGATCTATGGCCAAAGGATCGACTTCCGTCCCTCCCACTTTGGCTTTGCCAACGACGGCCTGACCTACTTTGGGAGCTGATGCTTGAGAGTCTCGGTAGAAGTCCTGACTCTGAGAGGGCAAGGCACTACCAAAGAAGTCCACCCCCTTTTCGGGGTTGCGATAGGTTTTGAAGGCCGGGTGAAAAAGCACAAGGTTGAGTGTCCGTAAGTCAGGACTGCGAAGAAAGTCAAAAGAGTATGATTTGAGCGTCGGGAGGTATTCGACTTCGTCCAGAAGAAACTGAAGCATCGCATGATCAGGTGAGCGCGGAGGAAGAACTCTTTGTCTGCGAGGCTCTAACTGATAAGTCAGGTGTGAGGGAAGAATCCCCTCAGCCTGCTGAACAGCAAAGGGGTGACTGATCAGGCCAGTGAGAGCTAATTCAAAGACGGAGTCGTGCATAACCCTTGGCCTCTCCCCAGGAAAAATAGATGGCGGAGGCAAAGCAATGGCATTGATGGAAACAAAATCCAGTCCCAAAGAGCGCATCAATCTCAAATAGGGGATATTTTCCTCTCCCCCCTCTTGGATCAGGGCCAAGGCCAGATGTCCAGGTTCTGCCAAAGAGGCTTCAAGACCTGAAAAAAGATAGGGGATCTCATGACTTCGGGACTGAATGTAATCAACAAGCTCTGTTTCTCTTTCTCCCAGGGCTTGGTAGACGATGGCTTTAATGTTGACATAGCCCCCTTGCCAGGGGTTCTCAAGCTCACTTGACTTCTTCCATGGGGTGGTGAGGAACACCTTTCTGGCAAAACGATCGACTCCCAAGCGGTCCAAGGCCTCAATGAGATTTTTGATCGCCGCAAAGGTCATTGGCCTTTGTCCACTGGACTGGATTGAGCCCCCGCCCACCGATTGGCCCAGACTGCGCAAGATCTCTAAAGCCTCATGATTTTTGGAAAACAGGGCGGCCTGAACGGGAGTGCGTCCCAGCCGGTCAACAAGGGAAAGGTTGGGAGGGTGAGCCAGATAGGGACGAAGAACCCAGCCCGGGGCGGCCTCTTCAATAAGGCGGTTAATCACAAGGGCATCACCTTGAGTTTCTGGATTCAGGGGCTCTAGAGTGTTCATCAGAAACTCCCCTGCCACCTGGTTCTCCTGGGTGATGGCCTCTCTCAATAGGTTAAGACACTCATTCGGGGGGATGGCCGCAAAAGCCGGCCAGCTCAGCAAGCCAATTATGAGACCTAAAAGAACTCGAAACATCTCCTTGAACCTCCATATTTTTTTAAAGAACAAAACCTATAAAATATTCAGTCACTAAGTAAATTTTCTATAGCCTTGTTTTCAGCCCCTGAATTCAAGTACTTGAAATTCCTAGAGGAAATTACTAACAAATGCGGCATCAACTTTTCTGCTAACTCGCTGCAAAATATAAACCTCAAAAGCCTCAACAGGATCAGTGACTCGATCTTCCAAGCATCTTGACTACCGCACTATTTTTTAGTCGAGGGCCTACACACCGAAACCATCCATTCCGGGAGTAAAAAGGGATGGGGTTCAAGTCATGAAAGCCCTGACCCTAGGGCGGGTTAGATTTTCACTTCGGAAAGGACCAGTTCCAAAATCCAGGTGACTTCTTTAAAGGCCAGCTCGGCATCTTCTTTGGAGTAAAATTCGGAAGGTGTGAGGTCTTCAGAGCCATAAAAGGCCAGTTCTCGGTCTCTTCTTAAGGACTTTGAAACGGCGATGATCTTATCCAGTTGAGTTTGGATCTTTTTGGGCAACCGGCTTTTTTCTTCGGCCAAGACTCCGGAGACATCGTGAATGCGGGGAACTTCCACTGCGGCTGAGCGGAGCAGGGCATTGAGGGTGAGTTCCAGGACCTCCTGAGACTCTCTCACCACATCCGCCCAGGAGTCCTCATCAAAGAGGGTTTTGACCGCTTTCATCCGCTTTTGCGAGCGGACCAGATAGTCTTTAATGAGTGATTGATTACGCACTTTTGACCTCTTTTCTCACTGTCCAGACAG
>SKYF01000188.1 GCA_007128005.1 Bdellovibrionales bacterium
GACTACGCCAACGAGTTGGCCTGGCTGCAGGAGATGATCAATCGCCTAGAGCTCAACACGGATGTCCTTATTGTCGATCAGCTCAGCAACACCGGAGGGGCTGTGATGATGGTGACAGAGCTGCTGTCCATGCTCTCGCCTGAACCTCTGCAGACGGTGGCCGCAGACTGGCGTTTGAGTGAGACCTTGTTGAGTTCAAATAAACAGTCGGCGCGTATGGCTTCAGGGCCCAAGGGCGGCAATTATGCTGACTATCGAATCAACGAGCTTCTGCTGAAAGACATGGAAATGAAGATGAGGGCGGGAGAGAAGTGGTCAGGTTTTCAGCCCTCCTTCGGGGACTTTGAGGAAAAGGGCGAGGGCTTTGGCACGGTTTACCCTTCCAAAGAGGGGGTTTACACCAAGCCCATTCTGGTTCTGAATGACAACCGTAGCGCCAGTGGGGGTGACTTCTTACCCCGCATTTTGCAGGCCAATGGACGGGCGGTGATCATTGGGGAAATCAGTGCCGGTCTTGGTGGACCAGTGTATCGCAAAACGGACTCTCTGCCCGGATCCCAAATGAGCTTTCGCTGCACTTCGGCCTTTTGTGTGACCGCCGATGGCCAGCCCATAGAGAACATTGGCACCGTCCCCAACATTTTCCGCGAGATCAACTCTCGCGATTTGGGTGATAACTTTAGGCTCTATAGCCAGCAGATGCTCCATGTGGCGGTGTCTTTAGCGGCGGCTCATCTGAATGGACAGGAGATCACTGAGGTCGTTCAGCGCAACAATGAGGCCATGGACAAGTTTCGAGTGGCTGGGGCGGGAAGTGAGGTTCAAGCTCGCCTGAAGCCCTACCGCGAGAAAATTGAAAGCCGCCTGACCTCTCAGCCGGCTTTCTTGAAGAGGGACTGGGCCGCCTTGGCCGGGATTTACAAGGAGCTCTTTGCCGAGCTTCGTCAGATGTCTGTTCAGGAGGAGACTCTGCTTCAGGGAGAGGACTGGGCTCACTTGGTGATCCCTCTGCCTCCCGCCTTAAGGGCCATGGACAGCATTTTGTCGGTGTCCTGGCGCAAGGGAGAGACAGTGCAGCGCCTTGGTGAAATGGCCAACCTGCCTCAGTACCGCAAGGACAAAAGCTTGCTGATTTTGATTCAGACCATCGAGGAGGAGAGCCTCAATCTTATGGAGGAATTCCGCCACGCCAATGTGCCCACCTGCGCGGCCCTGCTGAGTGGCCAATAACTGACAGGTGGATCTCCACAGGGCGTTTAGGTGATCAGCTGATCAGCCCAGAGTCTTTTCACAAAATCGGCATAGCTGAGGATGGCGATTCCATCCTCAGTTCGCCTGGAGTGAGGTTCAAGACTGACAACGTAGCGATGTTTTATCTGAGGATAGTCTTTTTTGACTTCTCTTAAGCCCCTCAAGTGGTCGGCATGGACTCGCGCTGTGGCCTTGGCCTCAATTCCCACCTTCATGAGTCCCAAGATAAAGTCGACCTCAGGTCCCTGATGCACCTTCCAGTAAGTCAAGGTCTCGGGGCGTTCTGAATAGGAGAGGTAAGCAGACAATTCGTGATGGACCCAGCTCTCAAAGGCCTTGCCAAACAACTCTGACTTGGGTTGAAGTTCTCCTCTTTGGGCCAAGTGGTTGACGACCCCCATATCAAAAAAATAGAATTTTGGTTGAGCGACAACCTTTCTCTTAGGACGATGAGTGTAGGCTGGTAAAAAGCGTCCCACCAGAGTGTCATTGAGAATTTCAAAATAGGAACGAATGGTGGGGCCTGAGACACCCACATCTCGCGCGAAGGATTCAAAGCTTAAGACTTCGGTGTCGCTCAAGGCGGCAAATTCTAGGAATTGAGAAAAAGGAGCTAATTTCCGGACAAGTCCTTCATCAAAAATCTCTTCCTTCAGATAATCAGCACAATAGGACTTAAGTAGCTGTCGGTAGTTGTCGTCATTGTAAATGGAAGGCAAGGTGCCCCTTTGAATGAGGCGCACCAAATCAAAGTCGTCACCGAGCTCTTGGGCCGTCAGGCCAAATAGCTCTAAGCGGAGAGCGCGACCACCGAGAAGGTTGGCATGAGACTTCTTGAGCTTTCGAGCACTGGACCCACAGAGACCAAAAAAGACGCGGTCCTTTTCGATCATGTAGTGAATCTCATCGAGGAGCTCGGGAATTTTCTGGACCTCATCGATAATAACAAATTTGGCTCCCAGCTCCTTAATCCTCTCGCGCAAGCGTCCTGGATTGGACTTCAGGGTCATGAGCTCCTCATTCAACAGCAAGCTGATAAAAGGAGCTTCAGGATAAGTCCTTTCAAGAAGACTGGTCTTTCCTGTTTGTCTAGGGCCCCAGAGAAAGAAGCTTCGTTTGGGGGGAGTAGGTAACTTCAAACGCCTTTTGTACATGTCAAAATTGTACTTTGATTTTTCCAGAAAAGTCAAAGTGCCGCTTTGCTGCTCTTAAGTCATTGAAACAATGAGTCTTTTTGATCTAGATACAGCTTTGTCAAAAGCCCATATAATTCAGGGCGTTATCTGCCGGGCTCATTCTCTATTTTTAAAAAAAATACAGTCTGTAAGAGGGCAGAGTGTCTGATCCGGCCTTTGTGGAATCTGTAGCCCATGGACCAGTCTGACAAAGATTGAGCAGCTCTCCCAACTGATAAGACGGATAAATAATTCAAAATTATAAAAAGTTTTACATGGCTTTTGAGTAGGCATGGAGAGAGTGGATTATTAAGATTTTGACATACTTGGTCTTCGCTCCCTATAAATCCCCTTGGTTTCAACTTGGGGAGGGGAGTCAAAAGTGGGTCAAGTTTCAAAGTCATGGGTATCCAGTTTTTTTTCATTGGGAAAAGCACAGCAGGATCAGATTCAAAGTGAGGAGAAAGGGGCTTGGGGAGGCCGACTTTCAGCTCTTACTGTCTCTGTTGGCATGATGACGGTGTTTTTTGGTTTTGGCCATGGAGCTCAGGCCTCCGATGGAGCTTCCTGTGAGACCTTGCTGACCCAGTCCAATGTGGAGGCCTTGCCTTCGGCCAATATGGATTTGATTCAGTCGGTGTTGGAAGAGGGGCAGCTCAACTACGACAAGATGGCAGCCATTATGTCGGACTCGCCACCTCTGACAGCTTACCTCAGCTCCAACCCTCAGGAGAATTTGGCAGTCCAAGCCCCTCTGACCGTGATGAATGCGGGACAGAGAATGCTGGCTATGATTTACACTGCCGGGGTCGAGGAGGTGGAAATCCCCTACCTGCCTGAAGGCAAGGTGAGACTCTACCCCTTTTTCAGCTCGGGCACTCCCTTGACCAATGGCAAGCGCGTGGTGGGACAATACTATGCAGGGGCCGCCTTGGTGGACAATATCTACTCCCAGGCTCAAGGGGACCGCTCCGGAGCGTCCCCCCTGATGTTTGTAGGTCCCCATGGAACCGGAAAGACAGAGTTCTTAAAACTTCTGGGCATTGCTTCCGAGAATTTGACCGGCCAAATTGAAGGCGATTTCGCCATCTACAGCTACTCCTTTGTGGATCTCTATCAAATTCCCGCTCTGCGGGGCATTGTGGTGCGTGAAGAGGTCAACGGAGAGATGGTGGAAATGCCCTGGGACGCTCCTAAAAACAGTTCTCCCGTCACTCTTTTTCCCGAACAGATTCAAGACCGCATCTTGGAGGTGGCCACGCCTAAGATCAATGACATGATTCGCATGGATCCGGCCCCTGTGCGGGTGCCCGACTCTCAGTCCCAGGTGATCCGTAATGAAATCATCCTTCACTACACCAAAGAGAAGGGGCGTCAGCTGACCTTGCCTGAGGTCATTGAGGTGCTTAACAAACATGTGCGCTTGCGCCGAGTGATTATGGGTGAGGCCCATGGCACCATGCCTATGA
>SKYF01000186.1 GCA_007128005.1 Bdellovibrionales bacterium
GCTTTGGCGCAGTCTGTGTCCTGCCCTTGACTTCTCTAGACCAGTTACTTACTTTCTGCGGCTTAGGCCTTTCGGGGAGTGGCGCAGTCTGGTAGCGCATCTGCTTTGGGAGCAGAGGGTCGCAGGTTCGAATCCTGTCTCCCCGACCAACTTCACTCATTGTGATGATCTGAATTGTGGTGATTTGATGTTAAAATTACTTTTGATAATTCTTGGTTTGTCGGGACAAACCGAGGCCTCTAATTGGATAGAGTGTCATTACCAGGCACGAGTGATTGAGGTTTCTGGGGACAATATCCAGCTCAGGGTGGAAAAACATCTTGGCGGGGATGGATTTGGAGGAGATCCCGGAAAGAAATTTTGCAATCAACATCTGGGACCCTTAAAAATTCTCGCCAAAGACTTAGGCGTGGAGGCGAAAAGCCTCAAAGCCAATGAAGAGATCAAAGTTTCTTGGATGTCCTACTCGGCCATGGGCGAGGATGGCCCCGTGCAGGGGGTCAGCTGGCAGCTCCTTTCAGCCCCCTTGCCAAAGCCAACGGATAAAGCCAAAGACTGAACCCATTTGGGCCAGAGTCCTAAGGCGAAAAAACATTTGCTCATCCCTCCGCAAGTCTGTCTGGTGGAGGAAACATAAAAGGAGCACACATCAGACGTGAAAGCCCCTCATCTGTGGGATTTCTTGGAACTCAGCTTTTCTTATGTTAAAACATCTTCTTAATCGTCGTTGAGCCACACCCAAGGCGGACTGTAAGCCCTTCTTCGAGAGATTTTTGTCGGAGAACATTGGGGTATCAAATAACGAAGCTTTAAAAGGGGTCACACTTGCCGGAATCAAGACAATATAGCGCCGAATACTACGATGCCTTTGAGTGGCCGCTCCATGATGTTGAGCTTTACTCCCAGTTCACCAGCCCAGACACTGAGGTGTTAGAGTTGGGTTGCGGGACAGGGCGCGTGTCGGGACCGCTAGCCAAAAAGTCTAAGCACCTTACCGGAGTTGAAATTTCAGAACCAATGCTTCACCAGGCTAAAGAGAAGTGCAAAGAGCCCAATATCTCATCTATTCTCGATGATATCACCTCATTGAACCTTAACAAAAAGTTCGACCTAATCATTGCACCATTCCGAGTTCTTCAATGCCTAGAGCATCAGAACCAAGTGGATGGGTTCTTCAATGTCATCCACGACCATCTCAAGCCCAACGGCGTTGCTATTCTCAATGTTTTTAACCCTAAGTTTAGTAAAGATGAACTGGCTGAAAAATGGCTTACGGAAGAAGAGACTTTCTGTGGCGAGACCCTTTTACAAAATGGCGACACTCTAAAGCTATGGGATACCAGAAAAGACCTTGATGTGGTGAGCCAAGTTCTTTACCCTGAGATGATTTACCGGCGCTACAGGAATGGCGAACTTGTCGATACTCACGTCAACCCTATTTGCATGAGGTACTGGTATCCTGACCAGTTTAAGCAACTCATTGAGTCCAAGGGCTTTACCATCACCAAGACATGGGGCGGCTACAGTGGCGAAGTTTACGGAGAAGGCCCCGAGCTTGTCATTGCTTTCACAAAAAGCAGCCACCAATGACATCAACAGATCCTAGTCTGGCAAAGAGGCCTCAGCCCGCCTCATCCAGGCCAGAGTGGAGGAGTCCAAATAGGAGTAAAAGGGGTTGTGGCGCAGGCGCATGAGCCAATCGGCGGGGATGAGTAGCAGGCCTCTTTCTCCCTGCAGTGCCATTTGGCCCAGGAACAGGGGTGAGCCCTCCCCCCGAGAAGCCTCAGCCACTTGAGCGGGGTGACCATAAAGAGGATCATCAGGAGGAAAGGGCAAGGCCACATGGGAGAGGGAGATGACAGCAGAGGGCCAGTTGAGACCTAGGGGTTGAGGCTTTTCAAATTGAGTGGAGCGAGGGGGCCGGCGAAGAACCACTGCCGCCGAGCTGTCGGGATCTCGATTGGTGATCAGGCGAAAGGCAAAAGGCAAATTCCCCTGCCCCACCAACTGGGTGGTCAGGGCCCGAGGATCATAAATCATCAGACTCGATTTGGCTGCCGAGCGATTGATGTCAAAGAGGACCAACTCATGGCGAGAGGAGTTCAACGGCTCCAGCAGTCGCCGAACCACGGCCTGGGTGGAGACGGTGGCATCCACATTGGATTTGAACACCAGGGTGGGAGGAAATCTCTCCACCCCGCCCGAGGCCGCCAGAGCCTGGAGCCTGCGAGCCACTGAGCGGGTGAGGCGATGCACCTGCTCGGCCGCATTGGTGGAAAATGAATTGTATTTAAAGGGATCAAACTCGGGCTCCAGGGAAAGCCAGGCCAGGTGCCCCAAGCCCGGCACTGCAGACAGCCTTCTTTTCCAGGCGGCCCAAGCGGCCACTGGGTGAATTCCCAAGGCCGGAGAGATCAACACCAAACTGGTGGGAACCGGCCCAGCGGGCGCCTCCCCGGAGGCCCTCTCCAAAGCTTCCAGCGTGTAGTCGATGGCCAAAGGGGCCCCGGTGGAGTAGCCCACCAAATGCAAAGGCCTATTGCCCCCCACTTGCAGTCGCAAGTGCTCCACGGCCAGGCGAAGGGCGGCGGCCATGTCTCCCCAGCTGACCTGTCTTAAGCCGGAGGGAGCTGTGCCGTGGCCTGGAAGCCGCAGGGCCACCACCCAGTAGCCCTGTTGACTGAGACTCTCTCCCAAAGCGCGCAGACTGTAGGGGGAGTCCGACATCCCGTGCAGCAGTAAAACGCCCCCCCGGGGCTCGTCCACAGTCCATTCAAAACTGCGGTTCCAGTTGATGGGATAGGCCTCCGGATGGGCCAAGCTCCCCTGGCTGTAGCGCACAAGGGCCTGCTCTGGGCCTGTGGGAACTTGGGCCACCACCCGGCTGTGGAGTTCAGCCCACAGTCGCTCTTCCAACTCTAGGTAATCGCTGAAGCTGGCCACTTGTTGGGCCTTGCGTAGACTAAACTCCTCTTTGAGAACCTCTTTGTGCCAGGGCTGAAGGGGCCGACTCCCACAGCCCAGCAGGAGCAGACTCAACACTCCAGCCCCTAGCCCAATCACTCGCCTCATCAACGCCCCCGAGTGAGCACCCAGTAAATGGTGCCGTTGGGGGTTTGCACGGGGTAGCGCAGGCGACTGCGGGGAGTCTGAGGATTGGCCAACCGCAAAAAAATGTCGTCGTAAAACTCTGGAGTCTCTAAACTGAAATTATGAAAATTTCGGGTGCGATTGACTGGAGTGACATCCACCACGGTGACCTCTCCCGGAGCTGGAAAGTAGTCGACCACGGGAAGGGTGCCTGGAATCTGTCGAGGGTTAAGCGAGCTCTCTCCCAAGCGTCGCCCCCCATTGAGCAGCCGACTGGCCAACAGCGCCCGGTCGTTGGAGGACACATAGACAGTGCTGTTGCGAGTGAGATCAGCAAGAAACCTGCGGAAAGTCTCATTGAACTCAGAGTAGTCCACATCGGGAGCGGAGAGAAGAAGGTGTTCAATAGGAGGACCATCCTGCCATAAGTCCTCTTGAGCATGGAGGTGACCAAAAGCCTCCACCACCACCTGAGCGCCCATGCTGTTGGCGATGAGGGACAGTCGATCTGGCCCCACCTCTCTGATCAAAAGCTCCAAGGTCTTGGCCAACTCCAGGCCTGAGGCCCGGGCCACCTCGCTCGCCCTGCGGTAGCCGCGCATGGAACTGCCCTGGTTGCCCGGCCAATCAAAGAGGAGAATGGGAGTGTTCACATCCAGCACATGCCCCAAAAAGGCCGTCTTACGCAGAGCCGACTCAAAGGCCTCGCGAAAGCCATGGACCACCACCAGCAGAGGCCGGCCGGGAGTCTCCTCCACCAGGTCGGCCACCTGCTGCAAGAGGGCCGAAGACTCCAGGGGGGTCA
>SKYF01000147.1 GCA_007128005.1 Bdellovibrionales bacterium
GCCGTAACTCTGCTCCATACTCAGACGAACCATACCGCTCTCGTCGGGATCAAAGCCCTCAGAAAAAGCAGTTTCATCATTATAAAAAGCGCCCTTAAAATTAGTCTGATTGATCAGGGCCCCTACGAGCTCTGCGAACATCAGCCGAGAGTAGCTCAAGTTGGCTGAAGTCAACACCGCTCCATTCAACTTAGCCCCAATCAATTGGGTCTCCCAAGCGCGAACGGAGTCCATGAGAGCATTGTTGAGGAGGGCGTATTGCAAATTGGCATGACTCATATTGGACCTCGACAAAGCCGCCCCACTTAAGTCCGCCCCCACCATATTCACCCGCAAAAGTTGACTGTCAGAGAGCATAGCCTCCCTCATATTGACCCCCACCAACTTGGAGAAATTCAAAATGGCCTGATTCAAATCGGCCTCAGCAAGGCGACTGTAGCTGAAATCTGCCTCCGTCGCTCGGACCTGGCTGAGGTTGGCTCCCCTCAGATCCGCATAAGTGGCCTGGGCAAAGCTCAAGTGAGCTCCCTGAAGCTGGGCCAAATGCAGATTGGCGTAACTGATATCCGCTCCACTCAGATTCGCTCCCTGAAGCCTCACCCCGGAAAGTTGAGCCCCTCTCAACTGCACCGCCACCAAATTGGCACACTCACCGCCTCTGGAGCGCAGGTGCTCAACGAGGTTCTCTCGAGGGGCTGGGTTCAGTCCCCTTTGGCCGTCAGCTCGACGACAGGAGTTGCTCTCGACATCATAAAAGTAGACTTGAGAACTCTGAAACTGAGAGTCACTGGCCTGAGCCCTGTGTTGTTTTGCTCCCAACACCACTCCCCCAAGAACGGACCCCATGACAAGTACACCCACCCAAGACAAGACTTTCTTTCGCACAGACGTCATATGCCTATCCCCCTCGTGAATAAATTCCCCTGTGAAAACATCCCTTTAACGGGGAATTCAAGATAAAAATTCAATGCAAGATGCCTTACAGAGAATCCATTGAAAAATCCGACAATGTGTGAAAAATTCTCACTCTGTCGTGAAATTTTTTACCCTTGTTGGGGGGGGCAAGTCAATGTTCGCACAGCCCAGGTTTCCGATCGACTTGAAAAGACGGACCGCGCCTCTGCTGAGACGCTTTAGTGCGGCCCTAATGATTTTGCTAATTGCGGGGTGCGGCGGAGAGTCAACTCCTATCCAGTTGTTTGAGCCCAAACCTCAGCCCCATCCAAGCCAGCCACCTGTCGCAGAAAAGCCAAGCCCTCCTCCAAATAATGACCAGAATCCCGATGAAGGAGAGCCGCGGCCCGAGCCTCCCGAGCCCCCTTCGGCCCCTCCTTCCCCAGAGCCTCCTCCCGCTCTACGTAGAACCCATTATATCTGCGACAATGCCCATAGCCCCTTCTCTTTGGTTCACTTTCACTCTGCTATGAATGAAGTCTCTCGAGGACGAAGCTACCGCTTCTTTGACGAATTGACCTCAGGACGAGTGACCGAGACGCGTCGAGCACAGCCCCTATATATTACCTCAGATCGCAGTGAAGTTTTATTTATGTCCACCCAACAGGGTGACCAATTCTGGCAACTGCAAAGTCAGCTCTTTTGGAGTGAGCTGGATCGCAGCCATATGGAAGGGTCAGCCCAAGCCCTTTTGCCCCTGCCTCCGCCATTGTCTGCCTTTGGAAATAGCCGACAGGAGTACCCACACTACTTCTACTTTTTGGGCAACAATCGCCTTCTTGCTCCCAGCCAATCTGCGGACAAACAGTCCTGGTTTTATTCCATCTACCAGCTAAAACCCTTCTTCCCTCTGGTGCACTTAAATTTAGACCCTATGGAGTGGGCCAACCCCGTGTACATATCTTCTGCACAAACTCTTGTGTTTCAGAGAGTCCGACCTCAGGCTGCCCACTCACAATACAGCTACTTGGACTTATCCAGTCTTTTGCGCAGACTTTCATCTGTGCGACGAGGAGAGCGGCTAGATGAAGCTCTCGCAGAGCTGGTCCACCTTCCTCAGACCCTTGCAAACCCTCCTCACCGTCGCTCCCCTCCCCAATTGTCGTGGGCGGGAGAGTGGCTCTGGTTGGAACAGCCGGAGCCGAAAAGCCCAGTCTACTTGCGGCGCTGGAATCCACGCAGAAGTCCCAGCGACTGGGAGTCCTTTCAACTGCCAGAACACAGCCATGCTGAGTTCCTTATTCTGATGGGTCGAGGCAGCCAGCAACAACTCCTTGTGGCCCGCAGCCAGGTGGGAAGGGATTCCGAATCGCGATTTTTTCTCCAGGAAGGTGCTTTTGACTTTTACCAGTGGTCCCCAACCCAGCAAAACTATCAAATGGTCAACTCCATCTCCTTTCCCATTCAAGTGGGTCAGTCTTTAAGGCGAGCGATGAGTCATCGAGCCCCACCCACACTACTTTTTGATTTGATTGATGAGGGCGATGGACGGCATTTTGTGGCCACCCTGCGGACTCAAGTGGGCTCCCAGCTATTTCGTTTTGATCGCATTTCGAGAGACTCTGCAGCTTTGGGTCAATCTCCCTGTAGATACCCCTCTCCCCTCAGGGAGGCTTTGCGATGAAAGGACTGCTCGTCTTTCTGAGCTTGGCTTTTTTTTTACATCCTCTTTTACATCCTTCCGCACTCTGCCTCAGTTTAAGGTCCCTGGCTGAAACAGAGCTCAAAGCAGCCCCCACGACGACTCGAACAACAGCTGTGCAACCCCCAGGACTCCAGTCCTCTGTGGCCACAGTGGAGGCCCTCAGTCCACGCCCGCCGGAGCAGCTGAAATCCCCTTGGCTGACCTCGCTGAGTTGGCAGAGTTTTCAACCTCTCGGGGAGTTTCCCCTTTCAGGGCTATCCGCTTTAGACCTCTCTCGTCTGCCTAAGAGTGATCTGCTGGAAGCTGAACTGCAGACGGAACTTCACCCCGGCCTGGCTGCCTACCTTCAACTGGCAGGCAGCCGAAGCTCACTTGCCCTTGAGGGGCCACAGGGGGCTCGCATAGAGAGAACTCACCTCAGCAGCTTTGTGCTACTGGGGGGACTGAGCTTTGAACTGCATCGCTGGGGTCAAAGACCCCTCATTTTGGGCCTCAAAACCGGAGTTGGCCAGGTCAGTCATATTGTATCCAGCTCTTGGATTGAAGCCAACCAAAGTGGCAACCAGTGGTTCTGGAGCTTGGGCCCATCTCTGGCTTGGGAGTTCTCCCCAGGCTTGCGCTCTTATGTGAACACTCACCATAGGGGCTTGCTCTCTCCCCGCGCTAACATCGACATAGAGCGGGCCGGTGTAAGCTTTGGCTTGCAGGTGGACCTAGGAGTGTTGCGATGACTAGAGCCTGGCTCTCTCTTCTCACAGGGCCTGTCTTTTGGAGCCTCTGCGGCCTGTTGAGTGTCTTGAGCTCTTCATTTTTGAGCCCTTCCGTCTTGGCCAACTCGGTCCACTCTGGGAGCTCGCCAGAGCCCATCCGCCTAACCCCACAACTGGTCGTCGACCGGGTGTTGAACCTAGGCCTCCAGCGCCAAGTTCTGGATGCTAACCTGGTGTCAGCAGAACTTCCTATTTTTCAAGCCAAAGCCGCCTATGACTTTCGGCTGATGGCCGAGACCAACTACGAGGTCAACCGGGGCGACACTATGAACGTCATTGCCAACAACGAAGAGGACAAAAATTTTAGCGCTCTGCTGGGTCTGAGCAAGCAACTGGGATCGGGAACTGATCTTCGGATCAACTACCGCCGCAGCTCGGTTGCAAGCCTACTCAACCCCTTTGCCCAAAACCAGGGCTTTCCCTCCACTCGCACTCTGGACAGCTTTAGCCTGGAGCTGGAGCAAGATCTGTTGAAGAATGCCTTTGGACGAGATCAACGAC
>SKYF01000090.1 GCA_007128005.1 Bdellovibrionales bacterium
ACTTCCAAACTAAAGGTCTTGGGGCTTTTAGCCGAGGAAGCCTTAACAGAGGAGTTTAAGTCTATGGCTGAAGAAGAGTCTTCACAAAGCAGTTCAGAGAGCAAGCTTGGCGCCATGCTGCCCATTCTTTTTGCCGTCCTTAACTTGCTGGGAGTTGGCACGGGCGCTTACTTAGTCTATGCGTCGACTATTGGCTATAAGCCTCCGTCCTCAGTCGAGAGGGAGCTTCTTGCAGAGGTTCATCGCTTTTATGAAGATCTTGGGGCCGGACCTGTGATGTTTACCCTTGAGCCATTCAATACAAATTTAGACGGTGTGCCTCGAAGGCTGATTCGCATGGAGGTCAGTTTAGAGATGTTAGATCAGGCGGGATTTGAAGAGATCTTCTCATTGGGCGCGGAAGCTCGAGATACCATTATCCGAATTTTAAATGCAAAGAACTTTCACGAGATCGAGACCGTGCAGGGAAAGCTCCACCTAAAGAATCAGATCATCGCTCAGCTCAACGGTTTTTTGGATCGGGGAGTGATTCAAAATGTCTACTTTTCTGATTTTGTGGTGCAGTAGTTCCCTCTGTTCCTAGCCCCTGTTCCTAGCCCTCTGATTTCGAGCGGCCTCAGTTTGACAAGATCCCCTCCTGTCTAGCACAATCAAAGGCGGTCAAGGCTAACGAAGCCTTCAAAGTGGTTTTTTCTCATGAGGAGGACTTGTCGGGTGTCTATTTTCGCTCAAAAATTGCGCAGATGTCTTTGGGGGCTCACTTGTCTTCAAATGTGGTTTTGGTTTTTTATTTCGGCAACGGCTTGGGCTCAAGCTCAAAACGGCAGCAGCAGTCAAGTTGGCCTGTCTGGAGCGGAGCTGGCGCAAATGATTCGACTGAACGTGGAGCGCTACACTCTGAGCAATGGAATGACCGTATTGCTACATGAGGACCACTCGGCGCCCATTTTCACCTACCATCAATGGTACCGTGTAGGGTCCCGCGATGAAGAGCCAGGGCGGACGGGACTGGCTCATTTTTTTGAGCACCTGATGTTTAAGGGCACACCCCGCTATGGCAGTCGGGAGTTGGACCGTCTCATTCAGGCCAATGGGGGGACCTACAACGCCTTTACTAGCAAGGATGTCACGGCCTACCATACGACGCTCCCCGCCGGGAAATTGGAACTGATCATTGATATCGAAGCAGATCGAATGCGCAACTTGATTTTTGATGAGGATGAGATTGCCAGTGAGCGAGAGGTTGTTAAAGAAGAAAGGAGGCAGCGGGTAGAAGACAGTGTCCTGGGGAGCTTGAGTGAGGCTCTATGGAGGACTGTCTTTCGCGTGCACCCTTACCGTTGGCCGGTGATAGGTTATATGGCTGACCTGGAGGCTGCAACCATGGAGGACCTTAAGGCCTTCTATCGGCGCTTCTATGCGCCCAACAACTCAGTGGTGGTTATTTCGGGATCTTTTAACAGCCGGCAGGCCAAGGGCTTGATAGAAAGACACTTTGGGTCCATTCCAGCAGGGGAACCCATTGAAAGGGTCTACCCAGAGGAGCCTGCGCAATCCGGTCAGCGCAGCCTCAGCCTGCGTAGAGATGTGCAAAGTCCCACTGTGGCCGTGGCCTTTCGGACCACAGACGTTATGGACCCTGATATTTTTGCTCTAGATATTTTGGCGGGTGTCTTGGGTTGGGGGGACTCCAGTCGCCTGCATCGTCGGCTTGTTCGGCGTGAACAGACAGTGACGTCTATTTCAGCTAGCTCCCAAAATCTGGCCAGCTCTGGAGTTTTTCAGATTACAGCCCATCTGAAGCCCGGCGTGAACTCAGAGCAGGTGCTGCGCTCGATTTACGGAGAAATTTATCGAGCCCGAAACTCACGAGTCAGTGAAGATGAGTTGGAGCGAGTGAAAAACCAGCTGATGAAATCTTATGTGGATGCCATGAAGACCATTGAGGGCAAGGCCCGTGTTTTGGCCTACGCAGAGGTCGTCTATGGTTCTTACACTCGTATCTTTGAGGACTTGGCGCGCTTTGCAGAGGTGACGGCAGAGCAGGTCCAAGAGGTGGCGGAGAAGTATCTTCAGCCCCACCAGCGTTCAGTGATTCAAGTATTACCCAGAGCGGGAGCCGCTGCGCCCTCGAGCCCAGCAGAGGAGTCTTAAGTGATGAGTCGATTTGTTCAGATGCTTTTAACTTTTTTAGGTTTGTTTGCGATTCTCTCTTGTGCCACTCTTCCCAGTCGTCCAGGCCAATTCCAGCTGAAGTCCTACCAGGAGGTTCAGCTTGACAATGGACTGCCGGTTTTACTCATAGAAGATAAGAGCCTCCCTTATTTTTCTCTGGGGCTTATGATTAAGTCGGGAGAGGCCGACGACCCTGCGGGCCAATCTGGGGTGGCCTCTTTGGTTGGGGACTTGTTGAACAAAGGCACCACTTCTCGGTCCGCAGAGCAGATCTCAGACTCTTTGGCTCAAATAGGAGCTGATTTTTCGGTATCCGTAGGCACGGACTACACGATGATTTCAGCCAGCAGTCTGTCTTTTCATGCAGAGGGCTTATTAAGAGACTTCGCGGAAATTTTGACAGAGCCCACCTTCACCCAAAGTGAAGTCAACCGCAGTCGGCAGCGACGACTCGCCAATTTGCAAAGAGTCGTGGATCAGCCCTCAAGTTTTGCACACCGTGCTTTTCAACAGCTTCTCTACGGAGAAGAGCATCCTTATGGACCTCCTTCCGGCGGGCGATTGGAGGAAGTCAGACAGATGCGTCGGGCGCAGATCATTCGCTACTACCTGACTCACTATAGGCCCAACAATGCTCACCTTGCCGTAGTGGGTAACTTTGAAAAAAACCAAGTTATTGAGACTTTAAATAGTCTCTTGGCGGGCTGGGAAGCCCGGGACAGGGCACCTTTAGAGTATGGGGAGTTCCCCGTCATTGAGGGGCGCTCCCTGATTTTGGTCAACAAGTCAGATCTGCAGCAGACGCAGATTCTGATTGGACATCGAGGAATTCGCCGAGATGATCCCGATTTCCTCGCCTTGAGGGTGGCCAACACGGTTTTGGGTGGAGCTTTTTCCAGTCGCTTAATGGACGAGATTCGAGAGGCGCGAGGGCTGACCTATTCCGTGAGCTCGAGTACAACCTCTGGCAGGGATTTTGGGCTGTTCTCGATTCGCACAGCCACTCGTCACGACAGGGCCGGAGAGACCCTTCAGGTGGCCTTAGATGTATTGGATAAATTTGTGAAAGAGGGGGTCACCGAGACGGAGGTCAGAGATGCCAAGGCCCTGCTGACAGGTCTTTTCCCCAGGGCGATTGAGACTCCCGAGCGACTTGCGGAAAACCTCTTGGTCCTGCGCTACCACGGCATCAGTGACAGCTACTTAAAGAACTACATTCGTGATCTGAACCGGCTCAGACATCAAGATATCAATAGAGCTATCCGCAAACACTTTGACCCCGACAATCTAAAAATTGTGCTGTTAACCAATAGGGATCAAGTAAAGGATCAGTTGGGAGCATTTGAAAATATTCAAGTGCGTCGCTTTGAGGAGTTTCGCTAATTAGGTTTAAGGCTTCTTCAAGCTGTAGACGGCAAAGACAATAGCCAGCAAGATGAGCCCAAGGACGGGCCAGGGTAGGCTGAAGCGGCTCTCCCCAGGGGTATTCAACTGAGTTGTGTTCAGGCCACTGACCCCCAGAGGGGTGTCGCGTGAATGAATGTCAGCCACCGCCAGGTCGGACCAAACCTCAAGAGGGGGAAGCCTAAGACTGGATAAGATGGACTGAAAGTGGAGGTTGTAGTCGTCCCACTGAGAGCTGTGAGCCGAAAAACTAAACAGCACGGAAAG
>SKYF01000209.1 GCA_007128005.1 Bdellovibrionales bacterium
CAAGGTTTACCCGAGGGCCTGGGGTTGATTTGATAGGATGGCATCACAAGACCTCACTCCGGAGGAGCCTGTCTGAAAAGTCCCCCCACCTCCGACGCCGTTCCTACCCATTACCCAGACTTTGAAGTGATAAAACTCAATTCATTAAATCAAACTCTTCACTGTGCAAAAAAATCAGTGTCAAATTTCTTTAGAGTCGTGAGGAGGCGTTTCCACACAGACTGAAAATCACTCTCTCCAATCAGGCGAACACTTCTCCACGACATCTCTATTTGCATCAAATCCAAACCCTTCGCAAAGGCATAAAAAGACGCTGGAATCTCAGTGTCTCTGTTCTCGAAGGTCATTCTCACCGCTTTATGCAAAGATGCTTTGTCCTTGCATTGTTCAAAGAGCAGAGGCAGGTCATAAACGTCCTTGGCCCGAGAGTTTGCACTGGCTCGTTGCACAAGGGTTTGTAGCTTCTCAGAAAACATAAACTCAGGGGGATAGACTTTCCATGATATCGGGCTATCTCCTTGGAGTAGTGATTCAGAGACTGTCGTTTTTAATTTTGTAGGAATCGAGTCGCCAAATCCAACATCAAAGTGAATTCTTGAAAGCTTAGCAATCTTCTTAAGATCAGGTTCGCCGATCTGATAGGCGCAATCAAATCGGAGTGCCCCGTACTCTCCTTGGACTTCAAGATTCTGAACTTTAATATCTCCGAACCAAAAACCGTCACCAATATCTGCATCTAAAGCCTTGGGAACCAGCTCGACAACCCTAGCTTTGTCTATTTCAACACCTAGAGCATCAAGATCGCGGGTGAAGCGATCGCTTTCCAGAGTTTTGAGAAGTACAAAACCACCCTTATACACAAGATGCTTTTCCAAACCAGGATTATTAACAAGTCGGGCAACTATACGTTCAAGAGCTAAAACGATTCGCAACTCATTTACAGAAAGATTTCCACGAGATGAAGCCAGCTTTGTGAGTTGTCCACGAATTTTTTTGGCCCTGTCTTCACGGTTCATGCAAGCACCTTTATATAAGGATAGATTCGATCCCTGACCTTGAGACTCATTGCCATATCCATAACACGAGCAAGTGTTGTTTCTTTTTGGGCGATAGCTCGCTTTAGGGCAGAAATTCCTAGAAGCCCAAGTTTCTTTTCATTGAGTATGGAATCCACTATTGTTCGTTCCTTGTTGGTGATCCAATAGCCATCCTCTTTAATGATACCTACGCTCCATTTTGGATTGCGGCTACGAAACAGCCTGATGTCTTTCTGGTATGTTCTTTTTCCTGAATCAACGAGGAGCCAAGTTTGTTTAGGAATTTCATCAACAAGATTGTAAAAGGCGAGGGCAGAAAGTAGACAAACGGCCGATTTGCCTTTGATGCGTTTGGTGGCCGCCCGAAAAGAGTTTTCGTCGCTCAAATCTTCACTGGACCGTTGATAAACACCACGCCCAACAGGCAATAACTCATTGGCTATGACAAGACTTTGAATCATCATAGGGGTTATACCGAGCCGGCTCAGTTCTTTGACCGTTACTGGCCCTTTTATCTTGTTGAGATCTGGCATTTTACTCACTATATAAATCTGCCACAAATCTTTAATTGTGGCAATTTTATAATTGATGCCAAGAAAATGGCGTAATTACAGTATATTACAAGTCATCAAAATCAGTGCAAGAGGAAAGGGCCATAGTTGTTGTTGAACTTCTGGGCGATGTCCCGAGTGATCTCCAAATGCTGCACTTGATCCTCACCAACCGGAACTTGATCTGCAGAAAAGAGCAAAATATCAGCTGCCATCAAAAGAGGGTAAGTAAAGAGCCCCATATTGACCCCATGATCAGGATCGTTTCGACCGGCCTCCTGATTTTCCTGAAGTTTGGCTTTATAGGCATGGGCCCGGTTGAGCAGGCCCTTAGGGGAAAAACAAGCCAGAATCCAGCTGAGCTCAAAAACCTCAGGAACATCAGACTGACGATAAAAGACCGATCATTCTGGATCCAGGCCAAGAGCCAACCAGGTAGCTGCAACCTCATAGGTCATTTGCCTGAGTTCTTCGCCCTTGTGAACGTGGGTCAAAGAATGATAGTCGGCAATAAACAACAAATTAGCTACAAGAGTCCTGCTGACCTAAGGCCCTCAGGGTCTAAGTCTTCTGAGAGCGTCATATCTGCTGAAGTGACGTTGGGCAGTTCTTGAGACCAGAGCTTCAGGATGTCGGAGGCCAGTGGGTCAAAACCTGCCTCGATCAACAGATCCAGTTTTTCACGATCTATGGCCAGCGGATCGATTCCCGCCACACCCACTTTGGCTTTGCCAACGACGGCCTGACCCGATTTCAGTGTCGAAAGGTATTCGACTTCATCCAGAAGAAAACGAAGCATCGCCCAAAGCCAAATGTCCTGGCTCCGCCAAAGAGGCTTCAAGACCTGAAAAAAGATAAGGGATCTCATGACTTCGGGACTGAATGTATTCAACAAGCTCTGCTCCTCTTTCTCCCAGAGCCTGGTAGACGATGGCTTTAAGGTTGACAGAGCCCCCTCCCTTGACTGCTCCCATGGAGTGGTGAGGAAGACCTTTCTGGCAAAGCGATCGACGCCCAAGCGATCCAAGGCCTCAATGAGCTTTTTGATCGCCGCAAAGGTCATTGGCCTGTGTCCACTGGACTGGATTGAGCCCCCGCCCACTGAGTGGCCCAGACCGCGCAAGATCTCTAAGGCCTCATGATTTTTGGAGAACAGGGCGGGCATACTTTTGGCCAGTTTATTGCCTTTCCTCGATCTTCGACAGCATCTCAAGCGTCGCCTCTAAAAGCATCGATAAACGCCGATCAGGGCCCTCAAAAACCCTATCAAGTGGGCCGATTCCATTTAGAGAAGTGTGAGTGCGATCACGAATTAACGCTATTAGGCTGGGCCTTGCAAAGCGCAATTCTCTTAGCGAAGGTAGGCCTCTAATGATCTCTAGGTGAGCCTCAACCAATTCGTCTGAGCCATTTTCGGCAATTTTACCTAAAAGCTCTAAGTTCGAGATGGAAAGAAGAACCCTCTGAATCACGCCATCCACCCCCCCCGACATAATAGAAGGCGTTTGCTGACCTTTTTCTCTAAAATCCAGTCGTCGCAGGCTCAATTTCTCTTCTTTAGAAGCTAAATAATCTTTAAATGCTGCCAGGTAGGTCGTCGAAGAACCATTCAAAACAGCCATTTCCAACTGAGATTTTGCACGTTCCAAGGCTGCGTTCACCTGCGAAAGGTGAAATTCAATTATTTTTGAGTTTTCTGTTCTTTCCTGCTCAGCCTTCTCTCTCAGAGGCAGAGCTGGACTTGATAGCTGAAAGACGTTCCCAATTAATTCAATAGTACCCGCTGGAACCCCGTCGTCCCGAAGTTTCCCCAGAAACTTCGCATGCTTCTCCCGAACTTCAGAATCTAGAGCACCAAGCAATTGAGTGCAGGTATGTTTTAGTCTGGCTCCCACGGCCCGATTCTTATTCTCTCCTATCTGAACCAGGTCACTCAGGAAACCCTGGGGGATTGCAGCTTGGCTATAAGGAGCTTTAAAAAATAGACCAATTGGGACCAAAACCAAAAGAAAGAGGCCAAAGGAAGGTAACCAGCCTCTTCTTTTTCAAGATTGAATCCTTAACAAATCCCAAAATTCTATAAAAAATTCAATACTTGAACGAAAGGTCCTCATAAGGCTCTCCTATACTTGGTAAATTGGTGACGAGACTATCAGATATTATGCACTGAGTCAATAAGGCTCCTTAGTAAAACTCACTTATGAGGTAATACGTACGCTCATAAGGTATTACGTTATGA
>SKYF01000166.1 GCA_007128005.1 Bdellovibrionales bacterium
TGGCCCGATCTTGCAGTGGAGGAGCCTGCCGGGCCCCTTTAGGGCTTTAAGGAAAAAGCCGCCCCTTTCCTTGAGAAAGGGGGGCGATATGAACTACACAACCTGTGGTTCCTATCGGCGAGCCTGGGAGTTATTTAGAGTCCAGTTGTGGATACTTTTGGTTCTACACAAGTTGATTCTGATAGCGGCCCAGCTTGTCTACTTGATGCCAGTCTAGTTGAGGGGCGGTCCCTCTGGACTGCCCTTCAGCCTAGTTTTCCAAGGGCTTAAGAGAGTTGTTCTGTGGGCTTTAAACCCAAAGGGGGCTTGATCTCCAGGGCTTGGAGCTGAAGGGGCTCGGCACTTTTTTGTCTTGGCAGATTTTTTTTTGGTCTCAAGCTCCGACTCCTTGCAGTTGATCAAGAGTCAGGGGATAACTGAGGTCTATGGCTTTACTATCGATCGTGGCTCCAGTTCACAGTGAAGAGGAAAATATCTTACCCCTATATAGGGAGGTCGCAGGAGTTTTTCGCTCCGCTTCTCCGGCGTCGGAGAAAACAAGGCGTTATTGTCGGCGATGGCTTGGGTGGTAGAGTTGGCTTGGATAGTAGGGCTGGCGCGGGCACGGAGACGGCTGCAACTGCGGCTGCAACTGCGGCTGCAACAGCAACTGCGGCGGCGGCTGCCGATCGCCTTAGCGATGCAGTGGAGTTCGAGCTGATCTTTGTGGATGACGGCTCGAGAGATCAGACTTGGGCCAAGATCACTGAGCTTGTGGAGAGTGCCGAGGCCGAGGGGCGTGTTCGGGGGCTACGTCTGAGCCGCAACTTTGGCAAAGAGGTGGCCTTGACCGCAGGCCTGGATATGGCCAAGGGGCAGGCCGTGGTGGTGATGGATGGGGACCTACAGCACCCCCCCGCGCTGCTTCCCAAAATGATTGAGCTGTGGCAGCAGGGCTATGAGGTGGTGGAGGCGGTCAAAGTCCATCGCGGCAAGGAGGGGCTGGTGTCTCGCTGGGGCTCACGGCTCTTTTACTGGTTTTTTGCCAAGGCCGCAGGTTTTGATCTCAGTGGCGCCTCGGACTACAAGCTCTTGGATGCGAAGGTGCTTGAGGCCTGGAAGCGCTTTCAGGAGCGTCAGGTGTTTTTCCGTGGAGTGGTGCGCTGGATGGGCTTTCGCGTGGCCACTGTGGACTTTCAAGTGCCCGAGCGCCAGTATGGCCAAACCAAGTGGAGTTTTTTAGGTTTATTCCGCTTGGCTTTGATGTCCATCACGGCCTTTTCCTCCCTGCCCTTGCGTCTGGCTGTGGTGTCGGCCGGGCTGTTTTTGATTTTTGCTGTGGTGGTGGCCTCAATCATTTTGTATTTAAAACTTCAGGGGCAGACCATCAGCGGTATGGCCACCTTGGTCTTTGTGGTGCTGGTTACGGGCTCGGTGATTCTCATCAACCTGGCCATTATTGGCGAGTACCTGGCTCGCATTTATGAAGAGGTCAAAGCCCGCCCCCGCTATCTGATCGCCCAAAAGGCCTCTGCGGAAAAAACACTGGATCCCTCTTCAGGTCTTTGAGAGAGGGTAGCAGGAAATCCGCTTTCAGACCTTTCTTGGTTGCCGTCCAATTTACTGGAAAAATGACGGTTATGTAGACAAGATCTTTTCATCTGAGGGGTTGAGTAAAACGTCTCGATGAGCGGTGCGTCTTATGGGTTCAGTTCTTGCGTTGAGAGTTTGAGATGTTAGGGTCCCTCGGCTGGAGATGGGAATGAATGTCGAGTGTAGACTTTTAAAACTCATAATTTGGCTGAGATTTTGTCTGATGGGGGGACTGGGGCTTGTGGGGTTCACCCCGTCTGCCGAAGCGATTTCATTCCTAAATGATAGGGGGCCGTCAGCTGTCCTTGAGGCTCCAGAGGGCCATGCCAGACTGCTGTGGGGTAGGGAGCCTTCGAAGATTTGGGAGGGTGAAAATAAATCACTGCAAGTCAATTTGGTCCTGCAATTGGAGAATGGGGGACAGGAGCTCTTTCACTCCTCAAGACTATCTAAAGAAACCCCTATAGAGGAGTTTTTTGTCTCCGGGTTGAGAGAGGGTGACTCTGTTTTTATGCTCTTAGGACCCAGTGGACAGGTTCTGGATCGCTTAACAGTTCGCACGCAGTATCCAAAGCTTCAGTTTGTGTTTGGCTTGGTTGTTCTTGGAACAGTGCTTTTGGTGTTTTTGGTCGCTGTTATATGGAGGGGAGAAGTTGAAGGTCGAAGCTCCTCTTCTTGATGTTTCCACAGCTGTTGCGTTGTTGGTTATTTTCAGTCTAGCTTGGGTTGCCTACGGGTACTGGCTGGGTAGAAAGTCCCAAGGCACACCAGATGGCGTGATGCTTGCTGGGCGCAATGTTGGACTGGCCCTGGGGACTGCGACGGCCATGGCGACCTGGGTGACATCGAACACTGTGATGCTGGCGCCAAAGTTTGCCATTCAAATGGGAGTATGGGGGCTTTTGGCCTACTCCACAGCTAGCTTTGGCCTTTTTTTATTTGCCCCCATGGCCGCTAGAATTAAAACCCTAATGCCCAAGGGATACACCAGTGGGGACTTTATCCGTCTGCGCTACGGTCGACCGACCTGGTATCTGTTTTTAGTGATCTCGTTGATTTATTCGCTGGCCTGGCTGGTGAGTATGGGTATGGCGGGCGGCATTGTTTTGGAGGCCCTCAGTGGATTGCCCTATCAAGTTGGGATGACTGTGATCCTTACCGTCTGCGTAATTTACACTTTATTTGGTGGACTCTATGCAGTGATCGGAACGGATTTTGTTCAGAGCATTATTATTTTGCTCCTTTTGCTTGTTGTTGGTCTGGTGGCAGTCATCCACACCGACTACTCGCTTATGCACCAAACTCTTATAGCCCAGCGACCCATGCTTCTGGATGTGTTGATGCCCGTGGCACTGCTTTCGCTGTTTAACAATATGTTCTTTGGCTTGGGTGAGGTGTTTCATAACAACGTGTGGTGGAGCCGAGCCTATGCTATGAGCCCTCAGGTGGCCCAAAAAGCCTTCACTCGGGCGGGGTTTTTGTGGCTCCCCATACCCATTTTGGCTGGCTTTATTGGCCTAAGTGCTTTTTCGGCAGGGATTCCCATTGGTGATCCAGATATGACCGGACCTCTGGTGGCAGGAACCCTATTGGGCAAAACAGGGGCCCTATTTGCCTTTCTTGTTGTGTTTGCCTCTCTGGCTTCGAGTATAGACAGTCTTTTAGCGTCGACCTCTGACTTACTGATAGAGGATGTTGGAGAGGGCATTCTAGGCATTCGTAAGAGTCCGGAGTATTTTTATTTGATGTCCAAAGGGACAGTTTTAGGCTTGGGCTTAGTGGTGTGGCTGCTGTGTTCAATGAGAATGGCTGATTTGATTCAAGTGCTTTTCTTGTCCGGTCCCTTTGTTGCCAGTTTGATTTGGCCGGTGGTCTGTGGGCTCTATTGGCCCCAAGTCTCTGGGCGGGCCGCTTTTTGGGCGATTATTACAGGCTCCGGTTTGGGGCTCTACACTTACTTTGAAATTGGCTGGTTTGTGGCCAGTTTAATTGCAGCAGTGACATCCTTGGCCGTTTTACTCACACTTACAAAATATTTTCCAACCCAGTTTGTTTGGGCCAGGCTCAAAGAGGGGTAGGCCATGTACTTTTCTGCTACATTTATTCAAGGGTTATCGATATTTTCAATAGTCATGGTTTCCTTTGGTGTGGGCTATTTGCTCTTCATTCTTTGGCAGGACTACCGGCGTAAAAA
>SKYF01000142.1 GCA_007128005.1 Bdellovibrionales bacterium
ACCCCAAATCTAGACCCAAAATTCAGGAGTCCAATCCAGGAATTCAGCCCCCATGTGGCTCGAATCCCACCCCATGCGATCCCTTGCTGACCCAAAAACCCGCATTGGAACTCCTATCCTCGACAGAGGGGGGTTAAGTAGCCATGGCCCTGCAAAGGGGGGCGGCCTACGACGAACTGTAGCGCCCAGCCAGATTTATCAGCCCAAACCTAAGTGAACTGTCCGATGAAGGCGAGTTGGTGGAAGATGTCGGTGGCCCAAACCGGTGGTGCGGCAGAAGGCAACAGGGCGACAGGGGTATAAGAGGTGATAAGGCCCCTGGCCCCCCGGCCTCGCTTAAGGCAGTGGGCGGGTAAATCCTAATCATAGGAGTTAACCGGAGAGATCTCCACGAGTGGGTGGTTTGTAGACTGTTGCAGGCCACCAGTCTGAAGTGTGAAGTAAATAAGCACTATCCAGATGCTCTTGGAGAAGTCAGAGGCCTCCATAGTACCCTGTCAAGGCCGGGAGATCCGGTCCATGATCCAAGGACGAGAGAAGGGGGAAGGGATGGCCAGGCACCTAAAGAAAGGCGGTGGGGCTAAAGCTAAAGGCAATGAAAACAAGGTGGGTGGATATGCGCAATGAACAGCGCAGCCACCAGTCGAAGTTCAACTTCCTTGGCTTTAAGTTCCACCTGCGCAGCTTTAAGGACAACCCGCAGCGATTCTGGATAGCTCGCCAGCCCTCAGAGGGAGCACGTAAAAGCCTCCACGAGGCCCTGCGCCGTCGGCTCCATATAGGTCTAAGTCTCCACGAGGCCAAAGACCGCCTGGAGCAGACCTGGTACGGTTGGTGCGAGTATTTCAGATACTCCAACGGCAACCGGATCTTTTATAAAGAGCGCAAGAGGGTGAAGATGATTTATACTCGATACCTAGTGAGGAAGTTTCGCAGGCAGCGCAGAGCCGTTCCCTGGAGAATTCTTATCGGGTGGCGTCGCAAGATCCTAAGGGATCTCCGCACGCCCCAGGTAAGGCCCGACCATCTGTCCGAGCCCTGGCAGCCGGGACCCGGCCTGGGCTTTTGATTTTGATCCACCTCGGGACAGTACTCCGCAAGCCCAAACCCTTTGGCGGGGTTCATGGGATCGGCATCTAAGAGAAGGGTTTGAGGCGCTTACTTAGAAGGCCGTCTGTATCTTCTATCCTCCGTGAGTAGAAAGCCTCCCTATGTCTTTTCCGGCAACCTGTAGCTGGTGCTGCGGCCTCCGCCGGGGTTTTGGATGAATATGCCGCGCTCTTTTAAATCCTGAATGTCCCTGAGGGCTGTGTCGTTTGAACACTTTGCCAATTTGGCATATTTAGAGGTATTTATATGTCCCTTGAAGTCATCCTCAAGCATACGATTGATGATGAGACGCTGACGGTCATTGACAGGCTTTTGATTTATCTTTTCCCAAAGCCGTGCTTTGAACAAGACATTGCCAAGCGTGGCTTCAGCACTAGAAATAGCCCGTCCTAAACAGTCTAAATGCCATTCTAACCAGCCTGTAATTTCCGGTGTGCTACGCTGCTGCTTCTCCAGTTGGTTGTAGTAGTTCTTTCGCTCAAGCTCAATTTGGGATGACAGGCTATAGAAGCGCTCCGGAGTGCGATCTGCGCGGGCCAGCGCCATGTCACAAATAGCACGTGCAATGCGACCATTTCCGTCTTCAAATGGATGAATGGTGACAAACCAGAAATGAGCTATGCCTGCTTTCAGAACTGGATCGATTTCATGCCCACTGCTGAACCAATCAAAAAAAATCTGCATCTCCCTTTCAAGACGGTCAGCTTTTGGCGCTTCATAGTGGACTTTCTCTTTGCCTATGGGACCAGAGACAACTTGCATTGGCCCTGCAGTCAGACTTCTCCAGGATCCAACTGTAATCCGGTGCATGCCACTGCGTCCGGTTGGAAATAGGGCGGCATGCCAGTTAAACAGACGTTCTCTGGTAAGAGGTTTTGAAAATTGCTGAGTGGCATCCAACATCATTTCAACGATACCTTCCACATCACGGCTAGCTGGAATAAGACCTGCGATATCAATCCCCAATCTGCGAGCAATAGATGAACGCACCTCTTCTGGATTGAGGTTCTCGCCTTCAATCGCAGATGAATTTACCACATCATTGGTCAGGGTAGTGAGGCTCGCTTCATTCTTAAGTTTAAAGCCAAGGCCTTCCAAACGCCCCAGCAACCGCCCTTGACGGTGGCGGATATCCCCAAGCTTCGAAGCAAGCACCTCAGCTTTCCAAGTAAAGTTAGGCCAGTCTTGATGTTCATGAATCCACATATTAATCACCGCACTATTTAAGGTGATTATGAGGCTTATTCACAGGAAGATCAAGCAGAAAAAGCCGTCCATAGACTTTGTTCGCCGAAATGGGCCCTTCACGAAAAACAGCGAAATTCTAAGTATTTGAAATAACTAGAGTCGGGACTCGTGCGCGACTCAAACGTCCCTTTTCGACCCTTAAGATCCCTGTGTTCCCTGCCTAATCCCCTCCCATCGCAGCCAGTTTAAAACCTGGGTGGCAACCCAAAAGGCTAAGGGCAAAGTCAACCGCTGGCAGCAGCTCTAGACTCTGGAGATTCTAAGCCCCGTGTACTGCGATTCAGCTCACTGATATGGTTTTGAGCCATTTCCAGACAAGCCTCAAAGTACTCCTCGAATATACTCACTGTTTTCTGCCCAGCATCGACAAGCTCGTTGAGACTGTCCGGCCTTCTTTTTAAGAACTCATGCATCTGAATCACATTGTCCCGAATGTGGTCTATATCTGACTCCATATGGCCGTTTAAAAACCCCAGTCCTTTTAAAACTTCAAAGCCGAGCTCCCCCACACAAAAACCTATGAATTTTGGCGCTAGGTCCAGTGCCATTATCTCTGTTTCATAAAGCACTCCAAGAGATCGATAACTGAGAGGGCCGGAAACTTCTTCTTCGCAAAGCTCTTCATATCTCTTCACACAGTCGACTCGCCCACGTAAAAGAAGCTGAGAGACCTCCAGGTTATGGCCGAACTTCTCTTGAAACATCTCTGCCAAGACCTTGACATCTCGACGATGCCAATTGTCATGCCCTACTTCTTCTTCTGCATGTTGAATATAACTCAGTCCGATCTCTCGAAAACCGGATTCTATTAGTCCCCCACCCCAGCTCTTGAGCCAGCGATCGGCTTTTTCAACCATATGGGCCCCAATAGAAGAAAAATATATCAAAGTTAAATACAAGGTGGCCTCTGCATGCCCTGAGTCACTGACCGCTTGATGGCAAAGAGCCTCTACTTTATTCCTCAGCCTTGTTCTCTCTTGTTCCATTTTTTGGTTGTAATCGAGAACTGCGCCCCCAAACCGCTTAGAAAGATCATGGCTTGCTTGCAATGCCCGAGACGACTTTAGTAATCTCCTCTGAATCAAAAATCTTCTTAAAATTTTTCGCATTTTACCCCCCTTAGAGTTCTTACAAAAAAGAAACTGCACTTGATATTTAGTGACTGGCGATAACCGCCAAAGACAAGGCGCCCGGCTCAAATCGAACGGAGGCGTACTCGAGCGGTACGTTGGAGTGAGATTTGAGACGAACAACGCTGTATTTGGCGGTTTCGCGCCAGTCACTATTTATCGGAGAGCACAGAGTATTGCTTAACTAAAAGGGAGCCTCTGTACGATGGTCCAATTACTGAGTGGGATCAGATGACCCGGTGACAAGGGGCTGATCGCGACAGGGGTTACGGCG
>SKYF01000107.1 GCA_007128005.1 Bdellovibrionales bacterium
TGGTAGTTTCGAAGCGGCCTTGCTATCCATTTGGAAAAGAGTCTGGCCAGTGGCCCTATCGTGACTTGTGTTAAGCAGGGGCTCTGCCTTGGCTATGGAGAGTCCTCCTGGCAGAACTAAAGATAGAATCAACGTCCAGTAAATAAAAAGTGAACAGAAAAAACTAAAAACCAAGCTCACAGAGGCAAGCAATCTTCTGAAATATAAAGAACCCTGCCAAGAAGCACTTTTCCTCAGGTAGCTCTTTGATCTTGATTCTTCAGACACGAATTTTATCTCCTTCTAACTTTCCTCGAACAATAGGATTTGAAAACAGACTAAGGGACTCTTGAGCAAGAAGCGTTCCAAGATCCAAGGCTCAGGCACTCCTTGTCAGTTCGAGAAATTAATCGATTATGGGGATTTCATGACAATTCTGGCCACACTTGAGCCAAAATTCGGCAGAATCCACAACGAAGCTGCGTTCTTCTTCAGGCTATCAGTTGGGCAAAGTTATGAAAAAAATTTATTTGTGTATAGAATATTTACACCAGTTTACTCATCCTTACCAAAGACGGACTTCTTCCGAAGCCTTGGAGGCATTTTAAGACCCTATTTTAACTTAACTTTTACAGAAGACCTAGATAACTACTCAGCAATCTCGATTTGGCCTGTAAATTGCTCAGAGAAGTTCGACCTTGCGCCTTGTTAAACCCTAGTGGTAGGTAAAGACCTGAGGCGAGGGATGAAAATCGTTGGATCGATAAGTTTTTGACTAGGAAATCGACTATTAACTGAAGGAGGAAATCAGTATGCGTTTTATCAACCATGGGGTGATTGCAGTTTGTGTGGGAGCCTTTGCAGCAACGGTGTCCGTTGGAGATTTTGGATTGAGCCTATTCGAAAGAGCTGAAGCACGTCCTGGTGCTGCTGGGACTGCTGCCCCCGGCGCCGCCCGACCTGTTTTACCTGCGGTGACTGGGAGTGCAGCCACAACTTCAAAAGCAAGCATAGCTCAAAGCTTTCAAGGGATTGCCAGTGCTGCAACCGCCAACCAGACTTTACTTATGGGCTTAGGTGCACCTTTGATATCTGATGCAAGGAAGCAGGAGGAGCTTGCTGAGATCATGGTTAGGATGAATGACTCCGGAGCAGACATGCAATCCAACGCCGCCTGGACTGCTGCAAACAGCTATCACACGGCTATGTTGAGTGTAGTACAAAATCCGGAAAGACTCCCTGAGGGTGTGACAACCGCCGAGGCCCTGGATCTGTTGGTTTTAAAGATTGAGAGTCTTGATGCTTTCAACTCTCTTCGCGGCGAAAAGGGAGATGCCAGGTTTGTATACAACCGTCCTGGACAGCAGACTGTCGGCTGGGGCCCCAATGTTGAGCCTTTGGATCATGCTGAAAGTCAGGCAATGGCGGAGCTAGCTTTTGGGACGTGGTTTTCCCGAGTGGTGCACGGAGCAGAAAGTGGAAATGCTGAGGCTATCAGAAATTTAGCCAACATTAAGCGTAACTTTGTAGAGGCTTACAGAAGCCACAAGAGCCTTGCTGCAGCTTCAGCCAATGCTCTCAGTGATCGCCCTCAACTTGTGGAGAACTCATCCGCCTGTGGAGCTAGACTGTAACTGAGAGAATGGGTTTCTGGTTTATAACTAGCTAAACCAACCCATGTGACTAGGTTTTAAACTAGCACGTTGAAACAGCCCTCTTGATTTAAAGAGGGCTTTTTTTATCACATTAGGTCCTATTTAGACGTCTCTTTGATCTCTCTAAACTTAAATGCGGCATGGATTTTGCTCTATTGAGAATCATGACAGCGTCCCTATTGACCCGATTGATTATCATCTTCTCCTTGATCTTCAGCCCCTATGCAAGCCCACAGGGTATCGGCTCTTATTGGGGTGAGTTGGCTGAGAGAGGAGATGAAAGCAGGAGAAGAAATAAAGGGCCCAGCCCCGATGAGCAAAGAGAGTACCTAGAGGTTTATCAATCTTACCTGCTTGCAAGACTTCGATTGGCCCAGACATACCTTCGACTGACTCTCTACTGTCTTGGGGAAGAGGGCTCCTTGCAATCGGAAGGTCTGAAGCAGCTGGCCCACTCCAGCCAGGAAGGGCTCTGCGAACAGGTCTATGAGAATGCTCAAAATAGCCTCAAAGCCTACTCTGACACCAGGATATTTAGAGCCCTATCTAGCCCTTCCAGAGCCCTGAACCCAGAGGCTATGATTAGACCAAGGCTGACCTCTCTCGAGCCCTTGGAAATTGTGGTTAATGAGACTTACTCAGACCCATTTAGATTCAACTCTGAACCAAGCCACTCTTTCAACCGCTTTCAAAAACGGAGACCAATTAAGCTCAATAAAGTGCCTTCTGTGCCTGAGCCGCTGCCTTTGACTGGTATCGAAATTGAGCGGGCATTGAATCTGTATCAAGAAGATGGAAAATGCCTCTTAGAGCAATTTAAAAAGGTCCTCGAAGGCTACCAATTCAATGATCAGACAGACGACAATTCTGGGTGCCTGACATCACTCGAGCCCGGGGGAACCCATTGGCTCCAAGAGTACAGATCAGAGGCTAAGAAAAGTCGACATCACCATGACGCTGTCGTCAACCAGATCGAGGTCAGGGCCAGACATTTTATATATCATGGCCGGCGGGAGCTACAGAAGAAGTACCAAGAAAAGTATGAAGAAAGTC
This sequence comes from Bdellovibrionales bacterium, assembly GCA_007128005.1. GTDB lineage: Bacteria > Bdellovibrionota > Bdellovibrionia > Bdellovibrionales > UBA1609 > SKYF01. The sequence continues at coordinate 2,688 of SKYF01000107.1, forward strand.
TAGAAGCCTATCCGGAACACGCCTTCCTAGAAATTTCAAATCCCCGTGCTTACGAAAGGTTTCTAAACGGAAGGGCCTCCCAGACGGATTATGAGCAGCTCTATTTTGATTATCGTGAAGGCCTAAAAATTATGCTAGATATCGGACAGTCCGCTGTTGAGAGCATCAAGACTGCAGACAAGGACCTCAAAGAGCTGATCTGGCTCATTATGATGACTCCCGCTTTTGAGGACTTCAAGAGCCTAGAGGGAGAACACCCCATTGAGGAGTTTTTGCTCAAAAGGTTCGAAAAACAGTATATGAATATGTACTTAAGAGATATGGCCTTCTATTTCATTTTTGCCGCCGGATGTTATGGCTTTGTAGTGCCCCGTTTTAGGATTCTTACTTCGTCGCGAGCCGCTAGGATGGCTGGCTGCGGGTTCTCTACAGGAATTCTGAGTGTTATCCCCTTCTATATTTTAGCGGACAGCCGCTACAGCCAAGCTTTCAATCAGTTTTTTTCTAGCCCGGGAGGGGAGTTTGACTGTGAGGCAACGGTCAGGGCGGTTACAGAGGTCGATCACGATGACCTCTTGCTGTGGTGTAAGGTGGGTTACCAACTCAGAGGCCTTATTCATCCTGAAAAAACCCTCATGAGAGGATCTCAATCAGTGAGTTTCCTTGAGGAGAAAGACCTTGATTATCTATTTGAATATGTTTTCGTGTTTGTTGCAACGGGGGTACCTGAAACAGTCAGAACAATTCGTCAATCCAGTCGTTTCCAAAGACTGTTATCTCGAGGGAAGAATTGAGGTGCTGAAGTCAACCCTCGCATTTTTGTTTTGGCTTGCCCTCAGCCTGCCTCTGTACTCTCAAGCGACAGCCCCCTGTGCGCACCTCCTATCAGAAAATTCCATAAAAAAAACCTCTTCACTCATTGAGCTGGCGGAGGGCTTTATCCCCCAGGGGGTGCAGTCGCGGGAGAGGCTTATTCAGTGGATTGAGGTCTATGAGCTGTGGCTGGAGGCTGAGGGCAGTACGGACTTCTCCCACCCCCTGTTTTTGCAGGAGCTGGAGCGGATTGGGCAAA
>SKYF01000178.1 GCA_007128005.1 Bdellovibrionales bacterium
GAATTTTCTCAGGCGGGGAAAGACTACGAGCCCGTGACCATTGAAAAACCAACCAAGAGCATAGAGGTTTTTTTTGCCAAAGCTCCTAGCCCCTTGATTGTGGAAACCCTTTTGAGTGCGGTGCCCTCCTTAGAGATTGAGCTTAAGGAGTGTCCAGAGTTGGATTGGTTGGAGGAGTGGAAAAAGGGCTTTGAGCCTTTTCCGTTGGTAGAGAACATATGGGTCGTGCCAAGTTGGCTGAAAGCTCCGGCTCAGGCGGGCAGAAGCATTCAAATTGACCCGGGCATGGCCTTTGGCACCGGAACTCATGAGACCACTCAACTGGCTGCAAAACTCATGTCTGAGGCCTTTTTAGACCTAACATCACCTAGAGTTTTGGATGTGGGCACAGGCACAGGAATTCTCGCTCTTTTGGCTGAACTTCTGGGGGCTGATGAGGTTGTAGCCACAGAGATCGATCCAGAGGCTCGATGGGTGGCACGTGAAAATCTAGTTATCAATTCATCTTTTAAAACACAGGTCGTAGATATCCAAATAGATCAAGTGGACTCCCCCTCCAGCGGGCCATTGCAGCCGGGGAGTTTTGATTTGGTTGTGGCCAACATTATTGACGGGGTCTTGCTCGATCTAGAGCCTTACCTGTGGCGTCTGCTGCGCCCAAGTGGGCAGCTGATTTTAACTGGTATTTTGGCTGAAAGAGAACGGGGGTTCTGTTCATCTTTTTGCTTGCCTCAGGGGAGGCACTGGAAAGGTAGAGAGCAAAAAGGAGAGTGGGTGGGCTTTCGCATATGAGGCGCTATTGGCTAGAGAAGTCGGCTGTTCAAGGTGACTTGGTGACTATTGAAGGCCATACTCTTCACCACATCCGTGATGTCTGCAGGCAGAAGCTGGGTTCACGGTTTGAGGTCCTAACGGGTGAAGGCAGAGCCCTGTTGGTGGAGGTGATCCAAATGGGCAAGGACTTCGCAAAGGCTAAAGTTTTGAGCGACAGACCCCTTGCTGAGCTCAAGAGACCTCATCTTCACCTTGCTTTGTCCTTACCCAGATATGCCAAAATGGATGAAATTGTTGAAAAGTCAGTGGAGCTTGGGGTCAAGGAGCTACATCCCTTTGTCTCTGATTTTAGTTTTGTTCGTCATCCGCAAGATGTCAGTGCAGGGAAAACCCAGCGTTGGGAAAAAATTGTAAAGGCAGCCACTCAGCAGACCGGCAGGGGGGATCTTATGAAGGTCAGTCCTGTTCGGGATTTGGCGCATATTTTATCCGAATTTGGTAACCAAAATAAACCTCGCTGGGGTCTATTTGCTTACGAGGGGGAGGGGGAGCTCAGCTTTCGTCAGGCTCTGAGTGCCATTCCGCGGGAGGGAGGGGAGCTTGAGGCAGAGGGAGAGATATGGCTCTTTGTGGGGAGCGAGGGGGGCTTTTCTCAGGATGAGGTTCAAAAATTTGCCAATCTGGGTCTTAAGCCCTTGAAGTTTGGCGAGCAGATATTGCGAGTGGAAACGGCTTGCGTGGCTCTGTTGAGCGTCATAAAGTATGAATTTGAGGTCTAGTCGAGGGAGGGATAAGTGGCGGATTTGGATCCTTTTGATGAATTTGAGTTTAAGCCTTTAACTGAAGGCTTGGGATTTCATAAAAAGTCAATCAAGCTCAACGACCAGGTGAAAAAGACAAACCTGAGCCAGGAGCATTTGCCTCGGAGCTTTCCTCCAGCTCCTCCGGCTCAGCCTGAGGAGGGCTCGACATCCTCAGCCTCTGTCAATCCACGCCAGACCCTTGAAGAAATCCTTAAGTCATTGGAAAGACCTCAACAGTCCGTTCAAGTGACTCAGCCGCTTCCTCGGGAGTCCACCAAACAGCCAAGTGCCAAGTCCCCTGTAAATCGAGACGCTGTTCCTCTAAAGGCCAATATGGTTCAACCGCAACAGGCCCCCGGTGGAGTTGTACAGGGTATGGATCTCCCCTTTATGGACATTCCTGAGCCGGGAGCTCCTGTGGTGCCTGAGGAGACTCCTCAGCCTCTTGTGGTTCCCGCTCCAGCAATAGGCACAAGACGGGGGGCTGCAGACTCCCCACTGGTTAAGCTGACACCTGTATCCATGTCCTTGAGCTCAGCGCTCTTGGATTTAGTGGCTGTTGTGGCCCTAGGCCTCATTTTTATGATCGTCCTCTTGACCATTACCGAGTCGAGCTTGGCGAGCATTGTGGCATCGGCTCAGACAGATTTGACCATTCAAGTCAGTTTGGCGATTTTGTTTCTGGCAGTGATGCAGATGTATGTTGTTATTTCGCGTAGTTTTTTTGGGAGAACTCTGGGCGAGTGGACATTTGATCTGCAGATGGGCTCTGATGAACAGCACGAAAAAAGTGGCTATCCTCTGCGAATTCTATGGAGAAGTATTCTGGTGACGATGACTGGGATTGTTTTGTTACCGACACTTTCTTTGATTTTTCGGAGAGATTTGTTGGCCCCATTGACCGGCTTACAGTTGTATCGCCAGAGGTTTTAAGTCCTAGAGGAAGAAGGCTATGGGTCAGGTTTTAGATCTTTCAAGTCTCAAAGGGGAGTTAGATAAACTCAAAGAGCAGGGCTTGAGGGTGGTATTTACCAATGGCTGTTTCGACCTACTTCATGTGGGGCATATCCGCTACCTTAAAGAGGCCCGCAGTCTTGGGGATCTATTGGTGGTGGGGATGAATTCAGATAGCAGCGTGAAGGATTTGAAGGGAAGTGGGCGTCCTGTGCAAAGTGAACAAGACAGGGCAGAGATTTTAGCCAGTCTGGCAGCGGTAGATTTTGTCTGTTTGTTTTCTGAGCCAACTCCCTTAGATCTTATCCGGACTATCCAGCCAGATGTTTTGGTGAAGGGCGGAGATTGGCCAGTTGAAAAAATTGTAGGCTCTGACTTTGTCTTGAACCGAGGGGGCCAAGTTCGCTCTCTGGCTTTTTATCCCGGACACAGCTCTTCGCAGTTGATTGAAAAGATCATAGGTCTTTAATCACAGGCGCAAACCAAGTTTGGCGCTGTACACAATATCCTTGTATCTATCAATTTGAAGGGCAAGAAACCAGGGTTGATGTTCAAGGGTAACGCCAATAAGGCTGTGGAAGTCGCCAACAGATTCACTCTCATAGTTTGGGGCCAATTGACCTTTAGATGTGGCGTAGCCGAGAGCGATATAAATAGAAGCCTGGGGAACATTCACTCCGGCTTTAAAAAGTCCACCAAGGGTCTGAGCTCTAAAGCTATCAGCATAGTTGAACTGATTGCCGTGCAGGATAAGGCTGAGTTGGGTGGGGGTAAAGGGAGATTGAAAGAAACCCCAGCGAAGAAGGCCCCCAAAGTCCTGCACAGGTTTCCTGCCAAGAGGTGGGGAGAAGTGGAAGAAAAGATCAAGGTTGTGATAAAGGCCTTTGGCCAAGTGAAATCTGGTGAAGCTGAGCTCCCGCAAAATCTCCCCAGTCTGGGTGGGGCAGCCGACTTCACCGGCTTGACAGCCCAAAGACTCAAATTCAGAAGTGTCAACTATAACTGCAGACAGGCCCACCTCAAGGCCGCTGTGACCGCCAAGAGGATAGGGGTTGCTCAGGATTTTGCCGCTGGTGTTGAGGCCCAGAGTTTTAATCACCTCTGCGCGCTCGGTGGCTGTGAGCTGTTGGGGTAGGGACTTCTGTGCCCATGCGGGAGAGGAAATAGCCAGGCCAATACTAAGAACAAAGAGCAGCACAAAAAGGTGGCAGTGGA
>SKYF01000002.1 GCA_007128005.1 Bdellovibrionales bacterium
CAGAGGCAAAACTACATCGGCGCTCTGCAAGATCTTTATATCAAAGTGGAGTCTCAACAAATGCACCGCGGCCGCCCCATGCGCTACAGCGCTGTGGACCAGAACGGCGAATTTCACTCCGACGCCGGAGTGAATGGGGCCTGGCCTGTGGGCTCCGAGATGTTCACCTCCTTTTGGGCTCAGGTATTGGGAGCTCCGGCTTGGGCGCAGACTGAAGCAGAGGCAATGGACAGGTGTATTGTTGGGGGCGTCGTTCGTCGGTTGGACGCTAGGGGCCGTTGTCCTACCTTTGGGCGCCCCTGCGGGGAGGGCGATGGCTTTAAGTGTGGAGTGATTTTTGGAAATGCTTGTGTAAATCGCCTCCCCCTAGAGGGTCTCACCCAAAGGTGCAAAGCCAACCCTAAGGAGCTCACCCCTGAAAATTACCGAGCTTATATCACTGATGATTATCGGCAGTGGGTCCAATTGGTGGCAGGCGTGAATCCAACAAGTCAGCCAGCCCAGCTGGTCTGGAATGAGGTGCAGCAGATCGTCAACCACTTTAACTTAAATCCGAGTGAGCCCTACCAAGGGCGCACGAGTTCAGCAGAAAATGCACCAGTCATCTCTGCTCCCCCCCCCCCCCACTGGTTAATACGGATCTGCCGGAGGGAGCCACCTGTGGTGAAGCCATGGAGGTTAGAATTCACCTCGAAAATACAGAGGCCTTTCCATTCGACAGGATTTCAACACTTGGTGCCAATACAATTGTACTTCACAAGGGTAACCAAAGATCTTCCTTCAGCTGTCAAGAAGGCGAGTGGACAGGGAGATTGAGTGGACCTAATAACGAGCCAATACCACTTTCTAATATACCCATAACAAATGCAGACAGTATGAGTCTAGATGCGCTGGATTTACATGGGGCTGAACTAGGATTCTATCATAGCCCAACTGTTCGCGAGTACGGATTTCGAGGTCTCAATCCTAGCCAATCGAGCTCTCCTCCAAAGGCAGGGATGATCATCAAAGGAAATGATCGTCAGTTTTTACGTGTGACTTGTGATAAAGACAGTGAAAAGCACCGGCTTCGTGTCGAGCACGTTGACATGTCTGGAGCTCGAGGGCGAGCATTTACAAGTCAAGTTACAAGACTATTGATCAATGCAGAAAGACCCATAGAGTCGCTCCAAAGATCGCCCGATTTTTCAGTGGCACGAGGGTCTTATGACTTCGAAAAACCTTTTCTGGAGCGCTTTCCTTCATACTCCAACTGTAACACTCATAGAAGCAGTTCAGGATCATACCAAAGTGCACCAGGGGGACAAGCCATTGGGCCTTGAACTAAAAATACTATTGTCCTAGGTTCATGTGGATGTGGCAAGCTACCTCAAGGGGAATCTAGAGATACCGCACCTTACCAGGCGTCGCCTCAGCCAACCGTCCTGAGGCGGCAGCAGTCACGGTGGTAAGTGATACCAGAACTTTGTCGCTGCCGACTTGGCACCCCGTGGTCTTTGACTGTCCCTTTTTTCTAGCCGCTCCTCTTGCAGGACCTCCCACATGATTTTAGATAGCTAGTTGTATGTACTTGTATATACAACTACCGACTTTTTTGTATTGAGCAGGAGGCCCCTATTTTCCTCTATCAAGTTCTCGACAGCCTGAACTCCGCAAAGCTTAAGTGCGCTGTAGTTGGGGGCTATGCCATGGCTTTGCATGGCCTGGTGCGCGCCACCATGGATGTGGATTTAGTGCTGTGTTTGAAGCAGGAAGATTTTGTCAAAGCCGAGCAGGCCCTGTCCGCCCTGTGTTTGCGCTCCCGACTGCCCCTCAAAGCTGAAGAGGTGATTCAGATGCGCCAAGAGTACATAAAAAGGCACAATCTTTTAGCCTGGTCCTTGTTGCCACCCTTAAGGAACTGATCTGCATGAAGGAAAGCTCGGGTCGCCCACAGGATTTGGTGGATATTGAAAATATGAAAAGAGTTCTCAATGAAAAAGGCTAAGTTATCTAGATTAAAGGTTTCACCGGAGGAAGCTTTAGACTTTTTGGAAAGCATGCGCCTATTGGCCAAGCAAAGGGACGGGCCCCCCTAGGCTATCAGTCTCCGCGTGCCGGGGAACATTCTCCGAGCGCTCAAGGTTCAGGCCAAGGCCGAAGGCAAAAAATACCAATCCCTTATGATCCAATATCTGCGTGAAGGACTCGCGAAATTACCGGGTGAGGATTAGCCACTCCAGAGGCTGGCCCTGCTCGGCCCAGGGATCGAGCAAGAGAGCCATATCGCCCTCTGCAGGATCCGGAGGCAGAGCGCGAAAGACGGAAAAAGATAGAACTACTCTCTATTCACTTTAAATCAGCTCCTTTAATAAATTCACACAGGGTTGGTGCTCCACCCCATGGGGGGTGGCTTGAATCCCACCCAATGTGATCCCATGCTGACCCAAAAACCCACACTGAAATTTCTATCCCCAGAACCCTGCCACAAAAGGCCATCAAAAGTCATGACAACCTGAAAGATTTGGATAATTTTATATTCAATTTGAATGGGGGGATGGCTTTATGTTGAGGCGTTTGGTTCGATTGAGTGCTGTGTTCATAGGGGCTGCAGGGATCACCCAGATTCCAGCGATGGGTCTTGAAGATGAAAGCGCAGAGGAAAAATCTGTTGTGCCGTACCGAAGTGTGGGGCCGTCATTTAAATCCACCAATGGACAGTATTCCTACTCGTCAGAGAATTTAGTCACGTCCTTGGGGCAGGGCAAGGAGTCTCAGCGTTTAATGGGACCTGTTGGCGTTGAATTTCGCATTCATCGTCAGTCCAGCAATGGCAATTCTGAAATCATTTACAGTAAAAAATTTGATCCCTGTAAAAATGAAACAGGAGCTTGGCCTGAAACCTGCCCCCAAGGCAGTGTGATCTTTCCAAAGCCAGACTCGTCAACGGACGTTTTTGTCGTTCAACATTTTATTGATGGCCAGACGCAGCCCACTCGTCTAGGCAATGTTCTGCTTTTTGAGGGGGAAGGAAAGTGGCAAACCAGGCCAATGGGAGAAGGAGATAGGATTTTGGATGTTCATCCCTCGGGATTCCCTCATGTCTACACCGTTGATGATAAGGGATGTTGTTCCTGGAGCAATGAAAGCAAAGACCTAGCTGGGCTTCGTCTGCAAAGTGGACCTGGCCAAGGTGTGGTTATTTTTGATGAGTGGGAGATGTTCAAAAATACAGATTTTGATGTCAGTTTTTTTGTGTCCCAGGCTAAGTTCAATGCTGATTATTCAAAAATAGTGGTTCAGATTGACAGTACAGGGGGGCAGCGAAGTTCAGAAGGTATAAGGTTAACTTATCATTCTGATCAGTTAGACGACGAGGGTCTTCAAAGAAAAAAGCTAGATCAGCAGTTGAGTCAGCTGCCGATAGTTGTCGTCTTTGAGGTTAAAGAGAATTCAAAGGCTTTGGTCACTTTGAAGAGGGCTGAGTTTTTAGAATGGGTAAAACCTAGAGAGTTTAAGTACAGACAGGGTGGAGAAACAAAAACAGCCTCATTAACTGGTGACTGATGCGAAACGGCCAGCCGCTTCGTTGAAACCAGAGCATGGTGTAGTTTTTCTAAAACATGGGTAAGTATATTTTATTTGTTAGGCGGCAACCACTGTTTAACGAGAGTCAGGTAGATCAAAAATTCTGGCCAACCCCTCCTGCCAGTAAAGGCACTGCACGCCATCAATAACAGCTGAAGTTTTGGCATTTGAAAGC
>SKYF01000115.1 GCA_007128005.1 Bdellovibrionales bacterium
AGCCAGCTCCAAGCCAGTTGGGAGTGGTAGGAGTGGTATCTGGCCACACGAATGTGCCAGGCCAAATCCCTGTTGCGATAATGGGGGTGACTGCATTGGCCAAACAGGCCTTGATTGGCCAGGATGAGGGGGTGTTCTTTGAGTTGGGACCACAGTCTGAGGCGTTCACTGTCACTCATAAAGTGAGGATTAAGAATGGCCAGGAGATTTCCGTCAAGGCTCACGAGAGGAGAGTTGGGCAGACTTAAAAATACTTTTTGTCTAGGGCAGAAGAATGTTGACTTGATTTGTTCCCTCATTTTGGTCAGATCTATGGGCAAGGACCAACCCAAAGACTGCAGTTGCTCAGCGACCTCGAAGTAGAGCAGATTGGTGAGGAAGGTGGGGCCCTGCCTTCGGGCAGAGTCCTGCCAGTCTGAAAAGGGGGGTTGCTGAATCAGTCCATCTCTCAATTTGTCCTCGTACCAAGAGAAGATTTTCTTTAAACTCTCTTCCTGTCTCTGCCACCAGCGCCAATCCTCAGTGTGTTTGGCGAGCTCCAGGCCTGCACGGATGACCAAGAGGTTGGAGTCAATGGCAAAGGAGCCGTGCTCGTCTACATATTGGGGCCGAAGGGGGTCCCTGAGGGATAGGCCACGGAGCTGGGGAACGAGGCTTCGTAGTGACTCCCAAGCCACACGCATTTGAACAAGATGGTTGTCCAAAACTCGGGGAACGAGGCCATCTTTTGCTCGAGCACTCTGCACCAAAAGACCCAGGTGGTTTTCTACCACGTCGGATCTGTCAATCAGCAAAAGCCCTTTGACTGAGTGACAGAAGTCTCTGGTCCAAAGAGTTCTAAATTGGTGATGGCCAGCTGTGAGGTAGTACCCACTGTCTAGGCAGAGGATGTTGGCTCTAAGGGCCTGTTCAGCAATCTTCAAGGCCTTTGCACAATCAGGCGAGGTCAAGAGGAGCCCGCTCCTATAGGTCTAGATGGAAGCATCTTGCTCATAGTTAAGAAATCTCTCAAGTTCAAAGTGACCAATGATATGTACGCCCGTGGTCACCTTGTGAATTCGGCCCCCATCCAGCCAAACAAAGGTGGGGGTGGTCCTGACCTGCATCACTCTCGTCAAGGCACCTCGGTCATCCAAAAACTGAAAAGGATGGGGGCTGGACCTTAAAAACTCATGGATCACGGCAGGGGGTTCGTAGGGATTGATAGCAAGAATTCTCTGTCCGGGAAGTTTGCCTGCCTCCACTGCTGACTTCAGACGTCCCATCTCCAACAAACAAGGAGGGCAGTTGCTGGCCCAAAACACCACCAGACTTGGCCCCTCCAAGGGGAAGGAGAAGTCATCCCCCGTTAGCATATGGACAAGATTGAGGGAGGGAAGCTGCTGATTTCTTTTTTGAAAGTTCTGGTAGTAAAGGGGGGCTTGTTGGTAGAGGACATAGCTGAAGAGTATGATGAGCAAGGCCCAAGAGGCTAAATTTGTAAAAGAACTCCACTTGGATTGCGTCCCTTGGGCAGAGGAGCTTTTATGGGTATTCATAGATAGAGTGCCCTTAGGGGTGAAGCCGTTGTTTGACCAGGCGATGAATCCACCTTAAGCCAAAGATGTTCTTGTAGATAAACTCTCCCGTATCAAAGTAATCCCGATGATAGATGACCTTGCCCGAGTCCTCAGAAAAGCGGATATGCGAAGTTCCCTCCACCACGACGGGGCGACCACCATTGAGCCCACTGGCGGTTAGATGCATGGTCCAAGTAAAAAACTGCTGTTGGGCATCGAACATGGAGTGAGTGAATTCAAACTTGATATCTTGGACGTTTTTATAGAGATTCTGATAGTAGTTCTTCATCTCTTCAAGGCCATCAACAGAGCTAATTGGGTCTTGAAAGCGCAGGTGGGGGTCATAATAGTCATCTAGAATGTGGAGGTTGTCGGCACGGAGCTCATTCCAAGTGCGAAGAGTCATCTGCCAACGCTCTTGAGCCAAGGGGTCTTTACTTTCCATGCTGTGCACTCCCAATGAGAGAAAGATAAACTTTAAGATGATAGCAGTTGAGACAACAGAGAATAACACATAAGCTGCCTTGGTCAAAGGTGAGGTCCCATTGATTTTTTTCATTTGTTTTGCCCTCAATTTAGTCATCTTTTTCCTGCTTTGGATCTACCAGGAAATCTACAAGAATGCCAGTTATGTGGATGTGGCATGGTCCATGACGATACTTCTACAGGCAGGTCTGTACTTTTGGTGGTATGAGGGGCATTCAGTCTACGCCAGTCTCAGCCTCTTTTTGGTGGCCTTGTGGGCGTTGCGTCTGACCTGGCACCTGATGCGGCGCTTGGTGGGGGAGCCTGAGGACTCTCGCTATGCCAAACTCCGCCACAAATGGGGAGAGTCAAGCTCAAGGAATTTTTTCTGGGTGCATTTGATGAATGCAGCAGTGAGCTTTTTGATGGCGCTGAGCCTGGTGCCCCTGATGAGCCACCAAGGCCCTCTTTATGCCTTCTTGTACCTTGGCTTTGGACTTGGGGTGTTGGCAGTCTCTGGAGAGGCCTTGGCCGATCGCCAGCTCAGAGAGTTTAAAGGCCAAAGAGAAAATCAGGGCCAGGTTTTGGACCGGGGGCTTTGGCGCTACAGCCGTCACCCCAATTATTTTTTTGAGTGGTTGCACTGGGTGGCCTACGGGGTGATGGCTTTTGGGCTGGAGTGGGGATGGGTGAGCTTCCTAGGGGCAGTAGTGATTTATATTTTCTTAACGCGAATCACAGGAGTGCCATTTCATCAGGACAAACTCAAGTCAGCCAACCCTCAGTACCTGGCCTATGTGTCTCGAACTCCATCATTTTTTCCCTGGTTTCCGAGGGGACAGACTAAATGAAAATAGTAGTGGCAGGAGCCAGTGGATATATTGGCAAGGCATTGATTCCGCAGCTTTTAGAGCGCTTTCCCGAGGCCAGCATCACCGCCCTATCACGGACAGCACAGCCCAATTCAGAGCCGCGAATTCAATGGCGCGCCTGCGACCTCTTTTCACTCAAGGATCTTGAACAGGCTCTACCTGACGAAGTGGATGTGGCCTATTATCTAGTTCATTCCATGGGCCCTACGGCTCAGCTGGATCAGGGAAGCTTTGCGGACTATGATTTGATCTTGGCAGATAATTTTGCTAGGGCCTTATCTAAGACTCAGGTCAGACACCTTATCTACTTAGGCGGTCTTATCCCTGAGCAAGCCGAGCTGTCTTTGCATCTGCAGAGCCGCAAAGAGGTAGAAGAGGTCTTTCAAGAACATCAACTTCCCCTCACTATCTTTCGCGCAGGCCTGATTATGGGAGAAGAGGGCTCTTCTTTTCAAATCCTCCTTAAGCTGGTCAAGCGCTTGCCCATTATGATTTGTCCGGCTTGGACCCAGACTCTGACGACTCCAGTGGGTCTGGGGACTGTGATAAGGGCTCTGAGCCTGGTGGCGGGGGAAGTTGAGCATCGGGGACAAATCTATGATTTGTCGGGCTGTAGGCCCCTGACCTATGTGGAAATGATGCGCCAGACAGCACAGTTTTTGGGTAAGAAGAGTCTCTTTTTCACCCTGCCCTTTTTTACCCCAACCTTATCCAGGCTGTGGGTGAGCTTAGTCACCAACAGTCCAAAGGGCCTTGTCTATCCCTTGATTGAGTCGTTGGAGCACAGTATGGTGGCCAGGAAAGATCGCTTATTTTTGGCCGAAGGGGCCAATCGGGATTATCAAGAGCTCCTAAAAGAGATTTCATTGAAGGTGCAGCCCGGGCGAAAGCTCTTTCAATTTCGACCGCAGCGAAAAACGGTGCGCTCCATTCAGCGGCTGCCTTTGCCCAAGGACAGGGATGCTGAGTGGATCAAGACGAGGTACATAGTCTGGTTGCCTCGCTACTTTGCCCCCTTTATCAAGGTCAAGGTAGATGAGGCTGAGGGGAGGGTCCTGTTTGCCTTTGTTTCAGTTCGATGGCCCTTGTTGGAGTTGAAACTCAGCCCGGAGCGAAGTCAACCCGATAGGCAGCTCCTCTATATCAAAAGAGGAGCTCTCGTGGCTAAGGACAATAAGGGACGCTTGGAATTTCGGGTGGTCTTGGGTCGGCGCTATGTCTTGGCAGCCATTCACGACTACAGACCCTCCTTGCCCTGGTTTATTTATAAATACACTCAAGCCCAACTTCACGCTCTAGTGATGCGAGCTTTTAGTCGTCACTTGGATGGAAGGACCTCTCACTGAAAGAGGTTGCCTAAGAATTCACCGGGACTTGCACCGGTATTCCACTTCAAGTTGAGCAAAATCAGATTGTCCTCATAGCCTGAGTCTACAGAAAGCCCAGTTTTTCCACTAGGGATCACGCCTTGAGACACATGGTAGCTGATGCCGACTGCAAGGGAGCCAAAAGGGATAGATATTCCTCCATAATAGCTCGAAGAGGTGTAGGAGTACTCGAGGGCATGAGAGATGATGCCCACAGAGTAGTGTCTGGCCGCCATTATATGGTAGTCCATTCCAACAAAGAGCTTGGCAAATTGAAACCTAAGTCCTCCACCTGCTCCGAGGTGGTTGGCAAACTCTTTTTGTGAGGCGGAGTTGGCCCCATTGCTAAGGTCTAGGTAGTTCACGGAGCCAGTCAACAGAGCCGCAAAGAGCTCCCACTGCAGGAGCGGAAAGCTAACTCCTCCCCGCATGCTAATGCCTTGATAGTGGGCAAGGCTTCCATCAGGATTTTGGATGGTGGCGCTGGGGAGACCTAAGGAGCCTTCAAAAGCCAGGCTGTGCTGAGCGTGGGTGAGCTGAGGCCAAGCGCTGCACGCAAGGACTCCAAAAAAGATGCAGCTTCGAAAGATCTTCATTCTCACTGCCCTCCCATAATCAAGATGGAGTTGGCTTGGAAGGTCAGTGTGCCAGTGATAAAGCCCTCCTGAAGCATATTGCCTTCAGGGTCAAACAGATCCACACGGGGAACGGTTGTGCTGTGAAGGGCGACAAGAAGATTGCCATCCGGAAGGACGGCAATGGCCCCGGGGTTCAGGGTGTTTGGTGAGTAATCGTACAAAAGCTCCATGTCGGTGCCATCCACATTGACGCGGTAAAGAGCGGCTGTTGCCTGAGCTACAAAATACATATAGCCGTTTGGATGTTGAACGATATCCCAGATCTGTGTGCCGGTGTAGGTGTGAGTGTCCACACAGGTGGGGTTGCTCTCGGAGATATCGTAGATCTTAAGCCGGGAGTTTCCGGAACTCACCGCAACCAAATGGCCCTCGGCATTAATGATCACACCATGGGGGGTGCTCAGCACGCAGGCTCCTAGAGTGGTGGGGATATACGGAGCTGTCCCAGAAATTGGAACACGCACTCCAGTGGGGCTAAACTTTTCAATGGTATTGGACTCCACCACATAGAAGTTTCCATCTCCATCCCGAGTCATGCCAAAAATATTGCCAGCAAAGTTGGCATCAGAGGCAAAGGGCGTGACCTCTCCAAAGAGGGACACTTTATCCAATCTTGCGTTCCCATTGATTGCCACTATAAAGTGAAAGGGATCATAAGGGGCAAGGCCGCGGGGGCGTGAGTTGACTGAAGCGTAGTCAGCCAGAATTCGCAAAAAATTTCCGCGGATATCATAAAGAGAAATGCTGGTGTTGACACTGGTCGCAGTTCCCCCTCCACTGAGGACAATAAGAGGCTCTCCTGCACTCAGACTTGCTGCAAAAAATGAATCCTGTTTAGATTCACAGGAGATATTGAGAGCGAAAAGAAGTATGCAGAAAAGGCAGAGCGCCAGTTTTGGCTTCAAGAGTCCCTCCTTTCAAGGTCAAGCCAGCTGAATCCTTTGCTGGCCTATGTAGGGGATTCTTCGGACTAGAGGAGGGGAGAGTTTAAATTTTGAGCAAAAACTGAACCTAAGCCCAAGCCCGACTCGACTTGGCTTTCTTTTTAAACTTCCGACGAGGCATCCGGCTGTTTTTGGATGTCAGTTTTTTGGAGGGGGACTTGGGTCGAGCAAGGGGCTCGAGACTCTCGAGTTTATAGAGCTGTGAGATCTTGTTCCATAGGCCCCTCTCCTCGTTGGAGACGAGGCACAGAGCCTCACCTTTCGCCCCGGCGCGGGCCGTGCGCCCAATGCGGTGGACGTAGTCACTGTGATCCTTGGGGAGGTCATAGTTCACCACATGGGCGATATGTGGAACGTCTAGGCCTCGAGCTGCGACATCGGTGGCAACTAGAATGCGGTACTTGCCGCTGCGAAAACCCTGCAGGGCCTGGTTGCGCTGGCCCTGAGTGCGGTCTCCATGAATGCGGGCCACAGAGTGACCGTACTCCTGCAGGTACTGAGCCAGTCGGTTGGTGCCCCACTTGGTATTGACAAAGACCAGCACGGATCCCTGTCTTGAATTGAGCTGATCCAGAAGGACATCGTTTTTCTCAGCTTTTGCGACAGGAAGGATGGAGTGCTTGATCTTGGCCACGGGTTGACTGGCGGGACCCACGCTCACCCGGGCGGGACTTTTGAGATAGCGTTGGGCCAAGCGCTGAACTCTCTCGGACAGGGTTGCTGAAAAGAGAAGAGTTTGCCGCTCTTTGGGGACCTGAGCTAGAATTTCATCAATTTGCTTCTCAAAGCCCATATCCAACATGCGGTCTCCTTCATCCAAGACCACATAGCCCACCTGTTTAGGATCAATGTTCTTGCGTCGAATATGGTCGGCCAGGCGACCTGGAGTGGCCACAACAATTCGGGGCTTTTGTTGTAAATTTTTCTTTTGTTTGCGCATATCTGCGCCACCGATGATGGAGGTGGCGCGCAGCTGCTTTGTCTCATGAGTCAAGTCGTCCACCACACTGCGAATCTGCATGGCGAGCTCCCTTGTGGGGGCCAAGATGAAAGCGGTTTTTTCAGGGTGAACCAGGAGCTGAGCCACCACAGGAATACAGAAAGCCGCTGTTTTGCCTGTGCCCGTCTGAGCTGAACCCATAATGTCTTTTCCAGAAAGCGCTAAGGGAATGGCTTGGGCTTGGATCGGAGTGGGTTGATTAAACCCCATATTTTCCAGAGCTTTTTTAAGGGGGGCGGGTAGGTCGGAGGCGGAGTAATTTTGCATCATGGGGAGTGCTAACACAGTTGGCCTAGGAAATCGATGGCTTTCTCTAAAGAGTGAATATTTTGTGTTGATAGTTTCATTTGACCCGAGAGTGAAAGAGGTATTGGCTGAAGAGTTGAACTGGGGTGTTGACCATGAGCAAGTTGTTGAGTGTTTCCATCATGATATTGAATTTTTTGGGAACAGGGCTGGGAGGCTTCACTCCCCTCGAGGCCATGGAGCCAAGGTCGCCCTCCTTTGAACAAGTGGCTCAGCTGCTCAAGGAAAATCTGAATGTGAAGCCGCAGTCCAGTCAAGTCGTGGTGGTGAGCTTCGAGCAAATCAAGGGGCATCAGTATGGAACTCTCCGCTATGGTCCCACCTTTTGGAGCTTTTTGCCCTTTTATCGCTGCCTGAACAATGAGTTGGATGAATGCCGAGTGGAGGTGGCCTTTCACCCCAGCCAGACCATATCCCTTGATTCCTACGCCGCCAATTACCTGAGTGAGGACAGGCTCTTGGCAGAGCATCTCTGCCCACTCAGGCTGATGGCTAATCCAAGAGACGGAGGGGTTGAGGTGTTTGTAGCTACCGACTATTTGGATGGAGAGCTCTGGGAGCGCAGTCCGGAGTCGGCGGTATGGGTGGAGAGGAGTCAACGAGACAGAGAGGTGAGGTTGAGTGCGGCTTTGCCTTTTAACCCCAATCCGGAAGCCTTCAAAGGCAGTGAGGTGATGGTGGTCTGCAATTATCGCATTGGAGCTCAACATATCCATGTATGGACGGAGGTCTTTGCACAGGTGCAATTGCATCATGCCGCTGGAGCTCGACGGGCCCAGGTCAGTCCTCAGGATCTAAGGACCTCCTATTCACCCTTTTCAACGATCGAGGCAGCCGGGCCCCGCCTGCGCTTTGAAAGCAGTCAGTGAATGAAGCTGAAGTTTTGGTAGAGGAGCATAAGGCTGCCAATGCTCAATATGACAATGATTGCGACCTGTCGGCTCATTTGAATTGCCTCCTTGATACGTTCTTGTGACTGACAAGTCCCTTATCGGCGGGCTTCACCTGGACTTTAGGCCCGGGGGGTGAATTGTAGTTACTTTTTAGAAATGTCCGGTTTTTTTCTGTTTTTACGAAGTTAAAATGTCCGCTTTGTTGCAAGATTGTTGCGCAGTGCCTTGATTTGGCGATTTCGCTGGGATGATCGTGGTCGAACTTTGGATAAAATTTTTGTCGAGCGACTATGGCGGTCATTGAAGTATGAGGAGATTTACACCTGGAATCATGAGAAGGATTCTGCTGACCCGGCCGGTCCATTTTGGGGGAGAAGCTCTTACCTGAAACGCTGATTGAGAGTAACGCTACTTTCTTGTGGGTTCTTTCTAAAGATTGTCGGTAGGTTGTGGATAAGTCAATCAGGACAGAAGTCTAGCTCTGCTGACTTTACATAAGATTATTTAATAATTAATAGACTACCGCGCGGGGGGGGTTAAGGGCGAGATGCTGCTTCTGAGTGGCCGCTTGGTGACTTCCGATTGGGTACAATCGGAAGTTCAAAGAAAAAAAGCCTTCGACTCATTTAGGCCTTCTTAGTTTAATTGAATTTATTTAAGCCAAAATAATTCACACCAAGGAGGTTTCACCATGAGTCAAAAGGCTTCGAATTATGTTCCCTATGCTTTTCGTTGTTTTCAAGGCTTTACGGTGAGCGACATAAAGGAATTTCAGTCTTCTCGCCAGATGGAGATTGTTTTGGAGAAGGTTGATGACAAGGTGCACATTTGTGGCCGATGTTCAGGTGAACTCAGTCATCAGGGCGGGCGTTATCGAGTCAAGGCAAGACATTTGCGTATGTTTGACTGGACGGTCAGTGTACTATTTTGGCGGGAGAAGCGATTTTGTCCTAATTGCAAGAAGTTTCGAAGCGAGTTGATTGAGTGGATCTGCCCTACATCTCCTCACATGACTATGGAGTTGGCTTTTTGGATTAATCGGCTCAGTGAGGTGACCAGTGTGCTCCAGGTTTCAAAGCTGGAGAGTCTGGATAAGATGACTTGCTACAAAGTAGACAAGCATATTCTTATGCGATTGTTGCAGGGATATCAGCCCCCCAAGGTGACTGAGATATGTGTGGATGAGGTCTATGCCAGAGGCCCTAAGCAGCTTAAACAAGGCGAGACTCGAGACGACTTGTTTTTGACGGTGGTTGTAGATATCCGCACGCGGAGGGTAATTTGGGTATCTAAGAGTCGTCGTAAAGAGGGCTTAGATGAGTTTTTTAGACTCATTGGTGAGGAGGCCTGTCGGCAGATCAAGGTTGTGGGCACGGACCAACACGAAGGCTATGCGGCTTCAGTATCGGAATACTGCCCCCAAGCCAAGGTCGTTTGGGATAGATTTCACCTGGTTCAGAAGTTTAATGAGGCGCTAAATGAGGAGCGCAAGGATGAGTTGGAGCGGATAGACCCTGAGGGGGAGATGGGCGATTTAATAAACGGCAAATATCGTTATATCTACCTCACCAAGGCAAAGAATCGCAGGAAAAGGGACCGGCGTCACATAGAGGAAGTGATGCGTCTGAATGGCAAGATGGCTCGCCTTGAGATGATTAAAGAGCATTTTCACAAGATGTTTGACTGCAATGACAAAATGGAAGCTCAGGTGATGCTCTGTGAGTGTTATGAGTGGGCCTGGCAGGCCAATGCCTCTCATATTGTAAAGTGGATCTGGTCAATTATGGAGGACGAGAGGTTCTGGAATTACTTTGAGTACAAGGTGACAAATGGGCTGGCGGAGGGGATCAATCGGGCCATAAAGGGGCTCAAGTGGCAGGCCTTTGGCTATAAGGATATGTTATACTTCAGCCTAAAAATCCTCCAGAAATGCGGCTACCTAAACCATCGATATTTCTTGGCACCAACAAATTAAAGAAAGAGGCTTTCTTGTGTATAAAAAGTATGCAGACGCCTAGAACTCAGCCACCTTCGAAGTGAATTGCTTGTGCAATTCCAGACAGTTACCTTCTGGCGAGGGTGGAATCTGCCTTGCATCCAACATCTCTGGGAGCTGATTCGCAGAGGAGGGATAGTGAGTTTATCAACAGGGTTTGCTTTAAAAAGTAAGCAAAGACTAGGAATAGTTCTGGTTTTCGGGCTTGGTTTACTGGTCCCCGGCCCATATAAAAGCTTTGCAAAAGCCGAAAGTTCGCCTAAAAGGTCCTATGAGTTGAATCTCGAGTCTAGCTTTGGCTTAATTTCTCAACAGATAGCAAAAGAGAGAGACCTTCAACGGGCAAGGCGTGCTCATCAGTTTTATAGGCAGTGTGAACATGCCGGTACAGCTCACGACTCTCGACCTCAAGAAAGACAGTATTTTTGTGGAGAATATCCAATTGGTAATTTAGACCATGGCCTTTCGCCACGGATGCTGAACCCCTCTTATGTTCACCAAAACGCAAGCAAAGCGGTTACCCAGGCTCGCAGAGCTTGCGGAGAGGCTCCAAAAGCCCGTGTCACAGCCCGTCAAAAGAGGCGCACCCCCCCTTCATTTGAGGTCTACGGAGATTCGAAGATGAGTTGTACCGACCTACCCAAAAACACTGTTTGTAAAACCGTAAGGAGCGGCAGGCGTAGGATACAAAGATGCTCCTCAACCTATGACTATCATAGGGCTCAGGAAGTTCTCACCCAAAGGGCTCGCGCTGAAATAGGGCGGCAAGTGCAAGTTTGGCGCAGTAAAAAAACGATAGCTACTATACCTTTTGAATATCAAGACAAAAGAACAACTCGCCGAATGAGTGTTTATATCGAGGCTTTACGCCAACAGAACAGGGGATCCATCACAATCTCAGACCTGCACTCCAATAGACTTGTTAGTAAAACTGTGCCCAGCAGCGCAGAGGGAAGATGGAATATGCGAGTCATACCATCAAATAATGACCTTTACATAAGCATGTGTCTACATCAGCCTGGAATGACAATTGAAATCCCTACAGTCAAGGGAAAATACACATGGCTTAACAAGGAGTTTATTAGAAGCACCCTTGATTATCGAATGGAGCTGGGAGGGCTTCGCTTCAATGCTATAGAGGCCTGTGGATTGCTCAAGGTTTACCTAGATAAAAAAGGCGATCCTCAAGCAGATCTTATTTCATTGAGTCAACCAAAGTTAATTGATCCTAGATTTAAACAGGTTAAATTCAAAATTGAGAATAGATGGGCCAACGTCTTGCTGAGAATATATTCAATTTTTAAAAATGATCTGCAAAAAGAATTAGTTCGACGCTATAATAATGAACTTAAGGTCCTTGAGCGGGAGCTAGAGGATGGAACTTGGGTAAAACATCTGCCCCAGAATTTGACTCTGACAAAATATATAGTTCCTCATTATAAGAGAATGACCGACATATTGGTCAGTGGATCCTCTAATGAGGCGTTGTTGAGCATTGATATTGCTGAAAGACTACAAGATGAATGCCAAAGGGCAGGTCGCAGAACGAGTGGATTGGCGGGAAAGTTAATAGAAGAGCAGTGTCTATCGATGTTAGACAGCCCAGTCATGTTGACACCATTTAGGAGAAACGCCTTCAGTCAAAATGCTAGATGTTATCATGGCTATATTGACATTGACCGGGCGAGATCGCAAATTGACCGGGCGGGATCGCAAATTGACCGGGCGAGATCGCAAATTGACCGGGCGAGATCGCAAATTGACCGGGCGAGATCGCAAATTGACAGGTTCGGTCTAGCCAACACCCAGAGAAATCCATGGTTTGCGATCTATCAAAATCAACATTGGTTTGATCGAAAATCAGATGATAGAGGATGTCGGGTTGCTTTTAGACTCCGTGTGGAGGGAACCCCCACGACGGGGGCTTTACTCAGGTGCTTGGCCAAAGAAACCAACGAGATCGTAAATAAGAATCTAAAACACCAACCTACAGAAGCTTGTCGTTCTGAAATTGATTTAGTTTTAAGAGATATTATTAATTCGGGGTTGGATCGGTTCTTGTCCGGGGATCTCTCTTCACTTCTTACCAGAGCCGAAAGATTAATCAAAGCCAATCCTGAGTTGGCTGCCAAGATGGCACCAATAGCTCAACAGATTGTGACAGCGGCACGGCGTGGAGATCATAGAGAAATCAACCGCTCTGTGCAAAAGGCGGGCTCACTTCCTGGTGCTCACCAGGCTGCTGAGAGGTTGGATAGGTCTTTAACTCGTAGCGAGAGGAGACAACTTGAGCCTATTGCAGGATCCCAGCGTGTTAACTTTCTAGTTATGGCGATCGCCCTGCAGAGCTTGAGATAAGGAGGTGAAAAGTGGTCGATTTCAGGATTCCTCAGCGAATATTTAAGTGGGACTTTTGCTTATGGGCATTAGGCTCCCTTCTTATTGGGCTTGGGCTCTGGTCTTTGTTGGGATCAGGGAGTCAAGAATCTCGACACAACTGGAGTTCAAAAGAATTTATAGATGGAAGTACCTATTATGTGGATGAAGGTATCAGCATGGCGAACTCACCAGACGAGCCAGGAGACCTTCGTGAGGAGCTAGAGATAGGGGGAATAGCTTTTGAGCAAGACTACAGAGAGTTTGAAGGTGAACTTGGCTTAACTCATGAGCAGGCTCTGGAGGAATTTCAAAGAATGGGTTTCGAGACCTCTGTTGTCTTTGAGGATGGGAAGGAGTGGCTCAATATAGAGTGGCCTGATATGGATGATTTAAGTCAGGAGCTAATGGCACGCATTGACCCCATCGTCTGGCAGGCTCAGGAGCAGCAGATCCTCCTCGAGGTCAATGGTGGGCGAGAGGTGAGGCTCACGGCTTCTGATGAAGCGGTGATTCAAGCCTGGAAAGAAGAGCACGACCTACCTTGACCAATTCTGATTAAACTAAAAAATAGTTTATATCCGGGGCCTTTTCCATAGGTGGCCCAACACAAGACACTCAAGGGAAGAGAATTTTTTCAAAGCTCTTTGTGCCTCCCTCACAGGCATCAGCCTGGGGGTGAATTTTGGGAAAAAACTGTGCTTTCACCCCAGATTGTGTTAGGTTTCGGCCACTTAAGGACCGCAAGACGATCGCTTTTTGGGACTCAGATGGCTTTTAAAGCCCTTTGAGGTCTAAAAAAAGAGGAAAGTCCGGACTCCATATGGCAACGCAAGGGGTAACGCCCCTCCACCGCAAGGTGAGGAACAGTGGAACAGAGAGAAGGTCCAGGGCATTGAGCCCAAGGGTGGGAACGGGAGCCCTTGGAGGAGCCGCTGGAGTGAAAGCAGCCAAACTCTGCGTGGAGCAAGGTCAAATAGGGAAACGCTATGAGCTCAGCCAGGGCCAAGTTTCCGGGTAGACTGCTTAAGGGGTTCAGTGATGGACCTCTCAGATGA
>SKYF01000055.1 GCA_007128005.1 Bdellovibrionales bacterium
AAAAAAATTTATTTTCCCAGGACTCATCCTCCGGCTTCCCCTCTCTTTCTCTTATCTTCTCAGTCCCGTGGCTATTGCATCTACTTCAGCAGGTGTGAGAGATGACAAAAACCCCATTCCACCCACATTGTTGTTGATCGCATTGGTGATTTGCGTTGAAGACCTGTTAGGTTTACTGGTCGTTGCATGGGGCCCATGACAGCCGGCACAGTGCAAGTTGTAAAGAGCCACCCCGTCCAAGGGAGTGGGCTCCACAGGCATATTGGGATCTAAGGGATTCGGGCCAGGAGCAGCCTCTGACCAAATCTCAGCTTTGGCTCTCACAATGTCTTCTCTGCCAGAGCTGTAAGCCACAATCAAAGTCAAATACAACTCCCCCGGTTTGTCACACTCAATGACATAGGCCCAGTCTGAGGGGCTCTCTAATTCTGCACAGTACTGCAATTCTCTCCTGTCCTCCTGCGGATTATCCACCCAGATTTCATGGTCCCAGTACACCTCGACCACCCCAGCTTCAAACTCCCTTTGATAGCCCCAAAACTCAAGGGGCATCCCCACTGCCAATTGCTCTCTGGGATAAAGGGAATAGATAAACCTGTCTTCCGGAACCAATCCGTCTGAATTGGCTAGAGCTTCTATGGGGAACAGTCCGGATTGGAGGGGGTTAAAGCTTCCCTCACCCGTAGTTTCAAAACCTGTACAGTTTTGAAACCCCACAACTAAGAGGATAGCACCTAAAAATGTTGCCCCCAGGTAGACTTGTCCAGGTTTTATTTTTTTAATGTCTGACATACTCATCTCTTGTTAAAAGGCCCAAGTAAAAGTCTCTGACTCGAAAGTTACTTTCTTGAAGTAAATCCTCTGCAAATGAAAACTGATCAGGAACCCTTGCATTGAGGCCACCGCCAATGGAAAAAAGAGTGAGCCTCCGCGCCAAGCAGCTGGCAAACTTAGGCGTTTCAGAAAATTCAACCGCGTACTGCCTGAGGTTGGCCATCACCCGGCCATTGAAACGGGGTGCGACCCCATCGATCAAAAGGTCTGTTCGCTCTGAGCGAGTCTCTGTGTCGGTTTGAGTGGCCACATTGTTGGCTGGCTGTCGGTTGAACTGGCCGTTGCGGTCAAAGTCGTAAAATAATGTGGCTCTGGGGTTCATCGTGCTGTGACAGGAGTAACAGGATGGCACACAGTTGGAACACTCCCAAGTGTGAACACCTGTTTCCACCTCGGCTCCAGTCATGCCAGGATCTCCTCCATCTGGGTAGTCGTGGCAGGCAAAGGCCTTTAAGGTCTCACGAGTGCGCTCAAAATTAAAGGAGCTCACCCAGCGATGCAAGAACCCTTGGGTCGTGATAGCTCCGGCGGCATAGGTTGCCTGAGCCTCTGGCTCCCGACTAAAGCTGGAACAGTCTCCTGTCTCTAGCTCATCATTGACACAATAGGTGGCTCGTAAAATATCCCGAAAGTCCCTGTTTTCTCGAATCAAGTAGGCCGCCAAATTGGCTGGCTCATTGTAGTTGATACCCATGGTTTGCCCCGACATATCAAAAAATTCCTGGTGATACTGGCGCATGGTTGAGATGAACTCTGGGGAGTCAACCAAGTCCCTAATAGCTCGGTCGTAATCCTCCTTGGAAGATATACGGGCCAACTGTTCTAAGTCGGGAGATCTCTTTAAGAAAATCAAGCTGGCCCTCCTGAAAGCCTTCTGGAAGTCCTCTGGCGATAGCCCCTGGGGAGTGATCTGCCCTTCCGTTGAGGAGCTCTCCTCAACTTTGGAGCCCACCCCAGGAAGGCAGGCCACCATAAAGGGGAGCAAGAAAACCATGAGGCCCAGCTGAAATTTTGACTTGCAGTTTGGCTTCATAAACTCCCCCCTCTCTCCTTTTATAATTAGATCACATACCCTTATTCTAACTAAGTCTAAGTCTTCTTGACAAAGGCATTCCAAACTAAACTTCTATTGACTCCCGGATTGTCTAGGAGAGCATTGAGGGTGTGATAGAGCTCCGTGGTCGTATTGAGTTCATTTCTCTTGCGTCCGGTTTCAGGATCAAAGCCTCGGAAAGATAAAACTCTCGTCCTTCCACTGCCTCCCGTGAAGTTAAATTCACCATAGTATCCACCATTGACATTGGGCCCAAGGAGTAGGATCCCCTGAGAGCCGCCGTCGCCATTGTCTTGGTTAAAGTCGCGATCCAATCGAGTGAATTCACTGCCCACCGCAATCAAAGTGGAGTCCCAAAGTCTTTTGTCTGGATTGGCTGGATCGGGGGTCCTTTTTAAGTAGTCTGCAGCTAGACCAAGCTTCTCGGCCACACTCTCGTAGTGGGGGCGTGTGATGGAGTCATTGCGCAGACCATGCCAGTCTCCCACATTGAGTTCGACAGTGGCTGAGTTGACAAGATTCAAGCTCATGGCCTTTAAGGTGTAGGCCAAAGACCGGCCAAACCTCTGATGAGGGCCACTTCCGTTGAGCATATTGCCCATGTCATTGATTCCTAGAGCTGTCGAGTAGTCCACCTGAAGCATCTCCGCTCCTCGGTGGTGGCGCTGAGCGGTCACCATCGGGTTGTCCACGATCCCCTGGATCCTTCTGGCCTGACGTCGAGACAGTGTGGCTGCAGCTGCCAGAACCTTCTCCGTCTCCTGATGAGTGAGAAGAAGGCTGGGCCTTTTAAAGTTGTCAGTGAAGTTCTGCTCATGAACCGTCAGTAAGTCTGCCTTGCCATTGAGCTGATGGGTCACCCGACGATTGCGCCCTGGATTGTTGGACAGAAAGTGCACACCAGGAATCATCGAGCCACTGGTGTTTCTCTCCGCCAGATCAATGATTGGGGATGTCTGACTTTGACCAGCCCCACCCTGCCAAAAATTAAACAGGGAAACATGGCCACCCTGGGTTTGCACCCCTTGAGTGATAGCTAAGTTTTCAGCATGTCTTGCCAAATGAGGGCTCGAGGCTGGAGTGAGATGCAGCCTGGAGTCTCCAGCTACACCTGCCACTTCGGTTGGTGCTACCTGGTTTCCAAAGTAAGGGAAGTTGGGGGTTTGAACTGCATTGTGACTGCGAAAGGTGCCATCTGAACCTATCCCAATCACTGGAAATCCCGCTCGCACACCAATAAAAATCATGCGCTTGATCTGGTTTTCTGCTGCATAGGCAGCGGGAAACATCTTTCGCGCCAATTCATCCACAAGGTTCAAGCGAGTGGCACTGGCGACCCCAGCCGAAGCTAAAATCAGACTGGTGTTGCGCATAAAGCGCCGCCGTGATTCAAGTATTTGGCGGTCTCTTTCATCCCATGTTAATTTTTTCTTAGCCATTTTTTTCTCCCCCTTCATTATCAATTCACACTGATAGCAGACAGACTTGAACCCACAGCCGCACAGATGGCCGCCTGCTTATCTTCCTCAGACTCAAATTGACTGGCAAGACCTGCCAGAACCTCTTTCTCGTTGTCTCTAATTCGCTGCCCGGTAAAAGCCAAATAAGCCTGTGAAGGATCAGCACTTGTACTGGGAAAGAGTCTCTGAGCCACTCTGGAGTCCCTGAGTCCCTCTCTGCAGGCGTTGACCATAATTTTGGACACCAGGGAAAAAGTGGACTCATTGCACTCCTGATTTTCCAGTTCCTGAGCGTACTCCTGCAAATAAAAGCAGGCCCGAGTTCCATTTCCTGTCTGGTGAGTGTAGCTCTTACAGTTTCGACTTTGCAGGGGTTG
>SKYF01000079.1 GCA_007128005.1 Bdellovibrionales bacterium
AGAGATTCAATAACCCAATCATCATAAGCGATACTTGCCCTGTCTTTACCCATGAACTCTTCTCCTATAATCAGCCCAATACTCCTTGGCTTTGATAATATCCCGATCTTGAGAGCCTTTATCTCCTCCGCTCAAGAGAATAATCAGCTCCTCTCCGTCAGTTCCAAAATAAATCCGATAACCCGGCCCAAACGCCAATCTCAGCTCACTCACCCCATCTCCAATCAGCTTCACATCACCCAAATTCCCCGCACTCACTCCCGCAAGTCGGGCCTGAATTCTTCTCACAGTTACAGGGTCTTTTAAGCTTCTGGTCCAATCCTCAAAAGGCCTCTTTCCATTTAAAGTTTCATAGATGCGGAGCCGACGTTGAATAACTTCCATTACCTACATGTAGCATATATGCTACACAGAAGCAAGACTAAACAAAAAAGTCTGGTGCCCTATAGTGCCGAACTGAGATGAACTGAGAGAACCTTACATCACCTTACAGAACTGAGATGACGAACTAAGCTGTTGAAAAAACGGATAAAAGCGGAAAAGTCTAATAAATACAGCTGGTTAATTTTTTGCCCCTAAGGCTCTTTCACGGTGAAGACACCCAGCCCCTTGAGAGCTTCGCAGGCCCTGACACTCTTTAGAGTGGCAGGCCAAGGAGCGAGATTAGACCTGGTGGCGGCCCATTATCGTAAAATACACTTCATCCCAGAGCTCCGAGCGCAACCTCAAGGATTGACTGGCCACTCGAGAAGAAGCTAACCATTTTTGCTCATCCTGACCACATAGGAGGTTGAGACAGTCACCAGCCATTAGAGAGTGCTCATCCCCATCCAGCTCTATATGGCGCTCCAGATAATAGATCATGCGTGGGCAGTCCATCTGATGGCGCCTCAAAACCTGCACAATAGAAGTAAACATCAGAGGAATAATTTTTTCCCTACCATAAAAAAAGGAGGCAGCTATTTCATGAGCCTGACCATGGAAAGCCAAATTGAGATGATAACTCACAAAATTATACTGAGCCCGAGTGAGATTGCTCTTACACACCTCTAAAATCGCACTCAATTCACATTTGGGGCCGAGAGCCTGAATTTGCTCCATGGTCTTCAAGATGCTGCCCGTGCAAGCGCCCACCTCCCCCATGGCCTCTAAGTACATGGAGAAATGGTCAGTGGGTTCTCCGTCCATTCCCAAATCGCTCTCTTCCCCCATAACAATTTCATTAATCAATCGGGCCAGTTTCTTTGAAGCAAAATTCGGTGTCCAGGGAATAGTGAGGCAGGTCAATCGGGCCTGCAGAGCCTTCAGTAAACTCATAAAATCCCACACTGCATAGACATGACTCTGCATAAATATCCTCAAAGATTCGATGTCTTGAACAGCTGGGTAAAGGGGATGGACCTGCAGCCCCTGAGTTAAAGCCAAAACTTCAGACTCACCGATATCCAAAAGTCGACAGTGGTGATCTAACTCTACGAAGCCCATTTCCCTTTGCACGACTCGCCCCCTTTTCTACTCCTCTGTCACAAGCCCTATACTCATTTTAGAGGGCGCCTGGGGAATGTACAACTGACCCAATAAGACCTATTCAAAGGCCCAATAGGCATTGCCTTCAACTCAAAATTAACATTTTCTTAACATATTAGCAGTTGGATCCTAACTGTTCCTGTGACGCCTTGACATGCAAGACATCAAGTCCGATCCCCCGCTGCAGGCACAAACAAAATGCAAGTAATATAACTTGATTGTAATACCATCTTATTTTTAAGATCCTCTCTATGAGTTCCCCAAAGACACTTCCAGACTTTCTTTTTAAGCAGGCCGTTGATGTGTCTGCCTGTGGAATTATTATCACCACAGGAGCCGCTGAGGAGCATTCCATCATCTACGCAAACCCCTATTTTCAAGCTCTCACTGGCTACTCAGAGTCTGAAATTATAGGAAAAAACTGCAGCTTTCTTCAGGGCCCGGATTCTGACTCTAAAGTGATTCGCCAGATTAACCTGGCTCTCAAGTCTGGAAAGGTCTTTGAAGGAGTTATTTTAAATTATCGAAAAGATGGGAGCACCTTCTGGAATCAGTTGATCTTAAGCCCCATTAAAGACCCTGCTGGAACTCCCATTTTTTATATTGGCATTCAAAAAGAGATTACAGAATGTGTAGAGGCCACAGCGGGCCGCTAAATGCGAATCTCACCTAGCCTGAGGGCTCTCATCACCAAATCAGAGCTGGTCCTTGCTTTTAGCTTTCCCATAATGTTCTTTCTATGGGTCTCCACAGTTCTTCGGCTCAATTTCAAGTTCTCAGCAATTTCCTTAGAGAGCAATCCACTGCACAGTCCCTCAAGAACTTCTTTTTCTCGGCCGGAAAGAAGGGGCCCTTTCACAAAAAAACTCTCATTCTCTTCGAGAGCTTGAAAGACCCGTCTTAATCGGAAGATCAGCTCATCTAAACCAAAATCAAGACTCAAAAGCTCAAATCCCTCGATCTCTATAATGGACTGCAGAAGTTCCGGAGAATTCCTACCTTCAGACAGAATGGGGCACTGCCAGGGCACAAATATTTTTTTTGCTGAAACTCTCCGCTTCAGTCCCAAGGGATCCAGCTCCCCTGATTCAAATAGCTTTGGGTCTAAAATAAGTACCGGACTGGCATGAGATGGCTTTTGCCTCGGGCTCTGGAAGAGACCAGCACCCTTAAGCTCCTCGATATCAAACTCCGGCACCACCCGCAAAGGCCTCAGAGCCTCTTTAAATTTTTCACACTTAGAGACTACAGTAATCCTTCGGCGCATGGGAGCCAATATTAAAAAAAATTCATTTTCTGTCAAGTTAAACAGCCCTCCCAGTGGGCGATTCAGGAACCCTTGCCCCTGACTACAGCCTTTTTCACCTTCCAGATCACCTCGGGACTGATGGCCTGGCTCTTCTCAATGGCATCCAAGGCCCCTTCCAAAGAGTATCGCCTCTTTCCCTGCCTTGGTTGCCGCAGAATTTCCACTTGATCCGCCAGATGGAGCAGGCCTGCCTCTGGCCGAATCTTGAAGCTCGGCAATTGCTTGGGAAACCCCCTGCCGTCAGCCCTCTCGTGGTGCTGCTCAATAATGTTGCTGATTTCAGCCGGTATAGTCATGCGCCGCCCCTTTAAGACCCGAGTGGAATGGAGAGGGTGTTCCAAATATTGCTTACGCACCTGGTCTGACCAGCCTGCCATTTCTTCGGGAGAGAAGTCCTCCCCCTCATAGGGGAAGTCAACAAGGGCCACATCATGAAACAGTCCAGCCAGAGCCAAATCCTCCGGCTTGCCAATCCCTGTGGCCATGCTGAGCATACAGGCCAGAGCTGAGACATTGGCTGAGTGTCCATAACTCCCCCCCCCTGAACTCAACAAAGCCTCTAGCTGCTCGTGAAAAGACACCCCTGTCTTTTTTTCCAAAAACTTTCCCACCACCCTCTGACTTTGTTGCATGATCTCCCGGCCAGCCTCAAACTCAGCAGTCTCACTCTGATCAAATATAACCAAAAACAGCTCCCTCACCTGCTTTTGTGCCACCTGCTGCTTTTCAGTCTGAGATAGACCTCCCGGCTCAGCCAACTGCGCCATCTTCTCTGCACAATAATCAAAAAATGCCTCTCTGTCCCGAGAGTCAATGAAGAGCTGGCCTACGCCCGCCGCCCGAAACCTCTCCCGTTGGTTCTCGCGGAGAGCTTCCC
>SKYF01000169.1 GCA_007128005.1 Bdellovibrionales bacterium
CGGCAGACCGAGAAATCTTTGGATCAGGTGCATATCGCAGATTGTTTGCTGGCTGCTCAAACTGTGCTTTCTGAGGCCCCAGCTTCAGAGAGAATCTTTGATATTGGCTCAGGAAATGGGCTGCCTGGAATTGTCTTGGGGATATTGGATAGAAATCGGGAAATTGTGCTTGTGGAGAGAGATCAGAGGAAGGCGGACTTTCTGAAGATTGCAATTTCTCGTTTGGGCCTAAGAAATATACGGGTCTTAGCGGGGTCGGTGGAGTCACTGGAGCGGGAAACGATTAAATGCGCAGTGTCAAGAGGCTTTGCTGCACTGTCCTTGGCTTTGGTCAAGGTCCGACCTTTGTGTGCCAGCGGTTGTAAGTACTTTCATATGAAAGGTGAAAATTGGGCTCGGGAATTGGCCCAGGCTCCAGCTCAGGTTTTTACCCATTGGAATGTTGAGGTCAGAGGAAGTTATGAGCTTCCTGGAGATGGAGATCACGGACCCTTGTTTGTGGTGCTCAGTCAATTGAGGAAATAGCCCGATATTTTATGGTTCCACGTGGAACAGCTCGCTTTTTGAATAGCGATGTATATTGCTGGGCACTCGGTGATCCCAGGATTGGGGAGCTTCTCTCAGTCTTCTGTGGGCCTTGTAGAACTCATATTCCTGAGGTTCTGGCCAATCATCTCCCCTTTCAAAAGCAAGGCGGTAGCTCAACCGGCTCATAACCCTCCTTCTTTCCGCTTGGATCTTAAGAAATTTTGCTCTTTCCTCCAAAAAAGGAAGCTTTTGACGGCTCTGAAGCCAATCTTTTTTGGCGACTTGCCTATCCAGAGTATTCACCTGACTACTCTGGATAGCCAAATGAGCAGCGTTTGCTTTACTCAGGCCTTCTTGGTACTCCCTCTCAGCTTCCTGTGCCCTTCTGACTAAATCCAGGTAAATGGGGTCCATTATCTCAGGGTTTGGGTGAGGTCGATTGCAGGCAGTGAGCACTCCCAGGAAAAACAGAAGTCCTGCAGCTCTTCCAGCCAATTTTTTTAACTGCCACCAGCTTTTCACTTTACTCCCTCCGTTCCACATGGAACAATCGGCAAAGTTTAGGGAAAAATAAAGCCAAAATTTCAAGGATTCGTCAGCGGAGCTTAAGCAGGGGGAATATATGGCAAGAACAATTTGTATAGCGAACCAAAAAGGGGGTGTTGGTAAGACGACCACCTCTGTCAACCTGGCCTCTTCACTTGCGGAGCTTGGTCGCAAGGTGCTTATTGTCGACATGGACCCTCAGGGCAACGCGTCAAGCGGATTGGGGGTAAAGCGCTATGACACCCAGGAAAACAACATCTACCAAGTTCTCATTGGTGAAAAAAACCTGCAAGAGGTAGCGCAGACAACCTCGGTTCCTCACCTCTGCATAGCTTCAGCAAACCCAGATCTTGTCGGGGCAGAAATTGAGCTTGTTGACATGCCGCATAGAGAATATAGACTGCGTCAGGCCATCGAGTCAGTAGGATCTCAATTTGACTATGTTTTGATCGACTGCCCACCCTCTTTAGGGCTGCTTACAGTCAATTCACTCTGCGCTGCAGACAGCTTTATGGTTCCTCTTCAGTGTGAGTACTATGCGCTTGAGGGTTTATCCCAACTCCTCAATACCTGTGGCCTCATTAAAAAAAGTCTGAACCCCAGTTTAAAGATTGAGGGCATTGTTTTAACCATGTTTGATACTCGAAATAACCTCAGCCATCAGGTTGTGGCGGAGATTCAGTCCCATTTTGGCGATAAGGTTTTTCAGGCCATCATTCCAAGGAATGTTCGCCTTAGCGAAGCGCCAAGCCATGGACAATCCATCCTCGAATACGACTCCAAATCCATTGGAGCAAAAAAGTATAGGGAGTTAGCCAGAGAGCTAGATGAGAGAGTTTTTGGCTTGGTCCAAAAGCCAGAGCCTGACCTCTCCTTGAACTCTGAGGAGCTGCCACAGGAGCCATCCTATCAAGAGGTTGAGGTCTCAGCTGATGCTATCAGCCCACCCAACTTGTCTTCTGAAGACCATCAAGGAGAAGGAGGAGTTCATGTCTGAAACATCTGCTCAGAATAAAAAGCCTCTCAAAAAATCCCCTCTTGGCCGTGGCCTAGGAAGCTTATTGGGTGGAGCCCAGGAACCAGGACCATCTTCAGATGCAAAGCCCCGAATCCCAGAATTTCCAAGCCAGGCTGTTCCGGCCATAAAAGAGGGGTTTCAAAGGCCCAACGAGCAAGCTGCGCCTGCTTTGGCCAGCCCGAATGAGACAGCTGTGCCACGCATTCCTGACCACGCCAGAATCTGGCAAGTTGATATTGCCAAGCTTAAGGGCAACCCCAACCAGCCCCGCCAAACCTTTGCCAAAGAGCCTTTAGCGGAGCTCGCTAACTCCATTCGAGAGAAGGGAATCCTTCAACCCATAGTGGCAAGAAAGCTTGAAGGGGGCAGTTTTCAAATTATTGCCGGAGAGCGTCGATGGCGAGCTGCTCAGTTAGCCGGATTGCATCAAGTTCCTGTTATATTGAAGGAAACTAAAGACCAAGAGGCTCTTGAGTTGGCTTTGATAGAGAATATTCAACGCCAAGACTTGGACCCCATCGAAGAGGCAGAGGCTTATTCTCACTTGATTAAGACTTATCAACTCACTCAACAACAGTTGGCGGAAAAAATAGGAAAAGAAAGAGTAACAATTGCCAATACTCTAAGGCTCCTCCAATTGAGCCCAGAGTTGAGACAGTGGGTCAAGGAGGCCAAGTTGTCTATGGGCCAGGCCAAAGTCCTATTGTCCCTTTCAGATCCAGCACAGCAGCTGGAGGCTGCCAATCAAGCTCTCCAGTCTCAGTTGACGGTCCGGGCCTTAGAGCGTCTGGTCGCAAAGATGCTGAACCCCTCCATCGGTCAAAAAGCCAAAGCTGGGGACCTGAATGCCCAGGAAGGGGCGATATCCACGGCGGAATTGATTAAAAGCTATGCTGAAGACCTACAGAAACTGTTAAAAACCAAAGTGCAGATTGACTATAGGTCTGGAAAAGGTCAGATCAGCATTCACTTCTACTCGGACGAGGAGTTCAGTCAGTTGGTAGACCAGCTTAAATCCAATAGGCCCACATAAGGGGATCGAAATGAGCGATATTCAGGCAAAGGACATCCACTATGACCTTGATGATATACAGCCGGTGGGCCAAGGACAGGTGACAGCCCTGCTTGACCACGGAGCAGCATTTGAGGGTCGCCTCACCTTTGAGGGAACTGTTCGCATCGGTGGGGCCTTCCGAGGGGAAATCTTTACCAACGACACCCTCGTTGTGAATCCAGGGGCCCGGGTGGAAGCTCAAATCGAAGCCGACACCGTCATTATCAGTGGATTAGTTAAAGGTAATATCTTTGCTCGTCGCAAGGTCATTATGCACCCCCCCGCCATCTTTCAAGGCACAGTCACCTCCCCCTCGCTAAGAATTGAAGAGGGCGTTGTGTTTGAGGGGGCTTCCTATATGCCTAAAAACTAAGGTCATCTTCTTCCTCAGAAATG
This sequence comes from Bdellovibrionales bacterium, assembly GCA_007128005.1. Lineage (GTDB taxonomy): Bacteria > Bdellovibrionota > Bdellovibrionia > Bdellovibrionales > UBA1609 > SKYF01. The sequence continues at coordinate 3,543 of SKYF01000169.1, forward strand.
ACTAGGCTTTTAGGCTTGACCCATGCTGCGGCAAAAGGTATCTGCTGACCCAAATCAGTGAAGGTAAAACTACATGCAAGTATTTGAAGGTATCATTGCGCTAGTCGCGGACATCTTGACCTCCTTGGGGGTCAACCACACTATTTTCTATCAACTTGC
>SKYF01000207.1 GCA_007128005.1 Bdellovibrionales bacterium
ATAGCGGGTAAAGAAGATGGCAGCGTTCAGGATCAAGGCCAGAAGAATTTGATTGATGCTGTTGAGCTGGATCAGCACACCCAAATACAGGAAGAAGAATGTGCGCAAGATAAAGGTCACCTCGCTGAGCAGGGACAATTCGCGGTGAGTGACGGGGGTGCGGCTGAGTTGTTTTTTGAGGGCATCGGGGAGGAGGTCCAAGTTGGCCAGCACAAAGCCCAAGGCCAAAACTCCAATGGCTCCGTTGAAGCCGATGACTTCAATGATGGCGTAGGTCATCAGCGCCCAGGCCTCGCCGGCAAAGGCCATGCGCAGGAGGGGGGCAAAGCGGCGTTTAAAAAAGGCCCACAAAAGCCCACTGGCCACGCCCCAGCCCACGGCAAACAGGGTCCCTGGACCAACTCCCACAACCAGATCTCGGAAGTTGAAAATCCCGGAGATGGCGCCCTCTAGGACCACTAAAAAGAGCACAATGGCGAGTACGTCGGTAAAGGCCGACTCTAGAGACAGTATGGTCTTGGTGTTGTCCTGAATGGTCAGCGGCTTAACCATGGGGATGACAATGGCCGAAGAGGTGCTGCTGATAGCCAGTCCCAACAAAAGGGCAATGGTCCAATTTTGAAAGGCCAGAGCCAGGCCAACGAATAGGCCCACCAGAATGATGGCCCCTGAGGCCATCAGAGTCAGAGTGAGAGCGGGAAGGCTTGAGCTGGCCAGTTGCCGAGAGGAGAGATGAAGCCCTCCTTCATAGAGAATCACCACCAGAGTGATGGTGGCCACCACGCCGCCGATCTTGCCAAAGTCACTGGCGTCGACCAGTCCCAGCACAGGCCCTGCCAGATAACCCATAATCACCAGAATCAGCAGGTCGGGAATTTTTGTCTTAACAAAAAACCAACTCAAGGCATGGCCTAGGAAAAACAGCAGAGCAACACTGAGTATGACCACGGCCATGGAAGCCTCTCCTTATTTGGACTCGAACAGATAGGTGTAGCCGGCAAGCCCCTGCTCGTAGTGCTTCAGGAGCAGTCGGGCTTCAGAGCGAGACAGCCTGCCCTTGAGGATACTGGACTCGGTGGTCTTGCGCACCCTTTCCAGGAGCTCGGAGCGGCTGTACTCCACATAGGCCAGCACCTCGGTCACCGAGTCACCCTCCACCACATGGTCCACGTGGTAGCCGCCCCCTTCGGGATTTACGCTGATATGAACGGTATCTGTGTCGCCAAAGAGGTTGTGCAAGTCTCCAAGAATCTCCTGATAGGCTCCGGCTAAAAAAGCTCCCATATAGTAGGTTTGGCCCTCTTTTAAGGGGTGCACGGGCAAAGAGTCCCCGGCCTCTCCGGTGGTGGTGTCAATAAACTGCGAGACATGTCCATCTGAATCACAGGTCAAATCCGCCAGGGTGGCCCTTCGCACAGGCTCTTCTTGGTGGCGGTGCAGGGGAATAATGGGAAAGAGCTGATCCAGGGCCCAGGAGTCGGGAATGCTCTGAAAAACTGAAAAATTACAAAAGTAAGTGTCCGAAAGCTCTCGTTTGAGTTCCTTTAAGATATCCTCGGCATCTTCAGCTTCCAGAGCCACTTCTGCCATCCTGCAGGCAATGGCCCAAGATAAGTCGTCGGCCTTGGCTCGCTGTTCAAGGCTCAGAACTCCGTAGCTGTAGAGGTTTTGGGTGTCGCGCTTTTTCTCAACCCAATCGTTGTAGTACTCGTTGATATTCTTTTTGTTGACGTTCTGGTAGATATCCCAGAGGTCCTGGACCAGGCGGGACTGTTTTTCGACCTCGGTCAGATGGTACTCTTTTTTAGCCACTTCATTCATTCCCAGCACATCAAATATCAAAACTGAAGTGTGGGCGACCAGAGACCTTCCGGACTCGGAGACGATATGAGGGTGCGGAACTTTTTTTTCATCGCAGATGGACAGCAGGCTTGAGACCACGTCGTTGGCATACTCCTGCTCGCTATAGTTAGTAGAGCTGTCCGAGCGGCCAGAACCATCGTAGTCCACTCCAAGGCCTCCGCCCACGTCCATGTACTTGATGTGCCCCCCAAGGCCGTAGATCTCGGTCAGAGTGCGGGCGGCCTCTTTGATGGCAAGTTTAATGGATTGAATGGAGGGAATCTGCGAGCCAATGTGAAAGTGCAGCAGCTCAAGAGAGTCCAACATCTCCTGGGATTTAAGGTAGTCGATGCTATGAACGATCTCTGAGGGAGTGAGTCCAAACTTTGACCTGGCCCCTGAGGTCTCTGCCCACCGTCCCGCTCCAGGCGTGTAGAGTTTGGCGCGCAGACCAATCTTAGGGCGAATATCCAATTTTTTTGCGGAGTTTACGATCATCTCCAGCTCGGCCATGCGGTCCACAACGATAATGGTGTTGCGTCCCAGCTTCTGTGAGATCAGGGCCATTTCAATGTACTCAGGGTCCTTAAAGCCGTTGCAGATGATCAGCGCATCGGGGGTGTCCATCATTGCAAGGCTGATAAGGAGCTCGGGCTTGCTGCCCGCCTCTAAACCCAGTTTGTACTCTCTCCCATGGTCGATAATCTCCTCCACCAAATGGCGTTGCTGGTTGACCTTGATGGGGTAAACACCTCGATACTCTCCCTGGTAGTTGTACTCTTTAATCGCCCGCTGAAAGCAGCCGGCCAGAAGCTCAATCCGGGATTTGACGATGTCCGGAAAGCGCAGCAGGATGGGGATGCGTATACCCCTTTCGACAAGATCTTCCACCAAGGACATCATGTCGATCTTAGGTCCCTTAAGGCCCTGAGGAGAGACTTCCACATTGCCTTGGGGGTTGATCCGAAAGTATTCAGCTCCCCAATACTCTATTCCGTAGAGTTCGGAACTCTTGTCCACGCTCCAGTCACTCATCTTCAGTCTCCTCTAGGGACCCTATCTCTCACAAAAGACTTCTATTTCACAATAAAATTCAGGATTTTTCCGGCTTTGTAGAGAATTTTAACCACTGTCTTGTCCTTGAGGGCGTTGCTCACTGCCCCCAGCTTTCGCGCCAGCTCTACGGCCTCGGCCTCTGGGGTGTCGGGGCTGACCTCGATGGTTCCGCGCATCTTACCTCCCACCTGGACGGCCATGGTCAGGAGTTCATCCACGACTAGCTCGGGATTGAACTGGGGCCAGGGGGCCTGACACACCAGCCCCTCACCACCCAGCTTGGACCAAAGCTCCTCAGCAATATGAGGGGCAAAGGGCATCAGCAGCTGGCAGAGAGTCTTGAGCGTGGACTTGGGACGACAGTCCTGCTTGTACAGTTCGTTGGTCAGGATCATCATGGCGCTGATGGCCGTGTTGAGGTTGAGGCTCTCGATGTCCTCGCTGACTTTTTTAATGGTTTTGTGCAGGAGTCTTTCCACCTCAAGGGGGGCGGGCTTGTCTTGGGCAACGACCTGTCCTTGATCATCCAGGCACAGGCGCCAGACGCGATCTAAAAAGCGGCGAACTCCCTCGATGCCCTGAGTGGCCCAGGGCTTGTCCTTTTCAAAGGGACCCAAAAAGCAGATGTAGAGGCGAACGGCATCGGCCCCATACTGCTCACGCACCTCATCGGGGTTGATGGTGTTGCCCCGCGATTTGGACATTCTCTGTCCATCAGGTCCCATCACCACGCCCTGGTGGGCGAGCTTTTGAAAGGGCTCGTCGTGGCTGACCAGGCCGGCGTCAAAGAGGACCTTCTGCCAAAACCTGGAGTAGAGCAAGTGGCCCACCGTGTGCTCAGCTCCGCCCACATAGAGATCCACGGGCATCCAGTACTTCTGCTCGGCAAAGCCAAAGGGCTGGTCGCTGTTGTGAGGGTCCGTGTAGCGTAAAAAGTACCAAGAGGAGCCGGCTGAGCCCGGCATGGTGTCCGTCTCCCGCTGGCCCTTTTCTCCCGTGCGCGGGTCAGTGTAGTTGACAAAGTCCTCCACTCGCGCCAAGGGGGGCTCACCTTTTTCCGAGGGCTCGTAGTTGGCCACCTCGGGCAGAAGGATGGGAAGTTCGTTGACATCTACAGCCTTGAGCTGGCCATCAGACATCCGCACAATGGGAAAGGGCTCCCCCCAGTAGCGCTGACGACTGAACAGCCAGTCACGCAACTTGTATTGCACCTGTCCCTGGCCCAGGCTCTTGGCTTCCAAAAATTCAATCATCTTGGCAATGGCCTCAGCCTTGTTCAGACCATTGAGAAAGTCCGAGTTGCACAGCCTTCCGTCGCCCTCATAGGGCAGCTCTTCAGAGCTGTCCACCACTCGGTCAATAGGCAGTTGAAACTTCTGAGCAAACTCAAAGTCTCTGGCATCGTGACCGGGCACGGCCATAATGGCCCCAGAGCCGTAGTCGGGCAGCACATAGTCGGCCACCCACACGGGCAGCGGCTTTTCATTGGCGGGGTTGAGGACATAGGACCCCGTAAAGACCCCGGTCTTTTCCTTGGCCGCCTTGCGGTCAACTTCACTGCGCGAGGCGGCGGCCTGAGCGTACTGCCTGACAGCCTCTTGTTGGGCCTCCGTGGTGAGCCGCTCAAGCAAAGGGTGTTCAGGGGCTATGGCCATAAAGCTTGCCCCAAACAGAGTGTCCGGGCGGGTGGTAAAGACCTCAAGAGACTCAGAGCTATTTTTCACTTGAAAGCGGATTTTGGCCCCTTGGCTCTTGCCAATCCACTGCCTTTGCCCCTCCTTGGTGCGCTCGGGCCAGTCCAGTTTGTCGAGATCTTTGAGGAGTCGCTCGGCGTAGTCGGTGATCTTAAGCATCCACTGCCGCATGGGAAGCCTGACGACTGGATGCCCGCCCCGCTCGCTCTTTCCGTCCACCACCTCTTCGTTGGCCAGAACTGTGCGTAGAGCTGGGCACCAGTTCACCGGGACTTCCTTTTGGTAGGCCAGTCCTCGCTCAAAGAGCTTGATAAAAATAAACTGAGTCCATTTGTAAAACTCAGGCTCGCAGGTGGAGATCTCTCGGTCCCAATCAAAGCAGTAACCAAAAGACTGAAGCTGTCGTCGAAAGTTCTCTATGGCAGACCGAGTGGTTTGGGCGGGGTGAATACCAGTTTGAATGGCGTACTGCTCGGCGGGCAAGCCAAAGGCATCATAACCCATGGGGTGGAGGACATTAAACCCCTGAGACCTCTTGTATCTAGCCACCACCTCGGTGGGAGTGTAAGAGGCCAGGTGCCCCACATGCAGTCCTGCTCCTGATGGGTAGGGGAACATATCTAAAACATAGTACTTGGGCTTTGTCGGGTCGGATGTTGTCTTAAAGCAGTTCTGCTCAGCCCATACCTTTTGCCATTTGCCGTCGATTTCTAGGTGATTGTAAGCCATAGAGGGCGACCTTAATCGAGTTAACAAAGCGAGTCAACGCCTGCTCTTCAGGGATCTGCTGGCCCCTTGGGGCACAAAACTGTATGATTAAAAAATGAGAGAAACAGATCTCAAAAGCGGGCAAGGGCAAAGGATCCTAGTTGTGGATGATGATCAAGCCACCTTAAAGCTGGTGGCAAAGGCCCTGGAGTATGAGGGCTACCGAGTGCTTTCGGTGGACTCGGGGCATGCAGCGCTGGCCAAGATCAAAGACTATGATCCTCATCTGGTTTTGCTCGACGTGAATATGCCCGGTTTAGACGGGCTTGAGACCTTGCGCCAACTCAGAGCTCGGGGTGAGTATGTGGCCAGTATTTTTGTGTCGGGGAAATCAGACACCGAGGACGTCATTCGCGGGCTGGATGCGGGGGCTGGGGACTACGTCTGCAAGCCCTTTGAAGTGCGAGAGCTGTTGGCAAGGGTTCGCTCTCAGCTGCGGATTAAAGATCTGCATGATAAGCTAAAAGCCGCCAATCAAAAGCTGAGCGAGTTGGTGGACATAGACGACCTGACTGGGCTGTTCAATATGCGTTCTCTTTATCGAAAGCTGGATTTTGAAATTGACCGAGCCGAGCGCCATGGGCGATCCCTTTGCGTGATGATGATGGACATGGACCACTTTAAGCGCACCAATGATGAAAACGATCATCTCTTTGGCAGCTATGTATTGACCCAGGTGGGTAAGCTCATTCGCGAGAATATGCGAAAAATTGACTTTGCTGCTCGCTACGGTGGGGATGAGTTTCTTGTTGTGCTGAGTGAAATTGACGAAGTTGGAGCGCGCACCTTTGCCGAGCGTCTGCGTGAGACCATTGCGGAGACCACTTTTGCAAATGGAGAGTACAACATAAAACTCACCGTAAGTATTGGCTTTGCCGTATCTCGCCCTGAGAAAGACCACTTGGACGGCAGAAGTCTAGTCAAACGAGCCGACCACGCCCTCTATCAGGCCAAACACAAGGGACGAAATCGCTGTGAAATCTACACCGAAAAAACCAAATCAGAAAACCAGTCTGCTTGAAGGGCCCTCTTTCAGTGCGTCTTCCAGTTCATCTAGCGCTGGGTTTGAATTGCTACCTCAGATGGCTCTGTTTGAGCTTGAAAACTTGCGCATCCACAGTCTGAAAGCGCACAGTGAAGTTTTAAAGGGAAACCCCCTGGGCGATTCTCACATCAGGCATCACTTGGTGCTGGAGCCAGCCGCCACTCGTGCACAGCCCAGGGCGGCCTTTGAAGAGGACCCCCTAGATGGCCTGCCTCTGGTTGTGGTTTTGTCAGGCTACTCGAGCAATGGGACAAAGAGCTTTTCCTGGCGCAGCTTTGAAGCCAATGACCCCCAGCGCTTGGATCAGCTGGTGGGGCAGGGGAAGGCTCCTAGAGCTATTTACGTCTTTGTCGATGCCTGGACCTTTTGGGGAGGATCTCAGTTTATCAACAGTCCGGCGGTGGGGCGCTATGAGGACCATATTGTCACCGAGTTGATTCCTTCTCTTTACAAGAGCTTCCCAAATCTGAGCAGGGATTCAAGGCGCTGTTGTGTGTATGGAGGCTCCAGTGGCGGTTACGGAGCCCTTCACTTGGCCAGCCGCTATCCAGAGATTTTTGGCATGGTGGCCGCTCAAGCTCCGGACAGCTTTTTTGAAGTCAGTTTGCTTCCCGAACTCTACTCGGCTTGGCCTCATTGGCTGGCCCTTGGGGGACTTGAGGGCATTCGCAGGGAACTGGAAGAGGGGCGGCTGTTAAAAAAGCGCTTTGCCCACAGTCTGCTCAATGCGGTGGCCATGGGCCTGTGCTATGCACCCACTGAGGATGGTCGAAGCTTTGAGTGGCCCTTTAACCCTGAGACAGGGGCACTTAGCTCTGAGGTCTGGCAGAGGTGGAAGGCCCATGACCCCTGTGAGTTTCTGCCTCAGCGGCGAGAGCAGGTGAAAAAGTGGCAGGCCGCCTATTTGGATGTGGGAACCAGAGACCAGTTTCATCTCTATTTTGGTGCTCGGCAGATTCGCAACGAACTGCTTGGCCAGGCCGTGGACCTCGACTACAGTGAGTTTGCAGGAGATCACTTTGAGTTGGGCGACAGGCGTCCTCATCTGTGGCAGTGGCTGGCAGATAGGCAGAAAGGGCTTTGATTTGTGAACAGTTCAGAAAGGGGGCACAGAGTCCAGACAGCCTTGGTCTCTCTGGTGGTGAGTTCACTGCTTTTGTTGGTCAAGTTTTGGGCCTTTCAGATGACAGGTCTTCAGTCTGTTTTTTCCGATGCCATGGAGAGCATCGTCAACGTCGTCGCCTCGGCCCTGGCTCTGTTTGTGATCTTCTACGCCTCGCGGCCCGCCGATCAAGACCACCCCTATGGTCACGGAAAAATTGAGTACTTCTCTGCGGCCTTCGAAGGGGGCTTGATCAGCTTTGCAGCCATTGTCATTATGGTGGCCGCAGTCCGGTCCTTTATTGTGGGTCATGAGGTCTACCACATCGATGTGGGCATCTATGTGGTGTTGGGGGCGGGAGTGGCCAATATGGCTCTGGGAGTCTTTCTCCTGCGCAGGGGCCACCAGTTGAACTCGGCAGCTCTTGAGGCCAGCGGCAAACACGCCCTGGCAGACTTTTGGACCAGTGTGGGAGTCGGGGGAGGGCTTGTGATCGTCGTCCTGACGGATCTGATTTGGCTCGATTCGGTTTTGGCCTTTGCCGTCGGTGCCCTGCTGGCCCGCTCAGGCGTGAAGCTCGTCAGGGAGTCCGTAGGGGCCCTGTTGGATGAGGAGGACCTTGAGGTCCTTGAAAAACTGGCTGAAGCATTTGAAAAAAACAGTGAAGACGGCATCATTCAAATTCACCACGTCAAGACCATACGCTCGGGCTGGTACCATCACATTGATGCCCATGTGGTGCTGCCGGAATTTTGGACTGTAGAAAAGGTCCACGAGCGGATGCTTATTTTCGAAAGAAAGGTGATTCAAGACTATTCTTATAAAGGTGAGATGAACTTTCACTTTGACCCCTGCCGCAGGGCCTACTGCAAGGTCTGCGACCTTAAAGACTGCCCCATCCGCCAACAGCCCTTTGATAAGCGCATCCCCCTGGATGTCGCCCAGCTGCGCTCCCCCCACGAGCCGGCTCAGTTTCGCGCCAAACCTAAGTTGCCTTAAAATCCGCCGGAAGCGCCTTCGCCTCGGAGGTCGTGGGCTCCCTCTAGGAGTCCATCAGGCCGGATACGGACGGCATAGACTCGGCCTCCACCGACCTGTTTGACCTCGTGGCCCTTGTCTCTAAGCCCCTGAAGGATCTCCGGGGAGAGGCGGTTGGGCTCCACAAATAGGTTGTTGGGTAAAAACTGATGGTGAATGCGAGGAAACTGAATGGCCTGATCGATATCCAGGCCACTGACAAGAGTTCTATAGAGCACCTGCAAGACTCCGCTGATGATGCGGGGACCTCCGGGGGAGCCGATGGCCATGATCACCTGGCCGTCCTTTTCAACCAAAGTGGGGGACATGGAGCTTAAGGGGCGCTTGCCAGGGCTGACTTGATTGCCAGTGCCTTGAACCAAACCGAACATATTTGGCTCTCCGGGCCTGGTGGTAAAATCGTCCATCTCGTTGTTGAGAGCAATGCCAAAGCGGGGGGTGACCACCTTGGATCCATAGTTTCCGTTGAGGGTGACAGTGATGGCAATGGCGCGACCCTCGTTGTCGATGACCGAGTAGTGGGTGGTGTTTTCATTTTGGCCAAAGCTCTCGGGCAGAGGATCGAGGCTTTGACTCTTCCGAGGATCAATGGATTTTTTGAGCTCCTCGAGGTAGGCCTCAGACAGCAAAGCCCTTGTGGGGTTGTTGTGAAAGTCGGGGTCTGCCAGTAGAGCTCGGCCCCGGAAGGAGCGGCTGAGGATCTCTCCGAGCAGGTGCAGCTCCGTTAAGCTCAAAGGGGCCTGTTGGGGGAGGTCCAGGGCCTCTATTAGGTGCAGGGCGGTTTGGATCACCAGTCCGCCGCTTGAGGGCGGTGGCATCAGATAGATTTTGTGCCCTTGAAACTCTGTCACCATGGGCTTGAGCCAACGGGTTTGGTAGTTGCTGAGGTCCTCCAGGCTGAGGTGTCCTCCCGACTCCTGAACAGCTTTGACTAGGTCGCGGGCCACAGCCCCCTGATAGAATCCGCGCGGCCCCTGCCTGCGCAGCAGCCGGAGGGCCTGAGCCAGCTCTCTTTGCCGAAGCACATCTCCGGGGCGATAGAGCTCCCCTTTGGCCTTAAGGAAGTGCCTTTTGCCTGCAGGGTTGAACTCCTGGTGAGCTCTCTCGGTCATCTCAGCCCACTCGCCAGAGACTCGAAAGCCTCTTTGAGCTAGTCTTAAGGGGTACTCAAATAGAGCCGTCCAGCGCAATTTTCCGTAGCGTTGGTGGATCTCCCAAAGCCCCATGGGAACTCCGGGAACGGCCACAGCTGTTCCTCCCAGGCGCGAGGCTCCCTCTGGCAGGTCCAAATAGTAGTTGGGTCCTGTGGCCTTGGGGGCTACCTCGCGAAAGTCGAGGACGGTGACCTCGTCCTCCATCTTGATCAGGGCAAAGCCCCCTCCGCCAAGGGCGGCATAGTAGGGGCTGGTGACACTCAAAGTAAGGCCAATGGCCACGGCCACGTCGGCCACATTCCCGCCCCGGTCGGCCACAAGCCTTGCCACTTCCACAACATGGGGGGAGGGGCCTGACACCATTATCCTTTGACCCTGAGCCGGCACGGCCCAGACACTGCCCTGAAAGGCCAGTCCAAAGAAGGTGAAAAAGGTCAAAACCACCACTAGAATAAAAGAACTCCTGATATTCATACACTCACCTCCGTGGCGCTTAAAATTGCCCCTAGACGAATGTCTGTCAAACTCAGCGGCCAGAGAGTGGGTCTGTCACGCGACGCACCATAAAAATTTCTTTAACCCCTGGCAGGCAAAGGCCGATGAGAGATCATGGGTAAGACTATGCACTTGGAGAATTTAAGTTGGGGAACAGAGGTCTTTGACAATCTCAGTGGGGGGGTGCCAGCCCACCTGATGAGTGTCGTGGAAACTCCCGATCATCATTCGGGCAACATTGTCCTCGGACAGTTTATTTACGACGGACTCAAGAAAGGCGAGCGCTGTGTGCTGATCACTTTTGAGTCACCCCTGTCCTTTTTGGAGAACTTTTACCATTGGGATTTGAATTTTAAGGACTACCTGAGTTCCGAGCAGTTTATCTTTCTCAACTATCAACCCAACATTGCCTATGAGGCAGGGCTTACCCACGATTACGACTCCATTTTGACAGAGGTCAGACAGATGTGCGGTGGACAGATGCCCCAGCGTCTGGTGATCCATCAAGTGGATACACTGGTCAACCTGAACAATCCGTTGTTGATCAATGTTTCGGCCCAAAAGCTGGCAGCAGCGGCCCTGTCTTACGGCACAGACAGGCCCACCATTTTGGGGCAATTTGTAAAGTTTGATGATGAGACCCACAAAAACCTGGCCGTGGCCTTTCAAAAGACCGCCCATGGCTACTTTGCCATCACTCAGCCAGACCCTCTGCTGCCTCACAAGTACAGCTTTCAGGCCAAGAAAATTCCCTGGTTTAACTTTGTCAAACAGCCGACGGCAGTGAATCTTGTCGAAGGAGAAGGGTTTAAGAGTGACGGATCTCAGCGCAGCCCCCAGCGAAATCAAGTGGCTTAAGCTGGGCTTTGCAGTCACTGCAAGTGTCACTCTACTGGCCTTTGCCTTGGCGGGAGCCTTTCCCTCAGAGTTCAGCTCTCAGCTGATTAAGGCCATCATATTCTTTTACTTAGGTATGGTTGTGCTCAGGGCCCTGTTCTTTTTTACCGGGACCTTTCTTCAGCGCCTGGAGGTGCTCAGACTCCACCGAGTTCCCGATCAGGACTTTCGCCGTCCCATGGTCAGCGTCATCATGCCCTGCTACAATGAAGAAAAGGTCATCGAGCACTCTCTGCGCAACCTCACAGAGCTGACTTATCCAAGTCTGGAGATCATTGTCGTCAATGATGGAAGTCGGGATCGCACATCCATGCTGGCCCGGGCCGAGGCCACCTACTCGCCGCGCATTCCGGTGACAGTGATTGACCAAGAAAACAAGGGCAAGGCCAGCGCCCTGAACCTGGGGCTCCTTCACGCTCAAGGCGAAGTCATAATGTGTGTGGACGCTGACTCTCGTCTGAATGCCGGCGCAGTCGAGATGGCCGTTCGACAGTTTCAAGATCCAGAGGTGGGAGCGGTGGCGGGCTTTGTGGAAATCGTCAATCAAGGCAGTGTGCTGCTACTTTTGCAGCAGTTGGAGTACTTGGTGGGTCTGAATTTCAGTCGTCGAGCCATGTCCTTTTTGGGAGTGGTCCCCATCGTGCCCGGCCCAGCCGGAATGTTCAGACGAAAGGCTCTGATGGAAGCAGGGGGCTTTATTTCTGGTAAAGATGTATTTGCAGAAGACGCAGAGTTGTCCATGCGACTGCTCACTAGGGGTTGGAAAATCAAGACGGAAGATCAGATGATTGCTCGCACAGAGGCCCCGGACACCCATCAAGCTCTACTGCGTCAGCGCTACCGCTGGAACCGAGGAACCTATCAGGCGCTGTTGTTGAATTTCTTTGGCCTGTTGGGTTCTGGATGGAGGGGCCGCTGGGTGGCCCTGCACTTAGTGGCCGAATCCGTGGTGACCCCGGTGTTGAACTTTGGTTTGATTTTGTACTTTTTGACCTTTTACTTCACCACGGGAAGCCTTGAGATGTTCACCATGTGGTACTTTTATTTGCTCGGCATCGATATTTTGACCACAACTTTGGCTGTCCACGGCAAGGGGATGCTGCCCGTATGGCTGGCCCTGACCTTTATAAACAAGGTCTACTATTTTTATATGCTGTTAACTTGGCGCTTGCTCTCCCTTTACGAGGAGTGGTTGGGTGTCAATATGACTTGGGATAAACTCACACGAGAGGGGACAGCCCTGAAGGAGGACTCAGCTCATGCTTAATTTTGATTGGGAATACATAACGGCTTTATTTTTTGCCCTGGCCTTTGTCTTTGTGATTCTGATGACCATGGGCTTTTACGTGAATTTTAAAAGAGACCAGTGGCAGCGAAAAAAGGGCAGGGAATTTAATCCTGTTCACGGCAGGTTTTTTAAAAGGTATATTCCTGGAGATCTCTATAAAAAATATGCCAAGCATCTTGAGGTGTGATTTGTTAAAAGCCGTTCTCGCATCCCTAGCTCTCAGCGCTTTGGCGCTGGGCCAGAGCCAGGCTCAGGCTCAGGCTCAGGCTCAGGCAGACTCCCTTGTGGGGCTTGAGATGACCTACTTTACCACCAGTGACCAACTGAGAGCTTCACAGCTGAGAGCCTTTTATGAGAGCTCAAAGATGGATCCCTACTGGCCCTATGCCGATCAGGGAGCCAGGAGTTACTTTGTCAAAGCCAACGGGCTCACCTTAGACTCCACTGCAGACTCCACAGCCTCCTCCACCGACTGGGATGAGGGGCCAGCCCGGGGTTTGAAGTTGAGCTCTGGGGTGAAATTTGATCAACGGGGCAGATACTTCCTATCTGCTGAGGTGGGGGCAGATGTGGTGAGTGAGCCCCTGGCAGATTCGACCTCGCTCTACGGCACAGCCTCTTTGACTGGTCTTGTCTACAGTGAGGACACTTATTGGCTGAGCTTGAGACTGGCATCTGAACTCCTGTATCCAAGGCTTTTGCCTTTGGCGGGAAGGCTCTCCAGGACAAGGGCTCAGGTCGTGGAGCCGAGTCTGCGCTGGAAGTTAAGATCCAATCTGCGCCTGGATGGACGAATGCTGTGGGCAACTTTGCCTGAGGTAGAATCCACTCAGAAGAGAAATCAACGGCTGCACACGGATCTGCAGTTGATGTGGGGTCTTCAGACCTACCCCCACTGGATCTGGCTTGGGGTGGCTGTGGAGCAGTTGAGTCACAGCGAAGAGAGTCCCGACTACTGGAGTCCCGATAGGTTTCGCGCCCTGGG
>SKYF01000086.1 GCA_007128005.1 Bdellovibrionales bacterium
GATATTTGCGTGCTCTTTGGCAAGGTCCCATTCAAATTCCACAGTCCAAACTACCATACAAATATGGAAATTGCCATACTTATTATTGATGTTATAGTGGGCATAAACCCAATTGGATCCTCCGGGGCTCTAAGCTGATAGTAGTACTTCTCTCCCCGCACAAGGGAGCGCAGGGACTCATAGCCGGGCTCAGCCGGCGTCCAGGCCTCAATCATTGCCCCATCTGAGGCTCGGTGCAGCTGTACCTCCACACTGTGAGTGCCCTCGGCAGGCTCCCAGCTCAGGGTCGCAGTCCTGGAGAGTGAAAAGGGGTTGGAGTCTAAGGTAATGGCTAAGGGAGGATCGGGAGTGAGTGGCGGAGGGGGTGTGTCCTGAGAGGGAAGAAAGACTCGTCCCCTCAATCGGTTGTCGTCCAAGCGACAGCCCCATAGGCCTAGGACAATCTGGAGGATGAGAACTAGGTGCAAAAGCCCTGTGGGTGAACGGATAGGCCCTAGATACGTGCTGGATGGATTGCAAGAACTCATAGATTCAGTGTGAATGAAGAATTGCGTTTTCTCAATAGCGAGTCTCAAATCAGTACGCCAAATCCTATTTTTTTAAAGATTGAGAGGCCCATTCAATTGGGGCTTGCCTGCTGAGGGTGGCAGCAGTACTTAAACTGGGATGAAGAAGGAAGAGCCTAAAAACAAAAAAAAGCGATTGAGTTTGAGTCCTGCGGTCGTGGACCTGAGAGAGGTGTACCGCGAGGGGCGAGACTTTTTTTACAATCAGGAATCCGGAGAGTTGACGGAGAGCTTGGCGGATTTGGTGGGAGCCAACCCCTACTCTGTGGAGATTCATATTGCTCCCCTAGGCAACGCCTACGAGGTGACGGGCGAAGTGAAGACAGAGATGAATTTGCTCTGTTCCCGGTGTGGGATTGACTTTAAATATCCCGTCAGGGAGAGCTTTCGCGAGCTGTTGGTGGTCTCTAAAGATCTGCCTCGCCAGGGCAAAGAGGCCCGGGTCAATCACAGCTCTGAGCTGGATCCCCAGGGTCCCAATGTCACTTTGTTGACGGATGAGAATTTTAATGTAGGTCAATTTGCCCGTGAAATCATAGGTTTGGCTGAGCCTGTTCAGCCACTTGGGAAGCCTGACTGCGATGATAGCTGTGAGAACCTCCAGGAGGCCTACCGCAAGGGCTGGCTGAAGAGGCCGGGTGAGGAGGAAGGGGATGGCGCAAAGAGTCATAGCCCCTTTCAGGCCCTCAAGGGAGTGAAGCTGGATAGCTGAACTGTGAGGATTTCCAAGTAAATCGTTGATTTTGCCCAAATTCTAGAGGACAACTAGCGCCTTTGAGAGCTCGGAAAATTTTTAAGAGTTAAAAATATCGAAGAGGAAAAGACTATGCCAACTCCAAAGAAGAAAACTTCGCGTTCAAAAAGGGATATGCGTCGGGCCCATGATTTTTTAACTGCGCCCACCACGCGCAACTGCCCCAACTGCGGTTCACTGATGCGCCCCCATCACGTCTGCCCATCCTGTGGCTACTATCGCTCTCGTGAGGTTCTAGCGCCTCGAGACTAAGAGAGGCTTTAAAGCCTTTGAAAGGGGGGTGTGAATGAACTCAACAAAGACCTACCGCAGCCGAATCTCTGGCACAGGGTCTTATCTGCCAGAGAAGGTCCTCACCAACCACGACCTGGAGAAGATGGTCGATACCAGCCATGAGTGGATCATGGAGCGCACGGGAATTTACGCTCGGCATATCGCAGCTGATGGAGAGGTGACTTCTGATTTGTCACTCAAAGCCAGTCAGCGGGCTCTTGAAGCGGCCGGACTCACTGCCCAGGATGTGGACATGATCTTAGTGGCCACGGCTTCTCCGGATCAGCCTATGCCCAATACGGCCTGCATCCTTCAACACAAATTGGGTGCAAGAACCTGTATGTCATTGGATATCTCGGCGGCCTGTTCGGGCTTTGTCTACGGACTGGTTGTGGCCGATCAATTTGTACGCACAGGGGCCTATAAGCACGTGCTTGTCGTTGGAGCAGAGGTGCTCCACCCCTATGTCAATTACAAGGAACGTGACACCTGTATTTTGTTTGGAGATGCCGCAGGAGCCGTTGTCTTGTCCCGAGCAGAGGAAGATCAAGACTCTGAGATCTACAGCTTCTTCCTGCAAGGAGACGGAGCCATTGGTGACCTGTTTGTGCTCCCTGCCGGGGGATCAGCCCTGCCCTTTTCAAAGGAAGTTTTGGAAAATGGTCAGCACTACGTGCGCATGAAGGGGCGGGAGATTTTTAAACACGCAGTGCGCACCATGTCCGAGTGCTGCCATGAGGTTTTGCGAGCCCACAATATGCCTCCATCGGAGGTCTCCTGGGTCATTCCCCACCAGGCCAACGTGCGCATTATCGAGGCCGTGGCCAAGCACTTTGGCATTTCCATGGACAAAGTGGTGGTGGAAATTGAAGATATGGGCAACACTTCAGCGGCAACCGTTGTGGTCGCTCTGGATAAGGCGGTGCGCGATGGGCGAATCCAGCGAGGACAAAATCTGCTGCTCACAGCCTTTGGAGCTGGGATCACCAGTGGCGCCATTTTGATGAGATATTGAAGCGATGTTTGCAGCACTCTTTCCCGGACAGGGCAGTCAGCACCCCGGAATGGGGAGGTTTCTCTACGATAACTTTAAAGTCGCTCAAGAGCTCTTTGAGGAGGCCAGCGACACTCTCTCTTTAGACTTTAAGAGACTTTGTTTTGAGGCCTCGGAGGCGGAGCTGGCGCTGACCAAAAACACGCAAAGCTCCTTGCTGCTGGTTTCGGTGGCTACTTACCAGAGTCTCAAATCGGCAGTGGACTTTGTTCCCTTGGCCTCCAGTGGTCACTCAGTTGGGGAGTATGCGGCTCTGGTTGCCGCTCAGGCCATCCCCTTTGGGCAGGCGATCCAGGCCGTAAGGCTTCGCGGAGAAGCCATGCAGGAGGCCGTTCCAGTGGGTCAGGGAGGGATGCTTGCCGTCATGGGGATGACCTCAGAGCAGGTGACACAGCTCTGTCAATGGGTGGAGTCGAAAAGTGGGCTTGGTCCCCTGGAGCCTGCCAACTTTAATGCCCCAGGACAGGTGGTGATCAGTGGCCGTCAGGCGGCCATCGATTGGCTGACGGAGCACTACTCTCCTGAGGTCATTCAGCCCTCCCCGTCTCGCAGCAAGTTCATCCCCCTTAAAGTCTCTGCTCCCTTTCACTGCTCACTGATGGGGCCTGCTGAGAGAGCTATGGCCCCTGAATTGGCGCAGATGGATTTTGTTCAACCCAGCTTTCCTGTGGTGCAAAACTTCACGGCCCAAGCAGAGCAAGAGCCTGAAAAGTTGCGCCACAATCTTCTTAAGCAGATTTGTGCCCCTGTGCGCTGGATTGAGTGTGTTCAGACCCTAAAAGTCCTGGGCGTTCAAAAATGCCTAGAGCTGGGGCCAGGGCGAGTGCTCTCTGGTCTGGTTAAAAAAATTGACAGTGACTCCTTTAGCACCTTCAATATCAACTCTCTTGAAGATCTAAAGACTTTAGAGGAGGTCTTAAAGTGAACAATCCACCGGCAATGCGTCTGGCAGGACAGCGAATTCTGGTCACCGGAGGCAGTCGCGGAATTGGACGAGCCATTGTTGAGACTTTGGCCCAGCAGGGAGCCAGGGTGGCCTTCACCTACACCAGTCGACCTGAGGCAGCTCAGGCCGTGCTCGAGGGCCTCAGTGGAGAAGGACATATGACTCTGGCTATGAACATTGCCGACTCGGCCTCTGTGGAAGAGGGTTTTGCTCAGGTGCTGGAGCAGTTCTCAGGACTCGATGGCTTGGTCAACAATGCGGGGGTGACGAGGGATCAGCTGCTGCTTCGGATGAAAGAGGAGGACTTTGACTCCGTGGTGCAAACCAACTTGCGCGGTACATTTTTGTGCAGCAAAGCGGCCCTAAAAACTATGCTCAAGGCGCGCAAAGGTTCTATTGTCAATATCACCAGTGTGATTGCTCACAGCGGAAATCCGGGACAGGCCAACTATGCGGCTTCCAAAGCGGGCATTGAGGGCATGACAAGGGCCATGGCCTTGGAACTGGCTTCGCGAAACCTGAGACTGAACTGCATTGCCCCCGGATTCATTGCCACAGATATGACCGATAGCCTGGATGAAGAGCAAAAGGCCAAGATTGCCGAGCGCATTCCCTTAAGCCGCCTGGGGTCGGGAGCAGACATTGCTCAGGCAGCGGTGTTTTTACTCAGCGAGGAGAGCGGCTACATCACCGGTCAGGTGCTCCATGTCAATGGCGGCCTCTACATGTAATTTGAATTGAAAAAAAGAAAAAGCAAAACTAACACTTAAAGTTCGAGCGAATAACAAATCAGTGGAGGCAAAAATCATGTCCATTCAACCAAAAGTAAAAAAAATCATTGAAGAGCAACTGGGTGTGGATCCCGAGAGAGTCAAGTCCGAGGCCTCCTTTATCGATGATCTGGGTGCCGACAGCCTGGACATTGTGGAGCTTGTCATGGCTATGGAAGAGGAATTTGATATCGAAATCCCCGATGAGGACGCCGAAAAGCTGCGCACCGTTCAAGATGTTTTCAACTACCTGGAGAGCAAGGGCAAAGCCTAATGGGTGGAGTCACTCTCAGGGGTCCTGATCAGAGTATCTTTTTGCGAAAGCCCAAGGAGCAGCGCCGAGTCGTCGTGACAGGTATGGGCTGCCTGACACCTTTGGGACTTTCGCTGACTGAGACCTGGGAGAAGGCTCTTGCAGGAGTGTCGGGAATTGGACCCATCACTGGCTTTGACTGCCAGGAGTATGACACCAAGATTGCCGGTGAGGTCAGGGGCTTTGACCCAGACCTTTATGTCCACAAAAAAGAACAAAAGAAAATGGACCGCTTTATTCACCTGAGTCTGGGGGCCACTGAAATGGCCATTCAGGACAGTGGTCTGAGCGGCCTCGACAATCTGGGCCACCGTGCGGGAGTGCTGATTGGCGTAGGCATGGGCGGGCTTCCGATCATTGAGAGGCAACATCAGACCTTGCTTGAGAGGGGTCCAGGAAGGCTATCGCCCTTTTTTATTCCAGCAGTGATCACCAATTTGGCCGCTGGCCAGGTGAGCATGAAGTACGGACTTAAGGGCCCCAACTATTCGGTCACCTCGGCCTGTGCCACGGGAGCTCACTCCATTGGTGAGGCCTTTAACTACATCCGAAGTGGTCAGTGTGATGTCATGATCTGTGGTGGGACCGAGTCCACAGTCTGCGGCATGGCCATTGGTGGATTTGGGGCCATGAAGGCTCTATCGACCAGGAACTCCGAACCTGAGCGGGCCAGCCGCCCCTGGGACAGGGATCGGGATGGATTTGTCCTCAGTGAAGGGGCTGCCACTTTGGTTCTTGAAGACTATGAGCACGCCAGCCGCAGAGGGGCTAGGATCTACGCTGAGCTCAGTGGCTACGGGGTTTCCAGTGATGCCTATCATATGACCTCTCCGGCTCCTGGAGGAGCGGGTGCAGCCGTGGCCATGCAGTTGGCCTTGGATGACGCGGAACTGGCCCGTGACCAAGTGGACTATATCAACGCCCACGGCACGAGCACTCCTGTTGGGGATGAGATTGAGACTCAGGCCATCAAGCAGGTCTTTGCAGAGCATGCCGGTCAACTTTGGGTGAGCAGCACCAAGAGCATGACGGGCCACACTTTAGGGGCTGCTGGAGCCATTGAAAGTATCTTCTGCATTATGGCCGTTCATTCGGGGGCCATTCCCCCTACGATCAATTTAGAAAACCCCAGTGATGACTGCGATTTGGATTATGTTCCTCTGCAGGCACGTGAAAAGAGCATCCGCCACGCCCTGAACAACAGTTTTGGTTTTGGTGGCACCAACGCCTGCTTGATTTTTTCGAAAATTTAACACTGATTTTAGTGATCAATGATAGGGATAGACTATGCAACCTAAAATCTGGTTTCTTGCCTCGGATCATGCAGGCTTTGCCTTAAAACAGTATTTAAGGCAGACGGTGCTTAAGGATGTTCCTCATCAGGATCTTGGCACCGAGAGCGAAGACTCAGTCGACT
Organism: Bdellovibrionales bacterium; assembly: GCA_007128005.1. Taxonomy (GTDB): domain Bacteria; phylum Bdellovibrionota; class Bdellovibrionia; order Bdellovibrionales; family UBA1609; genus SKYF01. The sequence continues at coordinate 6,094 of SKYF01000086.1, forward strand.
ATCCGGACTTTGCGGATCGAGTGGCTGAGCGCATAAAAGCCGAGCCAGATTCCTTTGGCCTGCTGATCTGTGGCTCTGGTCAGGGCATGGCCATTCGCGCCAATCGACACCCTCATCTGAGGGCAGCTCTCTGTTGCAATCCGGAGTGGGCCAGACTTTCTAGAGAGCACAACAATGCAAATGTGCTGTGCCTAGGGGGGCGACTGACCGATTTTGCAGAGGCGCAAGAGATCTTTAAGGTGTTTGCTGAAACAGAGTTTGCTGGCGGACGGCACCAACGGCGAGTGGATAAACTCTAATTGTGGATAGAAGAGAAAAAAGGAGCAAGACAGATGAACCTGATCAATAAAGATCCTGAAGTGGGTCAGTTGATTGTTCGTGAGCAAGAACGTCAGCAATTTGGGTTAGAAATGATTGCCTCTGAAAATTATGTTTCACAGGAAGTGCTGGAAGCCCAGGGCTCCATTCTGACCAACAAATACGCTGAGGGTTACCCCGGGAAGCGCTACTACGGTGGCTGTGAGTACGTTGACGGAATAGAGACCTTGGCCATTGAACGAGCCAAGGCGCTTTTTGGGGCCGAGCATGCCAACGTTCAACCTCACTCTGGATCTCAGGCCAATATGGCAGTCTTTTTGGCCGAGGCTGAGGTCGGCTCCACTCTTATGGGCATGGACCTCTCCCATGGAGGGCATCTCACCCATGGCTCTCCAGTCAACTTTAGTGGGATTCTCTATAAGGCCGTGCACTACGGAATTGACCCTCAATCAGGCCGCCTGAACTACGATCAGATCCGCGATTTGGCAAAAAAACACCGGCCTAAGATTTTGATTGCGGGCTACAGCGCCTACCCGAGAACTTTGGACTTTGCTCTGTTTCGCGAGATTGCCACTGAGGTGGGGGCTTGCCTGGTGGTGGATATGGCCCATTTTGCAGGCCTTGTGGCGGGCGGAGCTCACCCCTCTCCTGTGCCCTATGCCGACTATGTGACCTCGACCACCCACAAGACTTTGCGCGGCCCTAGAGGAGGGATCATCTTGAGCTCCTTAGATCGGGCCAAGAAAGTCAACTCCAAGATATTTCCTGGCATTCAGGGTGGCCCCTTGGAGCATGTGATTGCGGCAAAAGCGGTGGCCTTTGGAGAAGCCCTAAAACCGAGCTTTAAGAACTACGCCGCTCAGGTGGTCAAGAACGCCCAAACTCTTGCCCAGGACCTTATGGCCGAAGGTTTTGAGCTTGTCACCGGAGGGACCGACAACCACTTGCTGCTGATGGATCTGAACTCTACGGGCATTAGTGGCAAAGAGGCCGAGGAGGCCCTGGACCGGGCAGGCATCACGGTGAACAAAAACACCGTTCCCAATGAAACCCGCTCTCCCTTTGTCACTAGCGGGATTCGCATTGGCACCCCGGCTCTGACCACAAGGGGTATGAAGGAACCTGAGATGAAACAGGTCGCCCAGTGGATATCTCAGGTCTTAAAGTCCCCCCAGGATGAGGCCTTACTCAATAGGGTTCGCTCCGAGATCAAAGACTTTTGCGGCAACTACCTCGGCACCTGGGCTTGACGCAGGCGAATGTCGGCAGGAGGGGGACCCAAGCGGGTGAGAGGGTCAATGGGCTGTTTGTTGCGGATCAGCTCAAAGTGCAGGTGAACTCCCGTGGCCCGTCCCGTGCGCCCCATGCCTCCCAATTTCGCACCTCTGTGCACCCACTGCCCCTCTCTGACATCAATTGTGTGCAGATGGGCGTAGAGGGTTGCCCACTCTTCGTTGAACTCTAAGAGCACCATATTCCCATAGCCGCGAAAGTGCTGTCCGGTGTAAATCACCCGCCCCTCATGGGCTGCAAGGATGGGTGTTCCCCTGGCCCCGCCGATATCGATGCCCTGATGAGATGGGTTGCGCTGGGGACGAAACTTCTGGGTGATATGCCCACTTTCCACCGGCCAAGAGAGGGAGAATTCACTGTCCCGTGCAGAGTTTCGAAGTCTGCCGGATTGCTCAATGGGAGTGATCACCCTTGAGGTGGGAGTGAATTCAGGAGTTGTCAGCGGGGCCATTCCCTGAAAGGGAGCACAGCCCACAAGACCCGCTCCGCTGCAGAAAGCCCCTGTGACTGCCATCAATCGACTGAGTTTTCTAAATGCCTTCACTCCCAAAAGTTTACGTCAACCCCTACAAAAAGACAAAGCCTCCCGAGCGGGAACCCTATAAACCCTTCAGGGTACCTTTCCCTTAGGCCAGATATGTGGCATTCTCCGCACAATGATTTCATTAAATCTTATTCGGAGGCTTCAGAATCTTGTATTTGGGCTGAGTTTTTGTGGCTTTTCAGCTCAAGCTGTCATGGCACCCCACAATGGTCCAGACAATCACAATCTCAGACCCCGCCCCTCGGCTCAGCCCAACTACGGCCATATTCTTCTGCCCACATCTTCTCAAAAGCTGCCTTCGGCCTTTGCTCACATTCAATCCCTGGCAGAGCTGGAAGTGGCCCTGGATCAGCTGGCAGCCCGTGCCCTAGATCAATTTCAAGATCCTGAACTGAAACTAGGGCTTTCTCGGCTCTATGGGGAATCCCATCGACAGACCTATAGGGACTTAAAGCCCCTTGTCGGAGAAGACTTGGACATGACTGTGGCGGCCTTTAGGATTCGGCTTGAAGAAACTCGTCAAGGTCTGCAAAAGCCCCCTGTTTTTCAACTGAGTTTGCCTGAGTTTCTTCAGCAGATGCCCTTTTGGGCTCAGATCTACCGCATAGAGGCCCTGGTTCAAATGGGCCAGCTGTGGGAACAAAGCCTGATCAACCAGTCCTCGGCCTATTTGAAAGACATCTGGATTCCCTTGTCAGCATCCGCCATTGTCTACTCAGGCCCAGCTCAGGCCCTGATCCTCAACGACTTTGTCTATGAGACTCTGCGCAGAGAGCTGAAGCAGAGCACGGACTTTTCACAAGCTCATTTCACTTGGGCTCAGGAGCTGCTCGCTCAACTGAGGTTCCAAGCCCAAATGTCAGCCACTATGGATATTTGTGGCCAGTACTTAAGTCAATCCCAGCGAAAACTCAGGTGAAAGCTCGGATAGATAAGGGCCCTGGAGTTGCTAATGGTGGAGTAGTTGGTCGATCCCACAAGCTGCTCGTTAAAAGAGGCCGTGTAGTAGTTGAGCCTCAGCCCCCCAAAGAGGCGCTCAGTGAGCTGAGGGTTGTAGCCAAATTCCACCTTATAGCTAGTGCCCCGCCACTCCGCCTCATCTGCCCCGGCCTTGTACTTGGCCGTAGCATTGAGATTGTAGACAAAGGCCAACCCCCACTCCTTCTCACGCCCCATGTGAAAGCTCAGCTTTGGTCCCATCTCTTGAAGGCTAAAAGACCTCTCCGTATCTCCTGTATCCGCAGTGTTGATCATCCCCACGTTCCAGCCAATCATGGTGCGGCCCCTGCGAGTGAGGTTGATCAGAATGGCTCCGTCGACAAACATCTTTGAGCCAGTGGCTTTGTCTGCGGCTTCGAGGTTATCCGATAGGTAAAACAAGTTGGTTTCAATCGCAGCAGCTTGCGCAGCAGGTGAAGCCCCCATCAACAGGGGCAAAAGACCGAGTGCTAGAGCCGGGCGAATGGGATCCATAATCAAGCCGGGCCTTTCGGGTTTGGGAAAGGGTCTAAGTGCCACTGCCAGCAAAGCCCCTGAAAGGCCAACTATGCCTCCCACAGCTCCGGTCACCAGGAAGAGCTGCCAGGACGTCAGCCCCAGCATCTCGGTCATACGCAAAGAGATAAGGCCTTCTGAGCGACTGTCTGCAAGCAGAGCCAGCACCCCCCAGGCCAAGCTCGCCACCAAGGTGGACTGCCATAGGGCCTTGGTTCGTTTTTCTTGCAGCCACCCATAGACAAAGGTCCAAAGTGCAGCTCCCCACCAGGGCATAATCCAGACGGTGGCCAACAGGCCGATTAAAATAATATAAATCATTTTTGTATTATCTCCTTGTCAGTCGTTGGATATAAGTAGAGGCGAGAGGGTGCGCTATCGGTAAGCTGATCGGGCTCCGAGTGAATCTGCGCCTGCCGAAATCCGCCTTCTGCCCAGTCGTCTAAAAATTCCAGATAGGAGGGATCAAAGGGGTTGCCACTTTGCCCGCCAGGCAAATTGACCCATCCGCGGGTGGGCTGAGTTTCATCTCCTAGCTCCACCACCATCCTCCATGCCGCCCCATGATCCCCTCGGTTGACGTTGACTGTATGGGTGCTGCCATCTATCGAGCGACCCATCTCCCCAAGCCCTGGGATACGCGCTATATGAGGAAAATCACTGGGCCTTGTTCGGCCCCACTGCCAGGACTCTATCTCATTGCCAAAGTCCAGCCGGAGTGTCTCCGTAGTCTGATTCATGGCTCGCACCAGCAGAGAGCTTAAACTCTCCTCCCCAAGTCACTGATTGTCGGGGTGATTTTTATCTTGCCAAACCGCGGCCACAAGGCTTCCTGTGCGCTGCAAGTTTGGAAAAAGAGTGTCCTGCCGCTCCCCCAAATGAGGGGTCCACAACAAGTCCTCAAAGTTCCTCCACCAGAAAAAAAACAGGCTCGGCTCAACACTTTTGGCTAGATCTAAGTAGTTCCAGCCCCCTAGTTTTTGAGCGGCTTTGCGCGAAAGGGGGCTGAGACTGGAGTGGCTGTTCTCAGCCCCAAGGATTTCAAGCATTAGGGGCAGATAGGCCTGGGCATGTAAATTGAGATTGTCGAGCTGCATCTGCTTCAGATCTTGGGCCGAAAACGTATTGGTGCCATTCACATCCAACAGCTGGCTGATGCGCCGAGCTCGATAGCTTGGGGGGAAATCCCACCCAAAGTAATTGCCAAAATTCTCGGTCACAGGACGCTGATTGGCCGAGCGCAAAACCCCGCTCTGTGGGCTTTCTAGGCGTGGCAACTCCTCCGCGCTCAACCAACCTGCCCAATCTGATCTCTTGCTTCGCCCATCCTTGATGTAGCGGCCCTGTCCCTTCTTGCGAACTGGAAAGCGCCCTTGGTGAAAAATGCCAATCTGACTTTGGTCGGCGCAGATAAAGTTCTGAGAGGGGGCTTCAAAGTGCTGAATGGCACTTCTGCAATCGGCATAGGTCTTTGCTCGGTTGAGTTCAAGAAAAGTCTTTAGCTCATTGGAGCCTCGGTGGGGAACCCACCGGGCCACAAGACCCAGCTTGCCCTGCCTGTGCATGACCACCCCCTGATGAGTCCAGGCCTGCTCTAAAAAGATCTCCTTACCTGAGCGACTGACAATGACCTCATGAAAGCTCTCAGTGGTCCACCACTCATCTTCAAAGTAGTACTCCTCACTGCTGTCCTCTGACTTGAATTCCACCTCATACCAGTCCAAAACATCTGAGTAGCCGTTGGTGACGGCCCAAGACACCGAGGGCGTCCAGCCAATCATCACTCCTGGAGTGCCCGCAAAGCTGACCCCGTAAACACTCTGGCTGGGACTGACCAAAGCAAGCTCATACCAGTTGCCCGGCAGACCAAAGCCCAGATGAGTGTCGTTGGCCACGAGGCTTCGGCCCGTTTGACTGCGCTCAGGGGCAACCGCCCAACTGTTGGAGCCGTTTTCACGAAAGGGATTAAAGTAGTCGGGGAAGCTGTTAAAGGCACTGACAAAAACCTCTTGAGGATTCGAATCCCTTGGCCCGGCTCGCCCACCGGCCTGAGCAAGAGGTCCCCCTAAACCCTCATGAATGACCGGCTCAATGGGCTCCACAAAATCTGGAAACAGCTGTTGGACTCTGTCGGCCCCGAGCTTTTGAAGGGCCCTTGTCAGATCCAAGTCATGATTGAGTCCGGCAAGACGAAAGCTCATCATCTTTAAAAAAGCCGCTGTTCGATCAGGACTCCAGCGCCCCGGCTCCACATCCAGTAGTTTGTACTCAATAGGATATATTTTGTAGTCAAGGCTGTCGACAAAGGCATTGACGCCCTCGGAGTAGGCCACCAGGGCCTCTCTGGTCTTTTCGTCGGCCATCATCACTCCAAGCGCCTTTTGGGCCGCCTGTCTGAGCCCTAAACCTACAAAAAAGCGATCCAGGTCCAGTCCCCGATCTCCCACCCATTCTGCCAATTGCCCTGAGCCCACTCGAGTGATCAGATCCATCTGAAAGAGTCTCTCGCTGGCCTCAAGGTAGCCCTGCGCAAAATACAAGTCCCGGTCGGATTCTGCAAAAATATGAGGGATTCCCGACTCATCCCACAGGATCTTTACTTGGCTCTGCAAGCCTTCCAACTCCATCTGGCCCCTGTTTTTGGGGCTTAAATTTACGGCAGAGTTGTGCCAAAAGCCCTGAGAGGGCGAGAAAAAGGGCCCCAGAGGAGGCAAGCCCGCAAAGCCCTTGGCCAAAAAGACCAGGCCCGCCAAACTTAAAAAAATCAGGGAAAATCGGAGTGTCAGTGACCTAAAATTCATTTAAAACTTCCCCCTCAACGACAAACAAAAGGATGTGCCCTTGATCATATGGCATGGTCTACAAAGTTATCAACAGGGGGAGCAAATTCAGCAAGAAGCCCGCTCTTTGACTCTTCGCATCCAAAAGCCGGTGCTGTTGGGTTTTGAATTCCAACCAGTGATCAGCCTGGGGCTCAGAGGCCGCCCAGAGAAGGACCTTCTCCTGGCGCCGGAGGAACTCAAAACCAGGGGATTTGAGCTCCACAGAAGTTCTCGAGGAGGGCAGGCCACTCTCCACTCCCCAGGCCAGCTGGTCATCTACCCCCTGATTCACCTGCCCAGTTTTGGCCTGACGGTGCGCTGTTGGGCTCAACACCTGCTCAACTACAGTCAGGAGTTTTTGCAATCACAGTTCGCCCTTAAGACCTTTCAGCAGGAAGGCCGCCCTGGGCTGTTTACTGAGCAGGGCAAAATCCTCTACTTGGGGCTAAAAGTAAGTCGAGGCCTGAGTACTCACGGCCTGGCTTTAAATGTGAACAATGGGCTTGAGGACTTTGAGCTCATTCGCCCCTGTGGCCAGGAGCATCAGCCCCAGGACTCTCTCGCTCGCCATGGCGTTGCTGCTTCACCCAAAGAGATCTTTGACTTGTGGGCTCAGGACTTCGCTGGGAGCTTGACCTCACTGGGCTGTCGGGTTTAGTTGTGTGCATAAAGTAACGAGTTTGTTGGGATATAGCTCAGTTGGTTAGAGCGCTACCTTGACATGGTAGAGGTCTCCGGTTCGAGTCCGGATATCCCAACCAGATCACCGCCCGCAAATCGGGCCTTTCACGAAAAA
>SKYF01000020.1 GCA_007128005.1 Bdellovibrionales bacterium
AGGTCAGCCCCGCCTCTCCCACAATGGCCTCTCCGCTGAGGGCCACTCTCACCCCAGTGATGTCCCGGGCATTGAGAAGGTCGCTGTTGTCCATGTTGATATGTCCCTGCATACTGCCGCCCGCTAGGGGGAGCTTGCTGTCATCCGTGGAGCTGAGCTCGGTGAGAACCCATTTGTCGCCCCCCCAAGTGATGGCCTTGCCAAGGTCTGAGGGCGCTAGGCCCTCAAAGTCAGTTGAGGTCAACTCCCGCCCGGCCAGAGTGCTGTCCGTATAGCCCTTGTTGGCAGCATGGTGGGGGTCAAGAGGTGTGGGCAGGTTGATCAGTGGATGCCCTTGAAAGTCCACTGGGCCTGAGGGGCTGAAGTCTGAGCCGTCGGCCTTGGCGTAAGGGGCACCGGCCAGGATATCCTGCAGGGCGGAAAAGCCATAGGTGGGGTCGGCACCAAACAGACTGGTGAAGTTGGTCTGGGCCGAGGAAGCCAATTCACTGGGGATTTGCACAAAGTCCTGGGGGGTGCGGCCCTGTAGAGATCCGGCATGCAGGGCATAGGGAACACTGCGGACGCTGAGGTCTTCGCCAAAGGTCTGAAAGCCACTGCCCTGGTTGTCGTTGAAGCTGATCCTCACCCGTCGGCTGTCTCCACTGGCGGGCTGATAGCTTGTCTGGCCCCCACTGCAAGTATCTAAGTCTGTTAGTTCTGCTTGGTTGCTGAGGATCTCTTTAAGAGAGCTTGTGTCCTCAAACAGCCCTCGTCCGGTATTGCGTGTGCCAAGCCCAAGAGCGAGGGAAAACACTCCATCTGAGTTCACCATATTTAAGTTGTGTTGCTCTTCAAAGAGAACGCATCCGGTGGGAGATAAGACTTGAAGTTGAATCTCCACATTGGGGGCCTCGACAGGAGTGTTGCTGGGGGTGAGCAGACGGCCCTGCAGAGTCAGGCTGGCCGGAAGGTTTTGAGCCCAGGTGACTCCCTGAAAAGCTCCCAAGCCTATCATCATTAGAGCGAATATCGCTGTGACTTGGCCTAAATTTTTGGACTCATTCACGTTCATCCAATCATCTCCTCAATCTTTGCTCTCGGCCGTCAGTCGGCCTCACATTGAGACAAAGTCCCCCTGGACAGAGAAAAATCCCTGGTAGCCATCGTTGCTTTCCAACTGCACTTCCTCCGTCCAATTGCCCAGGGAAAACTCACCCCAGTAATTGCCCGGAGTGGTAGAAACACTGGTCTCCGCTCCCGAGATCAATCCTAAGATTCTCCCCTTGCGATGAGGGGACTCAAAGTAAACTTCCTTTTCAAGCCCCACCTTGGCGTTGACCAAGCGAAGAACCTTAGCCCCAGCCTGATTGGCGCGGAGCAAGCAGGCTGAGATCCCATCTTTAGTGCTCTCGGTGCAGGGAGCCTCGATCACCCCCGGTCCTGACACAACCTCGTACTCAGGGCGGTAGTTGGGCACCACAGTGCCGTCAGAGTTCTTTAGGTGCACAAGCAGGATCAGCTCCGAGCTTCCATCCGCAGGGACGGGCCCGTTTTCAAGGATCTCTGTTTTTTTGAAGTCAATTCTATGGATGGGAATCTTGATATTCCCACGCAGCCGATTGTCGTCCAACCTACACCCCACCAGGCTTGTGCTAAAAACGACTGTCCCCAGAGATAAGCAGAGTGAAAGGGGTATTGTGGCAAAGAGTGTTTTCATCATTTACGTCCTTTACTGTATCGTCTGACTGGCGATTTCAACCCGTCAAAGCTACCCGTCATTACTGACAAAAGACCTATCGGGGTCCAGTCCCAAAAACTTAAGGGGGGTTTAGCTATTTTTTGGCGGACTGTCTCAGAGAGACACAGCTGTTGAAAAGTTCGCCGGCTTACCTCGGCTTACCTCATCAGAGGGTCTTATGGGTGCTGAGGTCATTAAAAGCCTATTTTTTCAATCAGATACGAATAATGAAGATGTGGTCCTTTTCTTGCATTTGATATTTATGAGCACTTTGGTGCTCGGGTCACATCGGAAGGAAGAGATCTATGAGCTTGAAGGTTAAAATAGTTTTAATTGTCAACGTTGCCATACTAGCCAGCTTCTTTCAGAGCTGCGAGGGTGTTCACAACAAACAGCTTTCGGCTGGCAATGATATCGAGGATGGTTCCCCCATCATAAATCAGAGAATTGTCGGTGTTGTCGATACTCCTCAGCTTGTGCGCTTTGGACCCTATGTGAGTTTGTTTGAGTCTTACGAGAGCCCGGATGTAACCCAATGGTTTGATGAGCAACAAGACGAGGGTTTTCTAGAGATTGATCTGCAACAGGGCATCTATGAGATCAATCGAAAGAAGCGCTGCAATCTTGATCACCTCGTCCAGGAAGAGCTTGTCCGCAGCCTGCAAGGGGCAAAGATCTGTCTGACCACTATCTATTTCCCAGACACAGCCAATTGCATGGCCATTGGTGCGGCCGATGTTCAAATTGTGGACGAGAAGCAGAGCCACTTTTTAAGGCCCACTGTTTGTAGCCTTTCCGAGCACCTGTGCAATGGTGGGTCGCAGGAGCTTAGAGACCTTCTGAAATCTGTTATCACTAGCTCCTATCTTGAAGACTCTTCTTGCTTAGAGGTGGCTCCTTAGGAGTCTTTATAGTCCTCAGTGGGCCGCTTCCAGTTGATAGTCTTCTGTAGTGCAAAGGGGCGGGCTTGGCTTAAGGGGGCTCAGACGATGTCAGATGTCCGACCTCAGACAGATTTCTGTCCGGAGATCTTCTGTCACGCGCTCTGTCTTGCGCCCGATCAGGCGCCCTGTCACGCCCCCTGTGAGGCCCCCTGTGAAAGGTTTAGATCCCAACATCCCGCTTCATCCTCTTCAGCCCAAACTCCTTCACCCCCTCTCGCACATTGCAACCAAAACACAAAAGACGAAGGTTCTCCTCCTCGCAACCTCCCCCCAGAGCCACCGGAACAATGTGATCCACCTGAAGGCCCTGTTGACCTCCACACTTCACACAGGCCCCACCATCTCTCTCCCACACTCGAGACCTCTTGCCCTTTGAAATCGACCGCGGTTTGGGCGCGGCGGTTTGGATGCAGCGTCTCCTCAGCGCCGGAGTGAATGGAGTCGTCGTTGCTGTTGTCGACATCGTCGCCATTTCGGCCTTTTCAATAACTGCCGTTTGAGTTCCTGCCGTTTGGGTTTCTGCCCTTTGCGTTGACTCTCGTCTCTTGCCAAATTTTTTATCCTTGAGGGTCTCCTTGCTCAAAGCCGCCATCTCGCCAATCAGTTCGGCCCAACTCATTCCCATGGCCTTTTGTCCCAAAAGAGCGCGAACCTCTTCGAGCTCGGCCAAGAGCTCTTTGTTGAGCACCAACCGCAGCTCCGAGTGCTCCCCCGACAAAATCCGAGTCTTTTCCTTTGGCAGGGGCATATCTAAGCCTGCATCTTGCCTCTTCTCCATAAGGGCTGCTTGGCCCTGACGGGAGGACTTGTGCTCAAGCTCTTTGAGAACATCCAGCTTTTCTTTGACCTGAAGGGGTTTGTTGGGGGAGGCCTTCTTGACCTCATTAAAAAAGCTCTGGGCTTGGCAGATATTGGTGAGATTGAGGCTCCCATCTTCAATCTTTTTCTCCAGCTCCTTTGCCTCCTCTTGGGGCAGCTCCCGGAGCAACTTCATGGCCTGAATCCTGCG
>SKYF01000062.1 GCA_007128005.1 Bdellovibrionales bacterium
CAGGGACAAGTCGCTCTGATAGAGAAAATGGAAGCAGTGGGGATTCAGGCCCCTGCACCCAAGGAACAGGCAAAGATCTTGTCCTCAGAACAAACTGAGCTTCGACTGGTGCTCAGTCGAGGGCTTTTGTCTCAGCTTGAGGAGGTGCGCACACTCCTAGGACCAAAGGGCTTAGGGATGAGTTGGGCCGAGCTCATTCAGGAAATGGCGACCTTGAGCCTCAGCTCACTGATGGACAAGAAATTCGGAAAAAGAAGAAATGGAAAGACCACCACCCATTTTGATGTGAGCCGCCTGGAGGCGATGGATCGAGATGTGGGAAGAATGGATCGAGATGCGGGAAGAGATGAAGAAGCCTTGAAGGAGGATACAAAGAACTTGCCTGCTGATGGAATGCCAACGGCTGCTGATGAAGGAGCTTTCACTACGGCGCCGTTTAAAGGGAGCGTCAAAAGTGCCGCTGGGCCCAAAACGCGGTCAATTTCAAAGAGCAAGAGGTATCGAATTTGGGAGAGAGATGGTGGGGCTTGTGTGAAATGTGGGAGCAAAAAGGGGCTTCAAGTGGATCACATTGTTCCAGTGGCCCATGGAGGCGGATGTGAGGAGGAGAATTTGCGCATTTTGTGTGGAGGCTGCAATCTCCGAGAGGGGGTGAAGAGCTTTGGCCTAGAGAAAATGAAACGGGGGCTTCGCGGATGAGAGGCAAAGGAGGCCAACACCATGAGACCAACTCCAGGAAACCATAGGGGTCATCTTTACCTACAAATGCGGCCAAAAATACTGCCACAGATACTGCCACAGATACTGCCACAGATACTGCCACAGATACTGCCGAAGATCTGAAGATCTGAAGACCTGAAGATCTGCTGGAGAGATCACATTGAGAGAGCATTCCTAAGAAGAAGCTCTCTGCTCTTTGCGATCTGGAGATGGGTTGCGAGCCATAAGTAAAAATACAGTTGGCACGAGAAGTCCCAGGGGGCCGACAAACAGGGCCAGGTGAAGACCAAAGTGCTCAGTCAGAATGCCTAAAGAAAAGTGTAAGATCACTACGAGCAGGGAGCCGCTGCCGGCACAAAATGCCAGGGCCTGCGAGGTGGAGTTTGGAAAGCGCTCAGTGACATAGTTGAGAGCCACGGGATAAAAGGGTCCAAGCAAAAGGCCACAGCTGACCAGAAGCCAAGGCTGTTGGAAGATGAGTCCAAGGACATAGGCCAGCATGGAGGTCACTGCCGAAGCCAACATCACCCTTTGGTTGGACCAACGGCCCGTATTGAGCAGCATAAAGCTCAATCGCCCCAACCACAGACCTAAAAAGAACAGGGCCAGATAGAGGGGGGCTACGACCTCGGAATAATCCAGCTCTCTTCTTAGATACTGCACCAACCGAGTTCCCAGAGAAATTTCGGCGAACATATAAAAGGAAATCACCACCGACACATACAGGGCCTGCCAGGTCACCCTCTGAGGGGTGGGTGTGGGGTTCTGGGCGGCGCGCGTGGAGGTGGATGCGGTGGTGGATGCGGTGGTGGATGCGGAGGAGGATGTGGAGGAGGATGTGGAGGTAGGAGCTGGCGTAGGAGAAGAGGTGCGGGCTGCTGTCAGAGGGCGCAGGCGAATGGATCCTATCAGGACGAGCAGAGGCCAGAGTCCAGCCACCAGAAAACCCTCCCTCCACGTCCACTGCATCCAGGCCAGAACTGAGGCCATGGCCGGGGCCACCAAAGCCGCAAAGGCGTACATACTGTGCAGACCAGACATCAATTGACGGCGACGGTGATCTGGAGACGACTCCCAGATGACCACATTTTGCGCCACCGACACCCAGCCAAAGCCCAGTCCAAACAGGGCCGCAAAAGCCAGCAGCCCCATAAAGCTCGTCATCTGACTCATACCCACAAAGGCCAAACCCATGGCGGCAAGTCCCGCTCTCAGAGTCATCAAGCTGCCCCAAGCCCTCAGCACGGGAGCTCCCCAAAAACCTGAGATCACTGCAGCCACAGAGGTCGCCACAAAAAACAGTGAGCTGTTAAAATCCGAAAGCTCCAGAGCCAAGATCAGGTCTGGAAAAAAAGGGCCTCTGGTGTTGTCCAAAAAACCCAGGGACATCAGACTCAAATAGGCCAAGAGGATGCTCGGCCAGTGGGGTCGTTTTAGACTTGGCATTTGGGACACCAGTAGCTGCTTCGACCTGCAATCACTTTTTGTGCAATTGTCTGAGCACAAAGGCGGCAGGGCTCTCCCGCTCGGCCATAGACAAACAGTCGATCTTGAAAGCCACCCGACTCCTGCAGGGCTGATTTAAAATCGCGAATGCTGCTGCCTCCTGTTTGGATGGCCTCCTGCAAGACCTCTCTCACGGCAAGGACAATTCTGTCTGCCTCTTTGAGGCTGATCCGACCTGCTGCGCGCCCAGGCCTGACTCCCGCTCGGTAGAGGGCCTCTGAGGCGTAGATATTGCCGACTCCAACGACCACCCTCTGATCCATCAGCAGGGCCTTGATTTTTGCTCGCCGGCCCCGCGAAGCCTGCCACAAATAGTCCCCATGAAATTCAAGTCTATCCAGAGGCTCAGGCCCTAGGTGCTTCAGCCAGCTATTGGCCGCCTCCTGTCCCTTGGAGTAAAGATCAATAAAACCAAAGCGCCGGGGATCGTTGTAGATCAGGCGACGTCCATCCCTAAACCAGATCTCCACATGATCATGGAGTCGAGTCCCCCTCTCGGCAGGGGATGCGACCATCCGCCAAGAGCCGGTCATCCCCAAATGAGAGAGGATGTTCAACTCCCCGCTGGTCTCCCAGAGCAGGTACTTGGCCCTGCGCCGCACCCTTAGGATTTGTTGGCCCCGCAATGTGGTCTTGATCTCACCCGGAATAGGGGTGCGTAGACTTTTACGGCGCAACTGAACGGCCTCAATTTCCACCGGAGGGCTCAGGAGCTGATTGAGACCACGACAAACTGTTTCGACTTCAGGGAGTTCTGGCATAGTTTCTGGCTTTACGGGAAATCCCCGCTTCACGCAATCTGAACTTGAAAATGCGCCGGGCTTGGTGTCTTTTTAGATCATGCAAAAGGAAAACCCCCTTTTAAGTATAGCCATCAATATCATTCTGCCTGTGGCCATCCTCAATCAGGTCAGTAAGCTCGGTGAATACGGCCCCCTGGCTGCTCTGATTTTGGCCTTGAGCTTGCCTCTTGGATATGGGGCTTGGGACTACCTTCAGCGCCGCCACAAGAACATGATCTCGCTGCTGGGTGCTGTGAACATCCTGTTCACAGGGGGGCTTGCCCTAATGGAGCTTGGAGGCTTCTGGTTTGCGGTGAAAGAGGCAGGCTTCCCCCTGCTGATTGGAGTGGCAGTAGCTGCATCGGCCTTTACTCGAAAGCCCTTTGTGCAAATGATCGCCTACAACGACAAGGTCATGAACCTAGATCGCATTCGCCAGGGCCTAGAATCAAAGCAGAGCCACCAGGACTTTCAGCTGCACCTGAAAATTTCAACGCTGCTCTTTGCCCTGTCCTTTTTTATCAGCAGCTTTTTAAACTTTGTGCTGGCCCGACGCATTTTTCTGGATATCGACCCTGAGCTCAGCTCCAGCCAGAGAACGGCTCTGCTCAACGAGCAGATTGCCGACATGACCTGGTTGAGTTTTATTGTGATTGCTTTGCCTCTGATGGTCTTTACCGGGCTTATTTTGTGGCACCTGATTCATGGTATCAAAAAGCATACGGGGCTGAGTCTAGAGGAGATACTCCCCGAACAGGGAAAGAAAACTACTCCCTAAGGTCTTCGATGTCGAACTCTAGGCCGAGCTCAAGCATAGGGGGTATGTGTTTTTCCTGTTCGCGAACCTGACGCAGCTTCTGCTGCCTTAAGGCAAAGGCCTGGCGGTGCATCTCTCGCTCCTGAAGGCGTTCGGCCTCCTGCCTTTCCCACTCTGCTCTCAACCTCTCTCTTAAGGCCTCGGGATCGGGGCGCTTTGCCCTCTCAGCCACAAAGCGACGGCGAGCGGCCTCCCTCATCTCCTCTTGTCGAATGCGCTCCACCCGATGACGATCCCCCGCCTCAAGTCTTTCCAGCTGTCTTTGACGCCTTTCATCAATGACTCGCCAAAAATCTTTGTATCGCCTCTCCAGGTGGCGGCGCTCCCGCTCAAGCTCCTTGTCCACGGCCTTGCTCTGCCCCCCTATGATCAAGGAGCTGGCGGCCATAGCCACTGCAAGCAGCATTTTTATAGCTCGACCTTTGCTCTGGCTCATTTTATGTTAAGAACCTCTTCTTAAAGGAGACACTCATGAGCGATATTCTAGCAGATCTTTTTTTATTTTCAGGCAAAACTGTGGTTTTGGTGATGGCGATCGGGGCTTTGGCCCTGTTTTTTGCAGCCCTCAGCCTCAAGCAGAGAGTCAGTCGACAGAATATCGAAGTCGAATGCCTCAACGACAAATGGATGGGCTATGAGAACATCCTTGGCAGCCTTACCGCAGCAGCCCCGAGCCAAAAAAAGGTCGAAGCCAAGAAGCGCAAGGCAAAGCTCAAGGCTCAGAAAAAGGATCCCACAGATCGTCCGCGGGTTTACGTACTGGAATTCAAGGGAGACTTAAGAGCCAGTGGTCTGCAGCACCTGCGCGAGGAGGTCACCGCCACCATCAGCGTGGCTCGACCGGGAAGAGATGAAGTGGTGGTGTTGCTGGAAAGCCCCGGGGGCATGGTGCACGCCTACGGACTGGCAGCAGCTCAGCTGGCCAGATTTAGAGAGGCTGGATTGAAACTCACTGTCTGCGTGGATAAGATTGCCGCTAGCGGGGGCTATATGATGGCTGCAACTGCCGACCATATTGTGGCGGCACCCTTTGCCGTCCTTGGCTCCATCGGGGTCCTGGCCCAGATACCCAACTTGCACCGACTGTTGAAGAAACACGATGTGGACTACGAGGAAATCACCGCCGGAGAGTACAAGCGAACCATCAGTATTTTGGGAGAAATCACTCCTCAGGGACGCAAGAAATTTGGAGAACAAATTGAAGACACCCACAGCTTGTTTAAATCCTTTGTGCAGACCTACCGACCTCAAGTGGACCTGGAAAAAGTGGCCACAGGAGAGCATTGGTTTGGACAAAGGGCCATCGACCTTAGGCTGGTGGATGAACTCAAAACCAGCGATGAATTCCTCTTTTCCCTGCGAGATTCCAAGAGAATTTATCGGCTCTCCATTGAGGCCAAAAAGAAACTCGCCGAAAAGCTCTCAGAAATTGTCGCCCTGAGTGCACAAAAGCTGATAGACTTAGGGTTTCGCACGGGAGCAGACCCGCGCTTTTAAGGGGAGTGGGCTTTTGTACCTTCGGATTAAATACCTTCGAATCAAATTGGTGACCTTGATCCTACTCGGGGGCTCGGTGGTGTCCTCGGCCACCTACCGGGAGTTGACCTGGCTTCCCCTGGGAGAGCCCCAAGCCATCCAAGCCACCTACTGCTCTGCCGACAACCTAAAAAAGCTTATGTTGACCCATGCCTCGAACCTGGAGACCCAAGCCAGAGAGACAGAAAACTTCCTCAGACGCTGCGACCGAGAGCTCAGCCAAGGTCGACTGGCTTGGTGGAGGGCCCTCCTGCGCCTGGAAAAAATGGTCTATCAGACTGACCAGCACGCGCAAACTCAAGAGGTCATTATAGACCTCGGAGATGCGGAAAGGGTTCCAGCTCTGCTGGCCATGCACAGCTCTAGAAGACCTCTGGTGATCCTCAAGTGTGGAGTGTTATGCAACTCCAAAAGATCCATTCCCTTTCCCCTGATGCACAACTTTGATGAGGGGCCTTTTCATGCTCTGTTTGTGGGCAGCACCACGGGGCGGGAGTATCTGTCCACCAATCAACAGCTCTTACTTGGGGGATTTCACGAGGGACAGCAGGCCGTCAGACTGGCCGATTATATGAAAAATCACTCGCCCTGGAAGGAACAGTTTTCTTCCGTGCATTTTTTGGGCGTGAGTCTAGGTGGTCACGGAGCCCTTTATGCCAGCCTATTTAACCAGCACTGGAGCTCAGACCCCAATCTTCGCCCTCTGAGCAGCGTTTTTGCCCTCTGCCCAGTTGTTGATCTGCGCTCCACCATCGAGGAAAACTACAGCCAGGGAGTCTACGGCCGGCTGATGCAGTTTAAACTCTGGCAAAACCAACGCTACATTAGGCAACATTGGCCGGACTTCAATCAGGAATTGGGCTTTAATCAGAGCGGAGGGATGTCCCTGGCCGACATGAGTTGAAGACTGAGTCAGGCTGCTCTCCCCCACTTTCAGAGCACTCAAAACCGAAAGGGCTTCTTGGCCCCCTTTGATCAAGTTGACTTTATGTATCCAGAGCAGATTTGGGACGTGAACAACTTCTTAGAGCAGCTCGATCTCCCCATCGAAACCCCCACTATGGCTGTGGGAGCCTTGGACGATGGAATGGTTCCCGCTCAGATCAATTTCCTTCCCCTTTACCGGGCGACCTTCCAGAGCCCTTTTAGTCAACTGCGCCCCATTCTGACTCAGCAGGGAAGCCACTGCGCCCACTCGCTGATCTACGGCTGGGGGATTGGGGGAACTCTTATGCGCAGCTTTTTCCTCAGTCAATCCCCTGAACTCAGACAGCGGCAGGAAATCCAAGAGTCTTTGATTCGCTTTAGACTTCAAGGTGGGACAGAGTTTAAGCCTTTTACACAATTTCACTCCTGGGCCTGGGAGGTGAACCTGCGTGAGCGGGAGTTAGTTCTAAAATTGTTTGACTCGGCCCCCTCTCCAATGAGCCCCGGCCCGGGCTCCAAGCGCCTGACTGTGCCCTTTTCCCATCTGCCTCACTTTTCACGACCGCTGCCAAAGAGTCCCATCGAAGCTCAGGTGTTTAGCCGCTGGGCCAACGCCCAACTCAAGTGGTCACCTGTAGAAAAACCAAGAGCTCCTGCTCAGGCTCAAAACTCAGATAATGGCATAAACCTTTTGCTGACTTGGGAAGACTACCATTAAATAACTTTTATTTTCTAAAGCTGCAAACTTCCGCTCAGTTGGCCCCTTTGGGGAACCTGATCCTGAACCCTATCCAGAGGCAAGAGCTCTTGCCAATGAATTTTATTTAGGCCTGTGAAATTCAGAATCAGGCCAGATAGGGACAGCCCCTGTGATCGGCCCCAGGAAATCTCCCCAGGCTCCACTGCAATGCTGCCAAAGTCGCCGCCGCTGGAGCAGGACTGAACCTGAAAGTCGGCCCTTTCCAGGAATTCAACCAGAGAACCCTGGGCCGTGATCACACAGCTGACCCATTGATCTGGCCACTGCTGAGAGTTCCACCTGTTCTCGGCCCCATCTAAAAACTGCCCCCTCAGACTCCATAGCAGCTGCATGGGAACAAACTTAAGCTCCAGTTGGGTTTGAAAGCTCCAAGGGACTAAATCCAACTGCCCCTGCCACAGGTAAAGGCCTTCACGCCACTGTCCTCTGAGCCAAAAATCTAAGGTCTCTGGCGACAAACTCAGCTCAAAGCGAGAAAAGGGCAGCTCAGAAAAACCCTCAAGCCAGTCCCTTGAGAGTTCAAGGCCACCTGCAATGCGCCCCCCCAGCTCCCGCTCCGACACCCTGAGAGACAGGTCTTCAAGGGCCAACCACTTTCCATCCAAGTCCGGCGAGCGAATCAGGAGTCGCTCAATAGAAACTGAGCGCAGCAGTTTTTGGGTGTTGATCAGCTCCTGACGCCAACGCAGTTGAAGGAATTCAGAGAAATCTTTCCAGAGCTCTAAAATCACCTCTTGGTCTCCAGCAGCCTGAACGACCGCTGGCAAATCCAAAATCACCTCACTGGCTTGCATTCGCGAGAAGACCAATTTGCGTCGGATGGCCTGTGACAGAGAGATAGGAAAGTACAAGTTCTCAACAAAAAGACTGGCCCTTGTCACGGCAGGGTCCTTGGCCCTGATGTGAACTCGGTCAAACTCAAGTCCAAAGCGAGGCGTCAGCCCTCGGGACAGAGAAAAATCCGCTGAGGCAAAGCTCACAGTGAAGGGGGGGTTTCGCGCCTCTAGAACCTCCTCTACCATCATCTGAATGTGTCTAGAACTCAGCAAGGAGCGAACAGCCCCGCCAAAAAAACCTGCCACCACCCAGGCCAATAGAAACCACCCCGCTCCCCGCCAAAAGTTGACCGGTGAGCGATGGGCCCGACCTCGATCACTTGAAGTAGAAATCAATGACCTCAAGCTCCCTCTCACCCTTGGGACTCTTTAGCTCCACCAAGTCACCCTTGGCCTTGCCGATCATGCTACGCGCCATGGGAGAGAACACTGAAATTTTTCCCGCCTTCACATCGGCCTCATCCTCACCCACAATCTGATAAGTGAGCTCTTCATCAGTTTCTAAATCCAGCAGCTTCACATGGGCCCCAAAGATCACCTTCTCTGACTTTAACTGAGAGGTGTCCACCACCTCGGCATTGGCGAGTTTCCCCTGAATGTCGGCAATCCGAGCCTCAACAAAGGCCTGTCTCTCCTTAGCTGCATCATAGTCAGCATTTTCACTTAAGTCCCCATGGCCTCGAGCCTCTTCAATGGCCCGAATGACAGCTGGCCTTTCGACCTGGATTAAGTTTTTCAGTTCTGCGTCCAAATGCGCTTTTCCTGCAATGGTCATTGGTTGACGATCGGCTTTCATAGCATCTCCTCACAAAGGCTCGACATTATAATGAAGAAAATCCTCTTTACAACAGCAAAAGATCACTGCCTAATAAAGGGGGTTGGGCTAGGGACCATTTTGGGCTGGATCTGGCCCTCAAAAAGTCTAGGAAAGTATTTAAAATCAGGGAGTTTTTTAAGTTTTTGCGGGGCTTTGCCGAAATGCACAGAAGAAATGAAACAACTTAAGACAAAACACCCCTTTCCCCCAGCAGAAGACAGTTCCGAGCAGACCAGCTCCCAGCTGGATTTGGCCACTATGGTCAAAAAGATTTTGTCCTCGCAGAGCCTTCTTCTCACCACCCACAAGCAGTGTGATGGGGATGGACTCGGAGCCCAACTCGCCCTGTATCACGCTCTCAAAAAGATGGGCAAAGAAGTTCGCGTTCTCTGCGTCGATGCAGTTCCTAAGAAATATCAATTCTTACAGCCCGAAAAGCATCTCGAGACATTTGAAGGACCCCATCGAAGCATTCAGCCCACGGATTTGGCCCTGATATTTGACACCAACGACCAGCGCCTGGTGGAGCCCCTGTTCTCTCAGCTCCTAAAAACTTGCAAAGAGGTTTTGTTCATTGACCACCACCCTCTGCTCAACCTGGGCCCTCTGCCAACGGTCAACTCTTGGATCGACACCTCGGCGGCTTCAACTGGTGAAATGGCTTTTAAAATTATCAAGGCTCTGAATGTTGAACTCGACCGAGACATTGCAGAGGCACTGTACACCAGTATTGCCTTTGACACCCAACTGTTTCGCTTTGTTAAAAACTCAGCCACATCACACTTGATTTGTGCGGAGCTGATGCCCCATGTGCATGAGCCTGAAGAGATCCACCGCCATCTGTTTGCCACTCATAGTATTGAGAAAGTGGCCTTTCTAGCCAAAGTACTGGGGGACATTGAGTATCATGGCGAAGGACGAATTGCTGTGCTTAAGCTGCAGGCCCAGGACCTGTTGGATCACGGCATGGATATGGATGACTCACGGGATATCATCGACATGATAATGAACATTCAAAGCCTTGAGGGAGCCGCTCTGTTTCGCGAAGACAACCCCGACAAGTACAAATTGAGTCTGCGCTCCAAAGGACAACTTGAAGTCTTGGCAGTCGCTGAGGCCTTTGGAGGAGGTGGGCATCGCTTTGCCGCCGGAGCCCCCATGAAGGGCCCCTACTCTGAACTAAAAACTCAGGTTGTGGATCAATTGCTCAAACAACTTAAAAGCCTCCCCTTAGATTCCACTCACGCCAATGACACCGCGAAAAACGGCAAAAAATAAAGCCAAA
Source organism: Bdellovibrionales bacterium (assembly GCA_007128005.1). Lineage (GTDB taxonomy): Bacteria > Bdellovibrionota > Bdellovibrionia > Bdellovibrionales > UBA1609 > SKYF01. The sequence goes on from SKYF01000062.1 coordinate 9,987, forward strand.
GCTCACTCCAATCCCATGATCTGCCTATGCAATGGGGTGAGGCTTGAGACCATCCTCAAGGCGATTGAGGGGGGAGCTCGAAGCTTGGATGAAATTTTTGATCAGACCACGGCCGGAGTAGGCCCTTGTGGAGGCTCCTGTCGAGACAAGTTGCGCCAAATCCTCGCCGAGAAACTAAAGCCAGGAGAACAGAATGAGTGAAAACCCTGCCACACCTCAGACTTTTCAGGTCGGCCACCCAGGCCACAGTGAATTGCACCTTCAGGCCAGCCCCATAGAAGGAGCGTCTCAGCACCACTGGAAGCTGACCGCCATTGGGCCTCTAGAGCTCTTGGAACTAGTGGCCCAGTGGCGACAAAAAGTTGAGAGCTGCCGGGACCTCAGACAAGTTCCCCTGCCCCAGGGCCACTCTCCAGCCGAGCTTCTGCTCAAGGAGCTGCTGTTAAAGGCCCGTGGAGAGTGGAAGCTCCCCTACACAGAAGAGGAACTCTGCCACTGTCGAGCCGTAGCCACCCAGAAAGTGCTAGAGGCCATTGCCCAAGGGGCCCACACCCCTGAAAAGGTCTCGCGCTGGACCAGCGCCAGCACCTCCTGCGGCAGTTGCCGCAAGGATGTGACAAGTCTTCTCGATTACTACCTCAATAAACCTTCACCTCATGCTGTTAGCGAGTGAGGATTAACCATTCCAGCGACTGGGCTCGCTCGACCCAGGGATTGGGCCCAGGGCCTGTGAGAGTCCACATCAGCTCCTCAAGCAAAAGAGCCACATCGCTCCTGCCAGGCTCGGGAGGAAGTGCACGAAAGGCTAAGAAGGCCTGACTTAAACTTTCTGCCCAGCGGTCCTCGAGCTGCATAACACTCAACCCCTCATCAAGGGACTGAGACCAATTCAAACCCCTACCCTGCAAGTAAACATCCGTAGCGAGGTCCATAGAGTTAAAGTAGAGGCGCAAAATCTTCGACTCCTCCACTCGCACATCCCAGGGGCGAAGAGCCGGCATCAGGTAAAGCTGCAGCCCAGGCCCACCGGAGAGATCTTCCTCCCTCAGCACTAAAAGCCGAAACTTGGACTCGGGAAAGCGGCTCTTGACCTGAGTCCATTGGTTCAGACTCTTCAAGATAGACTCGTCTCTCCCACTAAACTCAATGTCCCAAGCTATAAAAGGAACTGCCGCATCTTTCTCCTCATCCCAACCCAGGACATGAGAGATCTTTAGGTCATCCAGTAAAAAAGGCGAGTATCCAGAGTTGAACTTGGCCATCAAATAGCTGGCCCAGCGCTCTCTGAGTTCTACCTCAGCCCGAGCCACCAACAGCTGTAGAGTCTCGCTCAAGTCCGTCACTAGAGGCTGAATCTGTTCTTCCGATGGCCGGCTGTCGGCCATCAAAGCCTGCATGACCCGGCTGTTCAGTCGGCGTTCCATGGGCTTGGTGGGGGGCTCCCACAGATGAAGGCGGAAGTTTTGTAGAGGAAAAAGCCCGCGCGAATACCGATCGAGATCCTTAACGCCCATATGCTCGTGCTCCACCTGAGCCAAAATCTCCAGTCCATAACCAGACTCAGAGTCATTCGCAAAGGAATGTGTCCCCTCATCTTCCGGGAGGGTCACCACACGAAAAATCACTCGGTAAGTCAGAGGCCCCCGCTCAAGCTCAATCCTGGGCCAGGAGTCCCAGCCGGGTAGGTTTAAACTGGAGACCCTCTTCCAATGGGGCAAGTAGGGATCACTCTCCCCTTGGGCAAAGACTTGATCCATAATGTAGCTCAGGCGGTCCCGAAACATCTTGGCACTGACAGGTTCAAAGGCTTGGGCGGAAAAAGTGGTTTTGTGCAGAAGGCGAGAGCAAATGCCCTTCGGGGCCTCAACAAAACCTCTCTCCACACTGGCCCAACTGGCAGGAGCCACGACTGCAAAAAGGACCAAAAAACTCAAGCACCGGAAAAGGCTAAGAAAGGGAACTCGAGGCTGCTGCCCTCCTCGCCTTCCTCTATAAAAAAATGGACTGGAGCTTACGATGCACTGCATTGCGCAGAAAGCTAACACAGATCTTTTCTATCCGCAAGCCTCTGATCTACCCAGTTTTCTTGTCATCTAGTTTGATGACAAGCTCAGACTCCTCATTGGCAAACTTACGAAGACACATATTCACCAAGGTTTGATAAGGGATCCCTGTCTTCTCAGCCGCCTGATAAAAATAATTTAGAACATCTTCATCGATACGAATGGTCTTCTGAACCTTATTGGGACGGTAGAATTTACCTCTAACTCCATTTGAAAAATCATATTCTTTCTTCATAGTTTTTTTTCTCTCTTTTTGTCGCCTTTCGGGCCGAAATAATCCGAATCAACTCATCACTCTCATTGTCCACATAAGTGTGCACAACCACTAAGGTCTTTTTGTCGGCAGCCAGGCCAATAGTGACCCATCGCTCCTCCCCCTGACTTTTTTCATCCATAACTGAGAGCTGGTGGGGGTCATTGAAAACCGTTGCGGCCACCTCAAATGAGACCCCATGTTTTTGAATATTTAATCTGGCTTTCTTGGGGTCCCAAACTATAATCACAAATTACATTGTAGTTTAAAATTTAACTTCTGTCTAGATTAAGGTCTCTTTAGGCCTTGAAGGCCCTCCTAGTTGAAACCGGCTGAGGAAAGCCTCCCTCCCTAGAGGCCGGGTAGGACATCTGGGGTTTTTCGCCAGATCTCTTCGGCATACCTCAACATCTCCTGAATATCCCTGGGGTTAGAGACATCCGACAAGAGGTTTCCATCCACATTGAGGATGGCACTGCTGATGGCCTTTTTCTGATAAATTCCGGACAGGGATCTGGAGATATCGGGGTCTGAGGCCAACTCCTGCAACTCTCTATGATAGACCCGCACAAAATCATGGGCCTGATCTGGAGTGGTTCCAACAAGCCTGAGAACTTCTTCCTCATCAAAGGCCCTTATCGCTGTACGCAGAGCATCCCTGGACTCTGACTCAGATAAAGGACGGCGGATAACTGACCATTGCACGCTGGCAGCGGAAAAGGCCTCTTTGGCCCTTCGGGGGTTCTCCGCCGCCAAAAAGGATTCACCGGCTACACGGTAGTAATTGGCGGCTCCTATAAGTTCAGCGCTAACATCTTTGCTTGATGAGAAAGCACTGCGGGACAGCCTTTCCGCTTCCTTCATATAATTCTGAGCCGCAGCGGCACTTTGCTCTTTGGACCTCTCCGCCTGAGCCGTTCCCCGAGTCATGACTCCCCCTGAGGGCAGACCGGTGATTCC
>SKYF01000191.1 GCA_007128005.1 Bdellovibrionales bacterium
CTGAGGCTCAGACGAGAGTGGCTTTGAGGCTTTGTGCTCAAGTTCCAGCCCTAGTGGCCTATTTTGAGCGCTTAAGGCAGGGGCAGCCCATTGTCCAGCCCAAACCCAACGCCTCCATCGCCTACAATTTTCTCTACTGTCTAAAGGGCCAAGAGCCCGATCCCGAGCTGGTAAAGGTCTTTGACACCTGTTTGATTCTTCATGCAGATCACGAGCTGAACTGTTCGGCTTTCTCGGCTCGAGTGACGTCCTCTTCATTGAGTGACATCTATTCCGCCGTGGTCAGTGCCATTGGTGCCTTAAAGGGTCCTCTTCATGGAGGAGCCAATGAGCAGGTGATGCTGATGCTGAAGGAGATTGGCTCTTTGGATGCGGCAAGGACTTGGGTCAAAGAGGCTCTGGAGCAAAAGAAAAAGATTATGGGTTTTGGCCATAGAGTTTATAAAAATGGCGACCCTCGGGCGAAGATTTTGCGGACTATGAGTGAGTCTCTGACCAAAAAGTCGGGAGAACCCCATTGGTATGAAATGTCGGCGATGATCGATGACACCGTTCAGTCTGAAAAGGGTTTACTTCCTAACGTGGATTTTTACTCTGCCACGGTCTATTACAGTATGGGAATTCCCATAGATCTCTACACGCCTATTTTTGCCTCCTCGAGAGTCAGCGGTTGGTTGGCCCATATTTTTGAGCAGTATTCAAAAAATCGCATCTATCGACCCAGAGGAGAGTGGGTGGGCAAAGAGGGCTTAAAGTGGAAGCCCCTCAATCAGCGTTAAAAGCTGGAATGAGAAAAATTCATACGGCTTTTACAGAGATGTTTGGGCTCGATTACCCCATCGTCTGTGCTCCCATGTTTTTGATCAGCAATGAGGATATGGTGGTCGAAGCCAGTGAAGCTGGGGGGCTGGGAAGCTTTCCGGCCCTGAACTATCGATCCATTGAAAGCTACGGGGAAGCCCTTAGGAAAATTCGGGCTCGCAGCTCGCGCCCTATCGGCGTCAACATCATAGTCAACAAGTCCAACACTCGACAAGGACAGGACCTTAAGATCGCTTTGGATCATGGGGTGGAGATGTTCATCACCTCACTTGGCAACCCTAAGCAGGTGATCTCTGAGGCCCACAAAAATGGAGCCAAGGTCTTTTGTGATGTGACCAATATTGAGCATGGGAAGAAGGTTCAGGACATGGGGGCCGATGGAGTCATTGCAGTGGGGGCCGGAGCAGGGGGGCATGCGGGACCGGTTTCGCCTCTGGTCCTATTGCCTTGGCTTAAAGGAGAATTGAGTATTCCTGTGCTGGCAGCCGGTGGGATTGGCCATGGCTCACAGATCCTGGCTTGTTTGGCCCTTGGAGCCGATGGAGTGTCCGTGGGAACCCGCTTTATTGCCAGCCTTGAGTCTCCGGCCAGCCAGGACTATAAGCAGGCGATCATTAACTCCACGCCAGAGGACATCGTTTTGTCCACCAAGATCTCAGGGACTCCGGCCTCGGTTATCAACACGGACTACATTCAAAAAATGGGCAGGGATTTGTCTTTACCCTTAAGGCTTCTTAAGGACCACAGACTGACAAAAAAATGGGCTGTTCCCCTGATCCATTGGTTGGGAAGCAAGTCACTTGAGCAAGCGGCTCACAAAGCCACCTGGAAGACAGTGTGGAGTGCAGGACAGAGCGTGGGAATGGTGGAGGAGGTCCTCAGTGTGGCTCAGATATACCGAAAGATGGTGGAGGAGTTTTGGCAGGAGCATCAGAGGCTTGAGGGGCTTAAGGGGTGAACTTAAGTTTGATCCGCCGCAATCTGCTCTTGTGGTCTGTCAGCTCACTCAAGCTGCCACTGCTGTTTTACATTCGCCCTCGGGTGGTGCAGTACGATGAGCAGGTTTGTAGGATTCAAGTCAAGCTCAACCGTCGCAGTCGCAACCATGTCGGCTCCATGTATTTTGGGGCCTTGGCCATGGGTGCCGAGCTGTCGATTGCCGCCGCAGCAGTGTTTCAAATCTTTGCAACAAGAAAAAAAGTCGAGTTTATTTTTAAATCCTTTAAGTGTGATTTTCTCAAGCGAGCCGATGCCGATGTCATATTTGTTTCGGAGCTCAACGAGCATGTAGAAGCCCTGGTGCAAAGAGCCATTCGAGGCCAAGGACAAAGAGTCGAGGAAACTTTTACTGGCTATGCGGTTACTGTCAAAAATCCCCAGGAAAAGATTATGCTTTACCAGCTGACCCTCTCCATGAAGCTGCGCTCTTCTTGAGAGCCTTTACATCTTCTCCATCAGGTGTTGATAAATCTCAGAGCTTTTGACAAACATCATGCCGACAGCGGGGGCTCCATTGATATGGCCTTTCTTCGCAGTCCAAACGACTTTGGCATTGATGGAGTGTTGTTTTTCCACATTGTCTAAGTGAATTTTAAGTCTCACCAGGTCTCCAGTCTCAAGTTGAGGCTTGGACTCAAATTCGCAGTAGGCTCCACCCTCAGAGAGGTTGTAGAGGTTGGTGGACCAAGCCTTTCCAGAGAGGTAAGTCTCCAGCTGGGCTTTTTCTCGGGTCAAATACCGCTTGTAGCGCTGTTGAGGTAGAGAGCGCATGATGAGAAGTTTTTTGACCAGTCCCACGAGGTTCTTGTCCTTGGCTGGGTGGTGGATAAAATTGAGACGGTGACGCTGCACAAGACTTTGGATGTCCTCACTGACTTCGATCTCTTGGGTGGAAAGAAGGATGCCGTTGCCGTAGCCTAGCTGGCGGATGGTTTTGATACATTGCAGATGCTCTCTGATGAGCCGTTGCTCTTGAAACAAAATCAGCTGCAGGGGCTTTTTCACCATATAGGTCTGAATGTCCTCTAGGTCCTGGCACTGAGTAATCTCAACGGGAAGGAGGCTGACAAGGCGGTCCCTAAGGGCCGTCCCCTCTTCGATCGAGTCGCTGTGAATCAGCATTTGATACATGGCCGACACCTTCCTTTCTCAGAAAAGCTTTTTTCAAAGTGCTCTTTGAGAGGGTATCGGCCAAGGTCGAGGTTTATTTTAATGTCGGTTTTTATGTCGAGCTTTTGGTCACCTAAAGAAGATATGAGAGGCTCTATGCCATGTTGACCAGCTCTTGAGTGGCCTTGCGAATCCCTGTGAACACCTCAAAGGCGTTGGCTCCATCGTACATATAGGCTGGAGTGGTGATAACTTTGTTCTCGCGATCAGTGACGAAGTCATCAACGGAGCAGTTCACATGTTGGGCGCCGGTTTTTTCAATTTCCTGAGCGACTTCCTTTTGCTCTCCAATGGTGACGCTCACTCGGTGAGAGCCTAGAACTTTGGCAACTAAAGCCGGGGCGATACACCAGGCCCCAATGGGCTTACTTTGCTGATGAAAATCTTGGATCACTCGTTCCGCATCCGAGAGCACATCACAATTGGCTCCATCCTGGGCCCAGGTGCACAGATGTTGCGCGACACCAAATCCTCCGGGCAATACTAAGGCGTCATAATCGTCGGCCTTGAGCTGGCTGAGGTTCTTCACCCGTCCCCTTGAGATCCGGGCGGCTTCAGCCATGGCCTGCCGAGTGTCTTTTTCAGAAGAGTCTCCGGTCAAGTGGTCTGTCGCTTGAAAACTCAGTTCTGGAGCAAAGACTGTGGCCTCCACTTTGGCCTCCGCCAGAGCAATCAAGCTGCTCACGGACTCAGTGATTTCAGCACCGTCTTGAAAGCCAGAACCTGTTAAAATGACAGCCACCTTTTTCATGTGCAAACCTCCTTGAAGGTCTCCACTTTGCCAGACAAGTCCGGGGCTTGACAAGGGGCTTGGGGCTCAGAGTTGAAAATCCCTTAAGACTTGGCACTGAGAGATCAGGTAGTCTCTGGATCCATAGGGCACTTGCTGATAGATGCAGTAGCTGATAAGTCGAGCCAGGTAGGGCAGTGAACTGGTGAAGCGGTAAAAGTGTCTGGTCTTGTACCAGCTTCCGTCTTCATACCAGTCGATTTGGTCGTAGCTGAGGTCGGTGGTCAGAATTTGGCAGTTGGTCAAACCTTCACAGCCCTCTCGTTCGCCCACAGCCCGCGGAGGACCCATCAGTCGATTTTGTTGCACAGAGAGGTTGTGATAGGTGCGGTCGACAATCTCTCCTAAAGCTAAGGTTTGCAATTGAGGAGCTAAATTATTCAGAGTGTTGATGAGGTGCGAGTCTTGTCTAAACTCCCAAACGCTCTCACTTTCAACGATTTCAGCGTCCTGGCTGGATCCGGAGTAGGAGATATCTACATTGCGAACATGATAGACCACCAAGTCTTCAGTTTCGTCTCGCGATAGGATCTGTTGAAAGTGGTCAGAGACCTTCTGCGTAGTAGACAGCTCAATATTTTGATTGAGCTCGTAATGAGCCATTTGTCCTGCTTGCATCAGGAGCTTGCCGGCCTCTAAGGGAGCTAAGACAGACTCAATGGCCACAATGAGCTCCTCATCACTGACCTGCAGTCCCAACTCCACCATCTGTGGCTGGGGCTCTTCAATGCAAGAGGTGCTACTGAAGATGGCCACGGGAATGGACAGACTCAGTAGCACCTGTATAAGGACGATCCAGCGCTCTCTCACACTGAGTCCCATCCCCAAAACCACAGAGGAAGTGGGAGAAGTTCTTCGAGTGTTTTGACTGTTTCTGGATCCAAGGCCTTAAAGTCTGAGGCCCTGTAGGGGCCGAAAAGCAGTCTCAGGGCGTCAGTTGTTGAGTTGATCTGAAACAGATTGTTGTGAAAGCCCAAAATAAAACCTTCCGAGTTCTGTTCAAATACTAGATCGGCAATCCCCAGAGTCCGTGCGTAGCGATGGACTTTGCCGAGAACGTTTTGTGGGTTGAGGATTTTTAGCAGACCAAGCCAACCCTCTTGGATTCGAGCGCCCTGGGCCTGCATTTGACGAATCAGGTTTTGCGAGTGCTCTGGGGCTAAAACAGTCAGGCTGTGTCCAGCCTGTCGTCTGATTTCAGCAAAAAGCCACATCAGCTCCTGAACGCCTCCCCCCCATTCATGAATATGATGTTTGAGGTCGGCGCCCTTGCCCTCCACGGCGTAGGCCAATAGTTGGTTCTGAGCACTCCAGAGGGTGTAGAGATGGCTGTTAGGTATTTTCAGGTAGTTTCGCATGTCCTCAGGAGTGCGAATGGAGCCCACTCGGTGCTGAGTGTAGAGTTTGAGTAGCGCCTCAGGGGAGACTTGGTTGCCAGCAACAAAGCGAAGGTCCTCAGGAAGGCTGAGGTTGAGCTCTTTATCCAGGATCAGGTGAATTTCTTTGCCTGCTAGGGCAAAGCCAAACTTCTGATAAAAATCAAACAAATCTGACCAGAGGATGGCAAAGTCACAGCCCTGTTGAGTGGCCTCTTGAACACAGTTTTCGATGATCATTCGGCTGTAACCCTGGCCTCTGGCCTCCGGGGCTGTGACCACACTGCCAATGGCTGCGGCTTTAAATAGCCCTACGGGTGTTTTGGTCAAAGAGAACTTCATCACCGCATGGGCCTGCACTCCATTTTGATCACGAATGATGCGTAGGTTTTTAAGGTTTGTACTGTGAAATGCCTGAGGGTACTCATCTTTGATGGACCAGCCCTCCTGCTCGCGCAGTTGACTGTCGACAAAAGACAAAACTTCAGGGATTTCTTCTGCTACTGGGGGTCGTGGTCCTTCCATGGCGCAAGCCTCCTCGGTGGCAATTGATGTCTCTTTTAATTTTAGGTGAATTCCCCTCAGAAGTCCCGACTTTGAGGGTGAGGCCTTGGGCACTTTGGTCCAATGACCAGCCAGGATGCCTGGGGCTGGGCTTCAGATTGACAAGGCTTTAGCCAAAGGCCTAGGATCGCCCTGTGTCAGTTAAAGCTGTTAAGAAAAAGGGGCCGCGGGAGAGTCAGTCCAACCGGAAGCTGCGCTTGGTAGAGATCATTGCTCTTTTGCAGAGATATTACCCAGAGGCTCACTGCGCCTTAAATTTTTCAAATCCCCACGAACTGTTGGTGGCAACCATTTTGTCCGCTCAGTGCACAGATGAGAGAGTCAATCAAGTCACCCCCACTCTCTTTCAGCGCTTTCCCGGCGTCAGAGCTCTGGCCGAGGCTCCCTTAGAGGAGTTAGAGGAAATCGTCCGTCCAACTGGTTTTTTTCGCAATAAGGCCAAGAATATAAAGGCCTGCGCAATGGCTTTGGTGGAGTCGCACGGGTCTGAGGTGCCGCCAATTCTGGAGGACTTGGTGGGGCTTGCCGGGGTGGGGCGGAAAACAGCCCACGTCGTTCTGGGCAATGCCTTTGGCATTGCCTCGGGAGTGGTGGTGGACACCCACGTGACTCGGCTTGCCAACCGCTTGGGCCTAGTTCGGGGGGACAATGCCGTTCAAATTGAACGGGAGCTCAATCAGCTGGTGGACCCAGAGCATTGGGTGATGTTTTCCCATTGGCTGATTGAACACGGGCGAAAAGTGTGTAAAGCCCGTAGTCCACAGTGTCATCAGTGTTTTTTAGAGGGGCTTTGCCCTAAAAAAGGAGTGGGGAAGAAGTCATGTTAGTTGCCTTTTTTGAAAGCCTTAAATACGTAGGACACCTGCTGCCCTTGTCTTTTTTAAGACTCTACTTGGGTTACTACTTCATCAGCCGTGCGGTGGAGCGCTTTGACGGGGACTTTCTCCTGCAGCCTCGCCTGGCCTCGGCCATCAACACTTGGCTGCCCCAGAGCAATGCTCCGGACTGGTACCGCTCTCTGGTGCAGACAGTGGTCTTGCCCCAGTGGCAGATCTTTTCCTATACCATCACTTATGCAGAACTGTTGATCGGAATCAGTTTTCTCATTGGCTTTGCCGTTCGCCCCATGGCCATTTTAGGGATGTTTTTAATGATTAACTTTATTTATATAAGCAGCCCCGATGTGGCTGACCTCTATAAGGTCCTGTTGGTGACTTTTCTGGCTATGGCTTGGCTGGGAGCGGGGCGGTGTTTTGGTTTGGATTATTTTTTCTTCAAACGTCACCGGGGCATCTGGTGGTGAGGAAGGGTCTCGGGTGAAGCAGCAATGAACTCCCAATCAGCCTTTAAGGTGGTCTTGGCTCTGATTGCTCTCTCGGCTCTGGTGATAACCTGGGCTCTTTACCGCTCTTATTTTGGCCGGGGGCCCATTGATCCCTCCTGGTTTGAGTCCAATGAGTTGACCGTTGTGGCCTATCCTAGCTTTGTCTCTGGTTTTGGCCCGGGACCTGAGCTGGCCAAGGCCTTTGAAAGGCGCTGTGGTTGTGAGGTCAAACTAGTCAATGGAGGGGACACCGGAGTTCTCATACAGCGAGTGGCCCTTAGGCCTGACCGCATGGGGGCAGATGTGATCATTGGCTTGGATCAGTTTGCCCTGCATGAGGCCAGAGAGCTGCTCAGTTGGGAGCTTTTGTCGGGAGCAGACACAGTGGCTTGGTTGGAAACCTTAAAAGATCGAGTCGAGTCAGAGTTTTGGCCCTATGATTGGGCCCCGATGACGCTTTTGTATCGGGAATCAGAGGGGGATCTTTCCCATATCAGATCCTGGCAAGAGCTAGGTGAACAGCTCTCGCCTCGCTCCATCGCCCTTCAAGATCCTCGTACCAGTCATCCCGGACTTCAGTTTCTCTATTGGCAGTGGAGTTTGGCCGGGGGTGATTCTGACCCTGAGGGGGCTTTTGGAAGTCATCTGCGCAGACTTGCTCCCCTAGTGCACAGTCAGTCTCCAGGTTGGTCTCAGTCCTATGGGCTCTTTCAGCGCAGGCAGACGCGGTTGACTTTTTCTTACTTCACCTCTTTGAGTTTTCATCGTCAGGTCGAGGAAGACTATGACATCCAGGCTCTGCAGTTGGATGTGCCTCACCCCTATCAGGTGGAGTATATGGGGGTCCCTTCAAGCTGCACTCAGTGTGACCTGGCCCAGGACTTTGTGCGCTTTCTAATGGAGCCAGAGGCTCAGAAGATCATTATGGAAAAAAACTTTATGCTTCCTGTGGTGGAGTCCGTCGAAATGGAAGGGGCTTTTGGGGACGTGTTTGAGCGAGTGAGTTCTTTAAGCCTATTGTCTCGGGAGGAGGAAGAGGCATTTTTGATTATGAGAGAAAGTCTGGAGCAGATATGGTCCCAGGTTTTCCGTCAACGCTAGACACTTTCCCTCGCGGACTCTTGCGGATCCTCTTTGTTCTGGTTCTTACAAGCCCCCTGTTATTGCTGGTAGCTTTTATGGGGAATTGGGTTTGGCCTTCACTGGAAGAGCTTGGACCCGTCCTCTATTTTACGGTTCTTCAGGCCTTTTTAAGCGCCGCAGTCAGTGTGTTCCTAGGGCTCTTGGCCGGCATTGGTTTGCTGCGTCTGAAAGCGAGGCCCTTCTTCCACTGGCTGGAGTTCTTGGTGCTTTGGCCCAATCTCGTTCCTGTTTTGATGGTGATTTTGGCTGTCTTGAACTTGGTGACAAGCTGGATGCAATTTCCCTTTGGTCTGCCGGCCATAGTGGGTATCCACAGTCTTCTCAATTTGGGGCTCGTGGCGGTGGCCCTCGGACGCATTCTGCCCTCTCGTTTGGGGGCGGTGGGAGAGCTGGCCTATTTGGAGGGCTGTTCTGCGTTTAGGTTTTGGCGTGTGACTTTATGGCCCTATTTTGGGCGAGATCTGATTTTGCTCTTTATCCTAGTCTTTAGCTTTTGCTTTACCAGTTTTGCAATTCCTCTTGTGGTTGGGGGAATGTGGGGAACGACCCTGGAGGTGCTGATCTTTCAGAAACTGCGTTCGGCTCGTAGCTGGGGAGAGGCTCTGCCCTTGGCGCTTCTTCAAGTGGGGGCGATTTTTGCTTTGGCGGCAGTTTTGGCGGGGCGAGCCAAAAGGCCTTTGGTAGAAGTCAGCCCCTGGTCGCCTGTGCTTGGGGGCTGGCTTTCACCAAGGGGGCTTTGGGCTTTGGGCTTGCTCCCCACAGCAATTGTCTTAAGTGGTCTGATGACCGGCCTGCCTCAGGGCCTTCGACAGTGGAGAGGGACTCCGGAGATACACGGACAAGTGTTGCCGCTGATGTTGGGAACTTTAGGGGTGGGGGTCGCAGTGGGTGGATTGGTTTTTCTCCTGCTTTTGTGGCTGGCCTTCCTTTGGCCTCATCGCGGTCTTCAGTTGTTTTTGCGTGGCTATTCGGCCCCAAGCACCGCAGTGACGGGCTTCGCCCTTTTGGTGTGGGGCTCACTCAGCGACAGCATGGTGATGACAAAGATTGTTGTTGGGCTCGTACTTATTTACTTTCCCTCGCTCTACCGCTGGCTGGGTGAGTCCGTGTTGAGTCCACTATATGGTCAGTGGCAGGTGGCTTACCTGTTGGGAGCAAGCCCTGGATTGATTTTTCGCCGAGTGGTGTTGCCACAGGTAGCGGGAGGGTTTCGCCTCATCAGTGGGCTTGCCGCCTTTTGGGCTCTGGGGGACTTTGCTCTCTCCTCCCTGTTGGCGCCTCGGGAGATGACTTTGGCCATGTTGGTCTATGGCCTTATGGGAGCCTATCGTCTGGAGTTGGCGACACTGCTGGTTTGGCCCCTCCTGCTTTTAGGAGCTCCCTTTTTGCTGTGGAATTATCGAGTTTTCTCCAGGGTCGGTTAGCGGGAATTTTGGGGGGATTTGCCGTTGCCAAATCGAGCATTTGATTGGAGATTGTCTAGATGTCATGGGTGAGGAACCTGCATCGCGATTTTGGCGACTTTCATATTCATATTCCTGAATGGGAAATTGCCGATCAGGGCATTACGGCTTTGGTGGGACCGTCGGGATCGGGAAAGACGACGGTGTTTCGAGTGCTTTTGGGGCTTGAGCCCTGCCCCGAGCTGAGTTGGGAGTTTCAAGGAGAAGATTTGGCCAAGCTCCCTCCCCCTCAACGCAGACTAGGGGTCGTCTTTCAGAGTCTTGAGCTCTTTCCCCATATGAGCGCAGAGGAGAATATTTTTTTTGCCGCCGAGGCCAGGGGCATTCCTCGTAAGCGCGCTGTGCAGAACTTCCTGGAATTGAAGGACCTGCTTCAGCTCACTCCTTTTTTGGCGCGCAGGGCCTCGGTGCTTTCAGGAGGAGAGAGACAGAGAGTGGCTCTAGCCAGGGCCCTGATGGGGGAGCCCAGGTTTTTATTTTTGGACGAGCCCTTTTCGAGTTTAGATCAAGATCTAAAGAAAGAGGCCAGGAACCTTTTGATGAAGTTGATGGAAAGCCGTCCGACCCCAACTCTACTTATTACCCACGATCCTGAGGATCTGCAGAGCCTGCCTCTGCAGGGGGTCAAGAAATTGGGAGGAGGGAGCTTAAAATCATGATCACAGTGAGGGCTTGGTTTTTTTATCTGTTTATGAAGATTATCCCTAAGCGGCAGATCAGCCGCTGGGTGGGCGTGCTGATGGCTATTGAGCGACCTCGCTGGCTGGCCTCATCTATGGTGAAAGCCTTTGCGAGCTTCTATCGCATTGACCTCAAGGAGGCGGAGCTTCCCCTCAACGCTTACCCCAGTGTGGCAAAACTCTTCACAAGAAGGTTGAAGCCTGGAGTCAGGCCTTTGGCAGATGCGGAACCCTTGCATCCAGCTGATGGAAAAATCACTGAGTGGGGCGAAGTCCGTCAGGGACAACTCTACCAGGTCAAGGGGACGAAGTACTCTCTAGCAAAACTCCTGCACAATGAGGCCTGGGCGCAAGATTTGGAAGGGGGGCTTTACCTTACCTACTATTTATGTCCGACAGATTATCACAGGGTTCACTTTCCAGTCTCCGGACAGGTGACCTCGGCGGCTCATATTTCAGGTGAGCTATGGCCCGTCAATGAGTTGAGTGTTCTAAGGGTTCAAGGCCTATTTGCTGTCAATGAACGAGTGGTCGTCGAAGTCATTACTGAACGAGGCCGGGTGGTTGTGGTCATGGTGGGTGCAACCAATGTGGGGCAAATGAGAATGTCTTTTGATGGGAAATTAGTGACCAACCAAAAGGATCAGCAAAAGGGTATCGTCAGGACCAAGCAGTACTGGCCCCCTCTGAGAGTGAAAGCGGGCGATGAATTGGGGGTCTTTCATATGGGCAGTACGGTGGTGGTGCTTTATCCCAGAACCTTTTGGGGAGAGAAAATGAACCCCATTCAGGGCGGTCCTGCTAAAATAGGCGGTTCACTGGCTTTGTAATGCAGGAGAGTGAGGAGAGTAGGATGTATTTTTTTACGAGATTTCAGCTTCGCTTTATTTTTTTGGCTTTGACTATTGCAGCGGTCGGCTTAGTGGTCTCAGGGGTGGCGGAGCCATGGTTGTCTCAACGTTACGCTCAAAACTGTGCTGCTTGCCATGCCCCGGGGCGCTATAACAAAGAGCCCGTGGGCAGGCGCTGCACACTCTCCTGCCAGGGCTGTCACGTCAATCCCAACGGGGGCGGGATGCGCAACCAGTATGGCAAATGGGTACAGGAGCGTTGGCTCAGGTCATGGGATCAGAACTTTGTTCGTGGAAGTCAACCCAGCCCAGCTCCTTTGCCAGACCAGCCCTATCGGGAAGTGGCGAGAAATCTTGTCATTCAAGACAGGGCCGCTAGAAGAGATTCAGGGCAGGGCTTAAAGGCCGAAGATTTCCCTTCTGAGCCGCCCACAATGAAGACCATAAATTACGTGGATCCACCAGAGAGTCTCTACGACTATCACGACTATCAGGAGTGGAAAATTGTGGTTCCAACCGAGGAGCTCTTTCGTTTGACCATTCCGGAAAATGATCCCTATCTGTTAGAAAGAAGCTTGGGAATATACGCCAGTGGAGGCTATCGGTTTTTAATAGGCCAGGTGAACCGCAGTGGTGAGGAGTTTTTAACAGAGTATGCCTTTCCAATGGCCTTTGATATGGGACTGAGAATGAGGCCTTTAAAGTATCATCAGGTCTCCCTGGTCACTGAGGCCAGGTTTGCCAATGGGCCTCAGGCCACTCGGCTGGAGCAGGCCTTCACCGGTCAAGCCCAAGTGAAGTCGGCCTATGTGCTGGTGGATGACTTGGCCTATAACACCTATGTCCAAGTGGGCCTTCAACGCCCCCTTTTTGGACATTACAGTCCAGATCATACGGCATTGGCTCAAAGAGTTTCCGGTCTCAATCAGAGGTCGGTCTATCAGACAATTGGAGTGGGGGCAGCCCCCAATATTCCCTTTGGCATTATCAATGTGATTCAGCCCATTCAAAGCCCCGGCTTCAGCAAAGATCAGGGCTTTGTAGCCACTCTGGGGGGGCGCTTTGTGGTGCTCTCTGCTTCTATGATGCTCTCCTATTGGAATACGAAGGCACCAGGGCTGCTCAGTGGAGTGCCCTTAGAGCGAGAGATGATCTCTTTAAATATTGGAGGCATGTACAGGCGATTTATCGCAAATCTCGATTTATTAAGAGTTCGATTGGAGCAGGACTCGAACCCTGGGCTTTTTAATGCTGGAACTGTTTACACACTAGAGACAAAGTACCGTCTATGGCGAGAAAACTACTCTGTTTTTAATGTCGCCATGGGAAATACTTTGCCCAGCCTTGAGCCAGGCTCAGCCCAAGAAATCATGCTAGGGGCCAAGTCCTTTCCGATTTCTGGCACTGAGCTTGAGCTGCTGTGGGTGGAGCGCTCTCAAAAACCTCAGAATGGTGATAACGGGGGTGCCAGCAGGGAAAGCCTAGTGCAGCTGCAGTTTCACCTTTTTTTCTAAGAGTTGGCTGTTGAAAACTCTATTGACAGGTGAGTGCTTTTTAATCGCCTCAAAGTGAGAATAATTCCCTTTAGGTTCATCTAAATAGCTGTTTATTTTATTTTTAGTTGTCTAGCAAAATTTGGCACTCTCCTTGCTCCCTTTCAAGTACGGAGGGTGAAAAATGGTTTCAAAATACACTAATAATAGATCAGGAAAATTTCTCGTAAGGTTGAGCTTGGCGGCTCCCTTGGCCGCTCTGCTTATGTTCCAAAACTGTGCTCCCGAGCATCAGATTGAGGTGGCCCACGATCCTTCGGAGGAGCAGGTGCGCAGGGATGTTGAGGCTCATCTCTCTCTTGCCTCCTGCCGCTTTATGGGCAGAGAAGCTCTGAGGAGTCAGTTAGAGACCCAGTTGGGCCTTGTTGAGGGCCGGGTCCCTATGGCTAACGAGCAGGGTCAACCCCTGCAAAGTCGAAACTGTAAGAGCTACACTCACCAGACAGGAAATGGAACTCGGGCCTGCTTTTATTTGCAGGAGTACGCTCAGGAACTGGAAAATCAGGAGTGCAATGAGTCCA
>SKYF01000184.1 GCA_007128005.1 Bdellovibrionales bacterium
AGTTGCAAGAATTTTTTGATCTTGTCCGAAAGAATAATATTCGAAAGGTGGCATAAAATGGCACTACGCTCCTTAGTGACACTCATTTATGAGGTAATACGTGACTAGAGAAGTAGCCGAGATATGGTGAGGGTGTCTTCGATTTTGACTTGCACTCAACAAGTATCCACGGTTTTTTGTCTCGAGTGACTAGAAAGTCGATCTCTCGTTTCTCCTTATCTCTAACAAATTGCAAATCAAATAAACCTTGCCCTGAATCTGTCCAGTAGTGACAGGCCTTCAGAAGATGTAAGGCCGTTAAGTTTTCAAGCCGTTTGGAGTGTTGTGCGGTCGGTATTTGAATGATGTCGTAGAGATAAAATTTGGGCTCGGCTCGGATCGCTCGCTTGAGTCCTTTGGAGTAGGGGCGGACGAAAAACCCATAGTAAAGGATTTCTGATAGCAGGACCCATTCGCGGACTGTGGCATAAGCCACCCCCACATCCTCACGCAGGGAATTAAAGGAAAACAGTGAGCCCACCTTCTCTGGAATCAAATCAAGTAACAGTCGGAAGGCGTTTAAATCTGAAAGAGTTCTCACATCTCGGGTATCTTCAAAGGCAAGTCGATCCAGGCGCAAGCGGCTCCATCGCTCCGCTTTGCTCTTTTTCCCAGAGAGGAGAGGCTCGGGAAAGCCGCCCAAATTCATGAGGTCGAACCAATTGTATGAGACTTGGCGGGCCTGTAGACTCGGCCACTGAGAAAGGGTGAAGGCGGTAGGGAATATAGCGCCCGAGCAGACTATCCCCACCTTTGCGATACAGATCCAGTCGAGCGCTGCCAGTGACAAGAATTTGCAAACCATTGTGGGTGTCATAGATTCCCTTGATTCGAGATTTCCACTGACGATCCTTGTGGATTTCATCCAAGAGGATGGGGCCTGGACCAAGGTTTTGAAAGACCTGTTCAGGGGAGCGCACCCACAACTTCCGAAACTCAGTTTGGTGATAGGCTAGTTTAAGACTGGGCCTGCCCGGAGATGTGATGATGGGCCTTCTCTGGAGTCTTGCTTTCCGCCGCGCGGGAAGTTGACCGAACAGCCCTCAGTGAGGGCCGGGGGCTGCACAGTGCTTACTTTTTTAACAACAGCTTTGAGCGCCTCAGGTACTCCGGTGACTTCTCCTTGATGGTCTTTTTGTCCATGTTTTCTGAAGCCACATGGATGTGCTCAAGGTCTGCGGCCAGGATCACCACTTCCTTTCTGATGCGTTCAAGAGCATTTTCAAGGGTGTAGCTCAACTTGTGAATTTCCAGCATGTCCTTGTTGGAAAGCTCGCCCTTTAAGAGGGCTTCCATTTCTTTATTGTACTGTGCAAGGTTCTGAAAAGCCTGCTCCATCGTCTCAGAGGGCTTGCCCTGAAAATGATCGGGGCGCTGATCGGGGATTTGATCGGCCTGTGCCCAAGTGTTTATAAAAACGAGCGTGAAAAGTGCAATCAATTGACTCATAGGAAATGCCTCCATTCAGGTTGAGTTTAACCCCTAATTATTGAAGTAGCTGCCCTCAGAGGAAATCAGGCCCACGATCTTGCCGGAAAGCTTTTGGTTTAAAAATATGGAGTTTCTGCTGATCCCCGGCAAATCACTTTCCGTCACCAAGAACTCCTCGGATTTGTCCACAATGACAAATCCATCCGCATGACTGAAGTTGGGGTTGGCCAAGATCTCTCGAGGCCGAGTGGAAAAGTAAGTCTCAAGACGATCGTAGGACAAGACACCCTCCTTACACAGGGTGCACAAGACCGACAAGGCCGTTTCCAAGCCTCTGGTCCCAAAGGCAGCTTCCACCCATCCCTTGGCCTTGTCCTGGGCGCTATGGGGAGCATGGTCGGTGGCCACACAATCAATCACTCCCTCTCGCAGAGCCGCCCGCACTGCTTCCCGGTCTGAGGCTCTGAATAAGGGGGGATTCATTTTAAAATAAGTGGAGTGAGGGTGGGAGGGATCGGGAATGTCCTCATTGCAAAAAAACAAGTGGTGAGGACTCACCTCGGCCGTCACTTGCAAACCCTCTCGCTTCGCCTGACGGATCAGCTCCACAGTCTTTGCAGTGGACACATGCAACACATGGTAGCGGGCTTTGGGAATCTTCCTCACTAGCTCAATGTCTCGATTCACCATCCAGGCCTCAGCATCATCCGGATAGGCAGGAAGACCATGGCGCTGCTGAAAGGGGCCTTCGGGAGTGACCCCCTTATGGTCTGGTCTCTCTGCATGCTGCATAAAAAGCAGATCTTCGCTGGCGCAAAGCCTTAAGACTTTTTCTTGGATTTCGTTGCTGTTGATACCCCATCCATCATCGGTGATGGCAACGGCGCCAGCCCGCTTGAGTTCAGCAATATCTGTGGCCTCCAGCCCCTGCATATTCAGGGTGGCTGCCGCCGTTTGGCCCACGCGAACTTCTTTAAAGCCCCCAGCTTCAATCTGCCCTAGACAGGCCTGGATCTTGTCGGGAGTGTCCAAAAAGGGCTTGGTGTTGGGCATGGCGATCACTGAGTCATAGCCCCCGGCCAATGCGGACAGCAGTCCCCCCTCAAGAGTTTCCCTGTCTCCCTGTCCAGGAAAGCGCAGATGCGCTTGCAGATCCAGCCCTCTGGCCAAAACCAAGTGGCGATCCTCCAGGGCCTTGATCGGCACAGCCTTCTCCTTGGCTTGCTTCAACAAGCTCAGTGCATCCTCTCCCTCCAACCTTAGGGTTTTTCCCTGGAGGTGAGCTAAGGCTTCAGTCCTCCCATCAGAACCTGTGCGACTAAAAACTATTTCTGTATACTTTTTTAAATTCCTTAATGAGGGCACCACTCACACTCCCTTGGATCTCATGCTATTCACCCATCCAGCCCGAGCTGGGGCAAGACCAAATTTCTTTCTCTGCTTTATCAGATTTACGCCTAACAGCCCCCATCCAAAGCTCAAAACAATGCAACGCAGTGCTACGTAGGCTGCCATGGGAAAAAGGCGACCTCAGCCTCTTTGGGCTTGCAAATTATGCAGTGAGAATGGATAATTTGTAAATATGTGGATTCAAAGAGAAATTTCAAGCGTACTCAGGCACTCCATCGAGACTCGTCCCGCATTGGTGCTCACCGGGGCCCGACAGGTGGGCAAGACCTCCTTGGTGGAGCATCTCTTCCCTCACTTTCACTATGTCACTCTGGACCTTCCCAGTGAGGCGGCCCAGGCAGAGGAAGATCCCCAGAGCTTTCTTCAAAGGCACCCCAGCCCCTTAATCATTGATGAGGTTCAGTATGCCCCCAAATTGTTTCGTCACCTCAAGGTGGTCATTGACGGCCGACGAGGTCAGATGGGTCAGTATGTCCTTACCGGCTCACAAAAGTTTCAACTGATGAGCTCAGTGACTGAGTCTTTGGCGGGGAGGTTTGATCTATTTGATCTGGAAAGCCTTTCTCACAGTGAAGTTGTGGGGCAATTCCCCAACCTGGATTTGAATGTCTGCATTTGGCAGGGCGGATTTCCAGAACTCTATGCCCAGCCTCAAATGAGCCGAAAGCGCTTTTTTCAGTCTTATGTGGCTAGCTACCTTGAAAGAGACGTAAAAGCTCTGGCCAATGTCAGTGACTTAAGGGATTTCGAGCGCTTTATTCGAGCCTGTGCTCTTC
>SKYF01000094.1 GCA_007128005.1 Bdellovibrionales bacterium
AAATTACTTGAGCCCAACGTCTTCTCGCTTAAGATCTAGCTTACCTAAAATATCATCCACCGATTTATCAATAAAGCGGCCCGTTTTTGCAGAGAACTCCAGCATTTCAAAAATGTGCAGCCAGAAGAACCTGTCAGCCCTTCCTTGGCGGATCATCTTTGCAAACTCGATTTCAAATTTAGTAAAGCCAAATTGAGCGGCTTCCACTAAGCTGGCCACGGGAATCAGCTGATTGTTGGTGGCCACAGGGCTTGAGGCTCGGCCTTCGATAAGACCCAGGGACTCGACCCTCTGGATCACTTCTCCCTCAGAGAGGTTCCAAACGTAAAGGGGGAGAATGTACTCAGGGTCCTGCTCTCCTCCTGTCGGACTGGCTGAGGGAAATCTTGGAAAGTCCTCCTCGTCGAGGATGTCGAAAAAACCCACGCCACTGAACTTCACCTTTTCAAGGTCGGAAAACTTCGCAGAAAAAGACTTTAAACCCAAAACGGACTGACTTTGAGCCCTTGCAAGCCCTGCGATGATGGCGGGAATCCCTAAGTCCCTGGCCACTCTGTAGCCTGAAAAAAAAGTAAGGTGTCCGTCCATAAGGTCAGTGGGAGGATAGTGATCCTCCCTTTTTACATGAGTCAAGGTGTAGCGATAGAGCTTTTTGACCACGGACCAAGGGGGCCGGTAGGTGAGATGAGGGGTGTCTAGTAGGCGGATGGTCCGCTCCACATTGGCCTTGGCTTCGGGGCTTTGAAAGAAATTGTCCACCGTCAGGGCCAGGACTCGCAAAGCGGGATGACGCTCCTTGAGTTCGTGCAAAACCAGACAGCTATCTTTGCCACCACTAAAAAGGCAGAGAGCGTCGTAGTCGCCCCGCCCCTTTCCTTCAAGTCCGGTCAGCCTTTCATTGAGCTGCTGAACCATCTGCCTCTCCTCGGCTGAGGTCGTTTCGAGGCTCTCTTCCGCAGAGGAGTTTTGACAGATCTCACAGAGACTGGATTCATCCAGAGCGACGTAGTTTTCTGAGAGAATGCACTGCCGACAGCGTCTGGAAATTAGCCTTTTGGCCAAGGGCTTGAGGCGCGGCCAAAGGTAATTGGCGGTCAGTTGAAAAAAAAGGATCTCCCGTTGAGTTTTGTCCACTTGGATAGCTTAACAGGCAGCTTTGGGGAAGCAAGAGGTCAGCTGAGAGTTACGTAAAGGCCTGACCAAAGTCCTGCATCCTCTGGGGAGGCGATCCAGGATCTCACTCCTAGAGGTCCGTGCTTAAAATGGAGTTGACTCCAAAATAAGCGTGCTTAAAATGGAGTTGACTCCAAAATAGTCAGAGGTTTAAGAGAGGGGATCAAAACATGAAGAGGCGCTACCTGGCTTCGACAATCGAGGATTTTTTAACGGACCGGATGGTTTTTTTAGGGGGGCCAAGACAAGTGGGAAAAACGACACTTTGTCTGAGTTTCCTTAAAAACAAAAGTGTGCGAAGCCCCGCCTACCTCAACTGGGATGATGTGTCTTCGCGGGCAGCGCTTCGTCGGGGGCAACTGCCTCCAGATCCGCTTCTGGTCATAGATGAAATACATAAATATAAACTATGGAGAGGTTTGATCAAAGGTTTTTATGATAAAAATAAGGGATATCAAAACTACCTTATCACAGGATCCGCCCGTCTGGACTACTATCGGAAAGGGGGAGATTCCTTGCTCGGGCGTTACCGCTACCTCAGGCTTCATCCATTCTCGGTTAACGAGGCAAAAATCACAACGGCCTCAGATTTCAAAGCCCTCTTGAAATTTGGAGGCTTTCCAGAGCCCTTCCTTCGTCAGTCTGAAAAGGAACAGAGGCTATGGTGTAGAGAAAGACTCTACCGCATTGTAAACGATGACATCAGTGATATGGAAAATTTAAAAGACTACTCTCGACTGGAAACTCTTGCAGAGTCTTTAAACGGGAGGGTTGGGTCCTTGTTATCCCTTAAATCTCTAGAGGAGGATCTGCAAGTTTCTCAGAAAACCATCGCCCATTGGGTGGAAATTTTGGAGCGGGTATATTACCTGTTTCGCATTTATCCTTATGGAGCCCCCAAAATTCGAGCTCTTAAGAAGGCTTCAAAGGTTTACCTATGGGATTGGGGGGAGGTTGAGGACTCTGGTGCTCGCTTTGAGAACCTTGTAGCTAGTCACCTATTAAAATATTGCCATTATCTTGAAGACACAGAAGGAGAGAAAATGGAATTGAGGTACTTGAAGGACACGAGTCAAAGGGAAGTAGATTTTGTTCTACTGAGAAACAAGAAGCCTCTATTTGCAATAGAATGCAAGTCAGGAGAGAAGCAGGTCTCAAAGTCCATTTTATATTTTAAAGAGAGAACATCTATTCCACGCTTTTACCAAGTCCACTCTGGAAAGTCAGACTACCTCAGTCGAGAGGGTGTGCGAGTCCTACCCTTTACTAAGCTGTGTCATGAGTTAAAACTTGTCTAGGCGCAAGAAGGGTCCAGCGGCGCAGGTGGGTGGGGTGGACGAAGACCACATAGGCAGAAATCATTAGCAATGCAAAAAAGTAAAGGCCCATCACCAAGGCAATGCCAAGGTGGAGGGCCACACCCATCCACAGCCAATAGGGGCGCAGAGAGCGAAGCCAAATGGCGATGGGAAAGTAAATTTCAAAGATCAAAGTGAAGAAGGTCAAAAGAGCAATCAGTAGGGGGAAGTGATACATAAAGCTGAGGTCATAGGTTGAGATCTGAGAGTTGCCCAAGACAGCCCAAACCGCTGACCCATCCCACCAAGTCTGTCCCCGGAGTTTCTCAAAGCCCGTGTAGGCATAGCCCACACAGAGCTGAATCTGGACAAAGCGCAGGGCCACGGAGGAAAGTGGGTCGTAAACTCTATTGGGGGCGGTAGAAATGGGCCCTTCACTGGCCCTGTGTCTGAGCCAGCGGTACAGATTGAAGTGGCTGTTGTTGCGGGCCAGGGTCAAAAAAAGCAGCCAAAAGCTGGCGTAAGCGTCTGCCCCGTAAATGATGGCAGGGTTCCGTTGGGCAAAGGAGAGGTGCAAAAACAAGGTGAGGGCTGCGGTCAGCCTCCCGCCAAAACCTAAAAACAGTGCCAGAAGAGACAGCAAAAGCAGGCCTTGCCCCAGGATCACAGCGGTGTCCGTGGGGGGCTGAAACCAAAATAGAGGTTTATAAAACTCGGGCACAAAGTCCCTGGCCTCACTCAGAGTGAAGTAGCCGGACTCAAAGAAAAAAAGCTCCGACTCCAGCATGCGTAGAGAGTACATCACCAACAAGATGCCTGCGACCAAGAGGCGAAATAGGGACATGTGGATGGGATCTTGAGGCCCAAACCAAAACTGCTGCCAGCACTCCCAAGTCTTTGTGAGGATTCCCAAGAGCTTACTCCCCATCCACTTGGGGAGCAAAGCCACGGCGCATAGTGTTTTCGGTCACTGAGCGAGGGTACATATAGTGAAGCAGGTAATCAGGGCCACCAGTCTTGCTGCCAAGTCCCGACATCTTAAAGCCCCCAAAGGGGTGGCGCTCCACAATGGCCCCCGTAATTCCCCGGTTGATATATAGGTTTCCAACAAACAGATTCTCTTTTACCTTTTCAATATTGGCAGGGCTTCGCGAGAACACTCCACCCGTCAGCGCGTAATCCGTGTCATTGGCGACTCTAATTGCCTCATCTAGATCCTTGACCTTCATGACAGCGAGCACCGGGCCAAAGACCTCAGTCTGTCCGAGCTCAGAGTTCGGGGACATGTCGGCAAAGATGGTGGGGGGGACATAGTAACCTCCCTCAGGGCATCTGCCTTGAAAAACCATCTGGGCCCCACTTTGCTTGGCTCTGTCTATGATGGACAGGATTTTGTCCTGGGCCTCCTTGTCAACAACCGGGCCCATATAGGCCCCAGGGTCTGAAGCGGGACGCACATGGAGACTGCCCGCCCCCTCCACTAGTCGGGTCATAAAGCGATCATAAATACTTTCCAGGACAATGGCTCGGCTCAGTGCGGAGCACTTCTGGCCCTGAAAGCCAAAGGCAGAGTAGAGGCTTGCCGCCACGGCCTCATCCAGGTCGGCGTCGGAGTCGATAATCAGGGCGTTCTTTCCCCCCATCTCCACCACACAGCCCTTGACCTGGCGCTGACCAGGCTGAATCACTCCAATTTTTTTCACAATTTCCAAGCCCACTCCTCGAGAGCCAGTGAAGGCGATCAGAGCCACATCGGGGTGGGAAGTTAAATGCTCTCCCACAATCTCTCCTTGGCCAGGCAGGTAGTTGACCACTCCGGGGGGAAGACCGGCCTCTTGAAGCAGTTTCATCAGCCAATGGGCGGTGATTGAACTCTGTTCGGCAGGCTTCATAACCACAGTGTTTCCCGTCACCACTGCGGCCACAGTCATGCCGGTTAAAATAGCCAAGGGGAAGTTCCAAGGGGCGATCACCGCAGTCACTCCTCGGGGGATGTAATGGAGGTGAGTGACTTCCCCAGGGACTCGGCCCATGCGCTGAGCCTTGGCCTTCTGGCGCATATCCCAGGCGTAGTAGCGACAGAAATCAGCGGCCTCGATAATGTCTCCATCGGCCTCGGCCCAAGTCTTACCCACCTCAAAAACTTCCCAGGCGCAGAGCTCAAAGCGCTTTTCCACAATTAGATCTGCCAGCTTTTCCAGGACTTGAGCTCGGTGCTCGACGGGAGTCTTTTTCCAGGAGTCAAAGGCCTGTTTGGCCACTTGAATGGCCTCCTCGGTCTGCTCAATGGAGGCCAAAGCAACCTCGCCCACCAACTGCTCGGCCCTAGAGGGGTTCGAGCGCTTGAGCGTCTCTTGGGTTTTGACTTCGTTTTTGCCGATCACCAAAGGGTAGCTGCGCCCCAGCTGTTTTTCCACGAGGGCCAGGGCCTGCTCCATTTTCTCACGAATGGACCTTTGCGTGAAATCAAGGGGAGGCTCATTGAAAAAACCCTGAGCAGTTTTGGCTTTTCCGGTCAGAGGAGAGCTGGGTTGAAGGTCCTGGTTTGGGTCCTTGAGCAGTTCTTCAGGCGCGACATTGTCGGCAAACTTGGAACGCAAAAAGGACTCGTTGGAGGTGTTTTCAAGCAGTCGGCGCACCAGGTAAGCCATGCCCGGGATAAGCTCTCCCACCGTGGCGTACTCGCGCACCCGGTAGCCCTGTTTGACCATGGCCTTTTTGATGGGATCCGCCATTCCAAAAAGCATCTGCACCTCAACGGCTCGCCTGTCCAGCCCTCTTTGTTCTGCCATCACCAGGGCGGCTGCCAGAGAGCGCACATTGTGTGAGCCCAAGGCTAGGCGGATATGGGGATAGCCTTCAATCAGCGCTTTTGCACAGGCTTCAAAGTTGGCATCGGACTCCTGTTTGTGGCCAAAGACAGGAATCGGCCAGCCCTTTTGCTCGGCTTCAATGACCTCATAGTCCCAGTAGGCCCCTTTGACCAGGCGAACGGTAAAACTAGTCCCACGGGCCTTGGCCAAAGACACCAGTCGTTGAACGTCGGCAAGGGAGTCTCGGAGGTAGGCTTGAATGACAATGCCCCAATGGGGGTAGGTCTTAAACTCCTCCTCCATAATCAGTTCGCTAAACAGGTCGAGGGTGAGGTCCTTGAGAGCGTAGTGCTCCATATCGATATTGATAAAAACACCCTTTTCCATGGCCTTGCGGAAAATCGGCCGGATTCTCTCCTTGAGAGCCGTAAGGCTCTCTTGCCAGGCCTCCACATGAATTTGTGAATACACAGAGGACACTTTGACCGACACGTTGACTTTGGGAATGGGGCCTTCTTCGCTGGCGTCCAGAAGAGGCCTGTCCTCCCAGCTTTTGCTGTCTTCGCTCAGCCAATCAATGAGTTCCAAATAGCGGCCTTGGTAATCTTGGGCCTCCTTTTCTGACAAAGTGGCTTCACCCAGCAAGTCGACAGTAAAACATAAATTATTTTTCCTAGCTTTCTTTAAAACGGGGAGAGCCTCTTTAGGGGTTTCCCCAGTGATAAACATTTTTGCCATTTGGGTGACATTTTTTTTGACGGCTCCTGCGAGCAGGCCCGGGGCCAGGGCTCCCACTCCCACGCCAAAGTTGAAGATGGAAGGCAGCTCATCGCCCTTTTCCCCTTTTTCGGCAAAGTACTCCTTGAGGTGTTTGGCCACTTCGGCACTGCTGTTGAGGTAGGGGAGCACATCGACAAAGCGGAACATTTGTGTCTTGAAGTGCTCATTGCGCATACTCCACTCCATAATGCGCCCATACCACCAGTCTTTATTGAAGAGGGAGCCACCTGAAGAACTCGCCGACTCCATATCGCGAAAGATCTCAAGGCCTTTGTTTTGAATTGCCATTTGCAGAGCATCTTGAACTGAGTTTTGTCCCCGGGGCTGACGACCTTCTCCTTGAGTGACCATTTCCATCCCTTCCTCCAATTTTTAAGGCGCAGTATGGCAAAGGACAGCTTCTTTTTTCAAGGGAATTGTGTGGTGGAACATAAGACTCTGTAAAGACTTTGTTTAGACTCAGGATTGAGTCTTCGACCTTTTGGGGGTAAAAGCGGGGGTAAAAAGTTCAAGACCATTTTTTAAAAAATCTCCAAGGAGAAGGCATATGAAGAGAGTTTTAGTGGTTGAGGACGAAGCAGATCTACGGGAGCAGGTTTCCGAGGTCCTGCGTGAGGGCAGTTTTTTGGTCCACTCTCTAGGAGATGGCAAAGGGCTTCTGGATGAAATCACTCAGTTTTCACCCCACTTATTGCTGCTCGACTACCGCCTTCCCGGCCAAGACGGGCTGTCTTTGTTGCGCTCCATACGAAATTCAGGGGAGTTTCGCTGTTTGCCCATCATTATGCTGACGGGGGTCACAGAAGAGGACCAGAAGGTGGCAGCTCTTGAGCTCGGCGCCGATGACTATGTGGAAAAGCCCTTTTCCTCCAGGGAGCTTGTGGCTCGGGTGAAGGCAGTTTTGCGTCGAGCCGAGTGCGAACAGGAGGAGTTAGAGGAGAGTGTTCTTCAGGCGGGGGACCTCCAGGTGGATCTCACTTCCCACAAGGCAGACTATCAGGGCAGAGAGTTGCCCCTGACTCTGACAGAATTCCGTATACTGACTGAGCTTATCAAACAAAGGGGCAAGGTTCTCTCACGGGATCGACTCAGAGCCAATGCCCTGGGCAACCTCAGTGTCAGTGATCGGACGATAGATGTACATATGGCCTCTTTGCGCAAAAAGCTTGAGCCCATGGCCCGGCAGATTCGCACAGTAAGGGGTGTGGGTTACCGAATGTTGGTTTAATTAGTGACTGGCGCGAAACCGCCAAATACGGCGTTGCTCGTCTCAAATTTCACTCCAACGTACCGCTCAAGTACGCCTGCGTTCTATTTGAGCCGGGCGCCTTGTCTTTGGCGGTTATCGCCAGTCACTTTCGCGCCAGTCACTAATTCAAAGGGCGGGGAGTTCTCTCCCCACCCTCTCTCATTGCGATTGAGATGTGTCTTTTCTATAGGTGGGCTTCTGGCTCTTTTAAGAATCCACGATTGTGGAAGAGCCGGTAGGTTGTCCTCTACATATGGCAAGGACTGGGCCAATAAGTTTGGTGTCAGATTTTCCCCGGCCTTTGTTGAAAGTCCATTGAGAGGGAGCTGGGCCAAGGCCTAGAAAAATGGCTTATGGCAGTTCAAAGGGGATCTTTCTGCTCCGGTGTCAAAAGGCCACCGAGTGGCTGCCCTCAGGAGGGCCTCAGCCCTGACAATTTGCGAGGCTCCACTGTCTCATTTTTAGACATCTTAAATCCTATGTCAGATTAGAGGCTTAGAGCTGTTTTTCGCCGAGCTGTTGATGCTGGTGGAATTCGATGGGCCCAAGGGGGCTTTGTCTGAAGTTCAGGAAAAACCCTAAAAGGTAGTTATCTTAGGCGCTTACAGGGATTTTTGTCGCTGGCACTGGACTTGCCATGTTCAAGGGTGTGATCGGAAAACTGGCTTTTCAGAAAGGATAAGATCAACATGTGGAACCGAGGTCTTGTGCCCCTTATCGGATTGATGGTGATGGCCTTATGGCTTCAGGCCTGCGGACGTGGCTTTGAGCCCCAGAATTCCTGTAACTTTCTGCTCAGCAGTCAGCAGCAGAGAGTGTCTTGGAAGGGCAAGTTGCCCGTGCGCTTTCATATTCATGGCTCCGTCCCCAGTCAATACTACCAGGCCATCGAGGCCGCGGCACAGATTTGGAACCAGGCCAGTCCCGGCCAGGAGCTGATTCGCATTGTGGGTTATGGGGTCTCTGGTCCCCCCGAGCCGCAGAGAGATGGACACTCCGTGATCTATTGGATGAGACAATGGGACAGAGTCCGATCCAGAGAGCAGGCTCGGACAACCATTTACTGGGCCGGCACACAAATTCTGGAGACCGATATACTTGTCAATGCGGAGCCTGATAACCATCACTTTTATCCCGGGCTCTCACTCGATGGGATAAAACCCAACCAGGTCGATTTTAAGAGTTTGATGGTCCATGAGTTTGGTCATGCCCTCGGGCTGACCCATACTGCTTCTGCGCCGAGCGTGATGTCCGCTTATTTGAGTTCAGGAGTGAAGCGGCGGGATCTGTCGGAGCAGGACATTAGCTCTCTGACCTGCGAGTACTAGTTGAGGGAGAATTTGTAAAAAGTTCCATATTGGAACCTGAGGCTCGAGAAGTTGTATTTTTTAAGTTAATTTAAGTTTTAGTCAGGGTTTTGTCTGGCTATGATTAAGAAAAGTCAAAGGGCGACGAAAGTCCAAAGGAGAGGTCAAATGAAACTGGCTTTGCAAGAAATGAGTGAAAAGACTGTGGCTGTGGCCGCCCGGAACTCTTTTGAGCCTCTTCATGCCTCAGGGGCTCTTCCGCTTCCGCAGAGTCGACCGAGCTCCCCCCTTTCAGAGCAGGTTTTTCCCAGGGATGTCTTAGAGCAGCTGAACAGTAATATCTCTGAGTTGGAGGACCTTCACGGTCGCCTTAAGTTTATGATGGGCGAAGTGCAGTCCCTGGTTAAAAAAATTCGCTAAAATTTTCAGGTTCTAGCTGATGAGCTCTTTTCAGCAGAGATAATTCTTCGTTGCTGCTCGATTGAGACGATCCCATATGGAGCTCCACAGACCGGTACTATCTTTGTGGCTAGCCTGTACATAAATCAATTTGCACTCGGGTTTTTGGCTGAGGCTGCGCATCTGAGCGTAGAGTTCTCTTGCAGCCAGCTGGGGAGAGGGGGCCAATACAAGTTCGTACATCTCTGATAGAGACACAGAGAAATCTTCTCTCGCTGTCGCAAGGTCTTCATTCTTACCCACAATAACTAAAGGTTGTTGGGGCTGATAGTGGTGGGTCAGATGACCCGGACTTTGCGGGTCACCGGCTCTCCATTTCAGTTCCCAGTCGGGAAAGTGGTCAGAGCGGTCAGTCAAAAAAGCTCTGAGATCTTCATCCGTAACCGCTCCAGGGCGAAGGATCACAAGTCGCCTTTCTTGAGATTGGACCTGTAAGACTGTCGACTCTATGCCAAGCTCACAAGCTCCTCCATCCAGCACCATCACCTGAGAGCCAAACTCACTCTGTACATGTTCGGCGCAGGTGGGGCTGGTGCGGCCAAACATATTGGCGCTGGGGGCAGCCAAGGGTCCTGTGCGCCTGAGTAGCTCTAGACTGAGAGGATGACGAGGGATGCGAACTCCTACGGTCTCTAGCCCTGAGTTGATTAAGGGGTTCAGCTGGGGGTGAGCCTCCAGAATCAGAGTCAAAGGGCCGGGCCAAAAAGTCTCTGCCAGAGCGCAGGCCAGCTCCGGCAGCTGCAGAACGACGGCATTGAGTTGCTGAAGGTCTGCCACATGGACAATCAAGGGGTCAAAAAAAGGCCTCTGTTTAAGGCGAAATATCGACTGCAGTCCACTTTCTCGGTCAATTCGCGCTGCCAAGCCATAGACGGTCTCAGTGGGTATGGCAACCACACCGCCTTGGTCGAGAATTCTTTCAGCTTGGTCCAGCCATGGGCTTTGGGATGTCATCTTAGCTGAGAGCTTTAACCCAAGGCTCCGATTTTGGGAACCCGAACTTTTAAAAAGCCGTCCTCATAGCTGGTTTCAGCCAACTTGGTCTCCACCGGGAACCTGAGGGGCAGCTCCTGTCGAAAGCTCTGATAGCTGTTGGTCGTTAGTTTCGTGTCGGGCTCTTCGATGCGGTCCTGGAAGGAGCGAGCCCCGGAGATAACAAAGCGCTTGGGGTGTACGGCCACCTGAACATTGTCCTTTTCATGTTCGGGAACGGCCAATTCCAGTGTGTAGTGGCTGATGTCTTCTTTGAGACGTGAGTCAAGGTTCTGCATCCGATAAAATGGGTCTTCATGGCGCTCTATGTGCTGACCCAAGCGGCCTTGTATTTGGCGCTTTTGATTGTTCAGGGCTGTGATCATCCGCTCTCTCTGATTGATGAGGGCCTGGTGATTGAGTTCATTTCTGAGCCCATAGTTCTTTTCAAACTGGCGATTCTGTCGATCCAGCTCTTGATCATAGGCCTGCTGCTGGCGCTCGAGCTCTTGTTGATGGCGATGCTTTTGCTCCAGAAGAGTTTTCCTTTCATAGGTCAGTTGCTGTTGTTTCTTATGTTCCAGCTCCTGAACCCCGGACTCGTGGCGCTCCTTGATGTGATTGATAGTGGCTTGATTGTGCTCCCTTAGGCGCTGGAGCTCTGCTTGGTGTTGCTCTTCCAGTTGGCGCATCTGCTGCTGGTGCCTCTCCTGTGCAGACTGTCTCTGTTGAGCCTTCTCTTGGGTGGAGAGTTGAGTGGTCCCAGAGTTTACAGCGGGTGGTGTTTTGGAAATCTCAGACATAGCTCCATTCTAAACGGCTCTGTGAAGCTTTTAAAGAGACCCGGCCCTTAATTGGCCTCCTCGACTGGACCTTGATCCTCAGGGACCAGGTCTTCAACCGGGGGTGGTCTTGGGCAAAGCGGGGCAAAGTGAGCTGTGCTTCCCCAGCACATCCAGGAGCCCAAATATTCAAAGGTCTCTCCTGGGTTGAGGGGATAATACTCCACGTACTGAAAGGGATCTAAAGTGGTCGTCACATGGCGAACCACCTGAGCCTCGGCCAGGGGGTCATCTAGGTTGGTCTCAAGGATCCTCAGCTCAAAGACCCTGTACTCTGCGATAGCAGACCAGGGTGAGAGGCTTAAGAGTAAAAAAAACCAGACTCCAAACTTCATAGTAGAGGTATCGGAAAAAGGAGAAAAAAGCTTTCGCCCGCTTAGGCCAGTTTAGTGCTGGGGTGGGCTGGAGGCATGAAGACTGTTGTCCACAATATGGAAATAGGTTCGCACCAACATCTCGTAAGAAGTCTCGTCCAGCTGATGAAGGAACCGTCTTTTGGCCTGGACACTGTCTTGCGCAATCAGCTGAGAAAAGAGTTCCTGGACCCTATTCATATTCTCAAAACTAAATAAATCGATCTCCTCGGAGGGCTTGCCCAAGATCTTGGCAATACTTTTATTATCGAAAAGATGATGAATCCCATTCATGGACTGAACCAAGAGATATTCAATTTCATCCAAGTGACTATCATCGAGACGCATCATAGACTCATTGTTTAAATAAAGCGGTTCCGGAGCAAGGAAAATGAGGTCAGTTTGACATGGATGGTCGTTATCTCTATGATTAGGAATATGACTATGGTCCGGTCTTTTTTCAAAGCTCCGTCTCAAATTGAGACATTTCAGTAAAGGGTCAGCATGAAGAGGTTGGATAACAAAAAGAACAATCCCCCCAGTATTGTGATTGATGAGTCTCGGGGCTTGGTGTTTGCGTCCGAACAGGACCTGTACAAGCATTTCTCTAATGGTATTGAACACTTTGAAAAGGAGTTCTTTTCTCGGCACTCCTCCGCGGACATAGCTGCTGCTGACTTTTCTCAGTATGAGAAGAATCTCTCAGTCCTTCTGGAGGATCCCGATGAGGTCTGGGCTGAGGACAACGAGGTCGTGGGAGAGGAAGTGGTGATTTACTTGCGAAAGATGGGAGAGCTAGAGGGGGGAGCAAAGAGTCTCTATCATGTGGCCCTGTGCTATATGACAGAGGACATTCCAAGCTTCGTCTATTTGCACTTCCCCACTCATGATGAGGACCTACTCAACAGCTATCGGAGGGGGGAGAAGGTCTATGATCGAAGTCAACGGGAGGCACCTATTGGGGCTCTTGACGGCGATGCTCTGAACGAAGGGGATGAACTCGCCATGGGTCTCTATAAGGCCATGATGCTCTTGCGCAGTGAAAAGGATTTACCAGAAGAAAACTTTCCCCAATACTATCATCTCAGAGAGGAGACCTTGGCTGAGGCGGACGAGATTTGGCGAAGTGCAGACTCTATGGGCAACATTCTCGTCAGTTTTATCCGAAACTTCTCTGAGGGAGGGGAGGGAGAGGAACTCTTTTATATAGTTGTCACCCTAGAAGATATGCCTTCGAACAGTCATGCACTGTTGTTTTCCTTCCCCACCGAGGATCGCAGCCTTGTTGACCGATATCGACATGGTGAAAACCTACAAGCTGACGAAGTCGTCCAGGAAGCCAGTCATTGAGGGGAGTTTATCTGATAAGGCATCTGGGTAAAGTGATTTCTGCTTTAGGTTTGCATTGCAGAGGAGGGCATCTTTGGTCTGCAAAATCGACATGGCCGACTAAGCAGGAGAGGGTTTGCTGATGGTCATCAGAAGTCAGGACCTCCTCTTGGCTGTGAACCTCTGACCACAAGAGAAGCCCATCTTCCACAGCAAAGAGCATTCGCCCCTGGATCAGACTTTTAAAGATCAGCTGCTCGGTATCGATTTGGGGGATCTCCAAATCTCCTGAGATATCTATGTCCGCACACCAGCCAAAGTCTGGACAGCGCACCAGGCGAGTAAAAATACCTGCAACTCGCAAAATCAGGGGCAGTCCTCCCGGAGCCATCCAGCCGTGGCTGATCTCCCAGGTGTCTCCTGTACTCACGGGTCGGTCAGGTAAGGGTATAGGTGGAACATAAAAGTGCGATGTCGGTGGATGGTCTCCTACTTGAAGGACCTCTGCCTGTGGCGAGAAGCTGTAGTCAAGTTCCTCATTGAGCTCTGGAAACCCCAAATTATTTAAATCAATCCGACCCTCTTTACTCAGAGTCCTCAGGCGGTGGCGAACAATGCTTTCTAGGGCAGGCACCATGGCTGTATTTAATACTTCAGAAACCTCAGGCTGTGTGGGTTTCGGGGCCAAGTGAGTGGTTTCGACGGAAAAGCGGCCACTCGTTGATTTTTCTCTGATGAGCTGAGAGCTTTCAAAAGTTCTCAGTTGAGTCAGAGTAAAATAATCATATACAAAGCTCTTTGTGCTGGAGGGGGCCTTGAGCTCAAGATTGAGAGGAGTGGTCGGGGGCCTTGTGGCACAGCCAAAGCTCAAGATAGCGCTCAGTCCGAGGCACGAATAGGCTAAACAACTGTAAAGTTTATGCGCGATCATGAGTTGGCCTTAATTTTCAATGTAATTACAAGAGCTTATTCATAAACTCCAGAGTTTGTTGCCGTCAAGTCTGACTAACTTTCAGCGCATTGTCTCATTTTGAGAGCTGTGGGCAAGGAATTTAGGCAACTGAGGGCTTGGCACCCTTTTTGCCTCTCTAAAGGAAACAGGGGGAATTTATATGTTCAGCAAAGCTCTTCGGATTTCATTTTTTAAGGCCCACAAAGGTCGACACATTCAGTTGGCCCTATTGGTGTCTCTGAGTCTGCTCTTTTTGGGCTGTGAGGCCTCCAAGGTCCAGAGAGTCGTGCAGACGGATATGAGCAGCCGCGATGGCAGTCGAGGCTCTAATTTTCCAACCCTTCCAGATGGACCTAGCGGGGGGGATCTGTGTCAGTCGGAAATTTGTAGTGACTGCGGACGTGTTGCTCACTCTGGCCAGAGCTTTGAGGCAGTTCTGAGCTCCTATGTGGATCCTCAGACAAGGGCTTACATTTTAGATTTGGTGCGCCTGAGAATCACTCAGCCAGTTGCCAACTGGAGCACCTCTGATTCCGAGTATATGCAGATATTTCGCTTTGAAGAAGACGAGAGTGGGCGTCGGTTTAACAATCAAGCTGTTGAGATCAGCTTTCAAAAAAAGTACGGGGACAGAAGGTATCTGCCTACCACTCTCACACAGATTTCGAAGGCCGGTCTGATGGAATTGATCAGCAGACACAGTTTGGGCGATGACGGGGTGAGTTTAACAAACTTTTTCGAGCACTTTATCATGACTTTAAGAGATATCGACTTGATCTATGAGGGGTTCACCTTTGCCTTTTACGATGCCGAATCGGCAGATCCCTCTGAGGCTGTGGCCCGAGCTGATACTCTCATTCCATCCTTTATTGCCAACCCGAACAAATATGCAGCCTTCAGGCAAAACACGAGTCTTCCAAGACTCCACCCACTTTACCACTTGCGCAATAGCACCATGAATGATGATCAGTACTTCTATAAGGCCAATGAATTCTGTCTCATGTTCTAATAGGGGATCAATCAGCCAGCTCAATCAGCCAGCTCAACCCATGTGATACCATCCCCACCACTTCCTGCCGGGGCGGCCTCCCATTTTTTGACGTAGAGGCTACGCGACAGGTAGCTGCGCACGGCGCGCTTTAGGCTCTCCGTGCCATGCCCATGGATGATCTTGACGCGGTCCTCTTCTGCCATCACAGCTGCATCTAATTGGAGCTCCAGCCTTTCGATGGCCTCCTGGCTGCCCAGGCCTCGAAGATCAACGGTGCGGTCTCCCTCAAGGGCGGAGCTGGAAACAAGACTTGTTTTTCGTACAAGATCTATTGTTGGGTTGGGTGCCTGCTGAGGGGGCCTGAGGTCCTTAAAATGCAAGGTGATGCGCATGGATTGAGAGAGAACCGGCACCTCCCCCTTGGCATTTGGCTTTCCTTGAACAACGGCATCTCGTCCAATGCTAGGGGCAAAGACCTTGGCTCCGGGGGGGAAAAAGCGCGCAAAATCCTCTGAGGTCTCGACTCTAAGAACTCCTGCCGAGGATTTTAAAGACGAGGCTTTAATGACCTCAGGCAAATCCTGTTTGATTTTTTGCAGTTCATCGTGCTTGCGAAAAATTTCATCGGCCTTGGCATTTTCAATCAGGGAATCCACTTTTTTTTCCGCCCTTTTTAAGGCCTGCTCTAGCATTCGCTCCTTCTCGCGTTCAAACTTTTCTGCCAAAGCCATGTAGCGGCTCTTGCTCTGTCGAGCTTCAAGGCTGTCAGCCTTGGCTTTTAGAGTCAGCTTTCTCAGCTCGTCCTTCATGGCATCAATTTCAGCCAAGCTCTGCTGGAAGAGCTTTTGGTCTGGGCTGAGGAACTCAAGAGCCCTTTCGACAATTTCTTTATCAACCCCCACTCGGCGCGCTGTTTGGATGGCCAGAGACTTTCCTGGGACTCCTAACAGGAACTGGTAAGTGGGTTGGCCACTTTCTGAGTCGTATTCTAGGCTGCCGTTGATCACTCCAGAGTCTTCACTCCAGCCAGATTTGAGCGGGCCCAGGTGACTGGTGATAATGCCAAAGGCCTTGTGTTCAGCATAGGATTGAATAAAGCTTCTGGCCAAGGCCGCCCCCTCTTCAGGGTCTGTGGAGCCACAAATCTCATCAATCAGCAAGAGGTGCTCAGGGCCCCTGGCCTGAGTGGCCTCATTCAAGACTTTGAGATGGGCGGCAAAGGTGCTTAGAGCAGCGTCCACGCTCTGGCTGTCACCTACTGAAACATGAAGCCCCTTGAAAAAAGGCAGCTTTGACTTGGCCTCAGCGCAGATCAGTAACCCACAGCGAGCCATATGAGCCGCCAGTCCAATGGACTTGAGCAAGACTGTTTTTCCGCCGGCGTTGGGGCCAGAAAGCAGCAGAATCGACTGATCGCCATTCATTTCCACTGTGTTGGCAACAACTTTTTCGTTATTGAGAACCAAAAGGGGGTGGCGCACATCGATCAAGTGGAGCTGTCCATCTGAAAACTTACAGGGTTGAGCTGCCAAGTGGTTGGCCAATTGCGCTTGGGCCAGGTAGCGGTCACACTCGCCCATCAAGTATCGGGTTCGATCCATCTGCGCGCAGAGGCCATGGAGGTATTGGCTGAGGTCGACTAGAAGCCTTTCAACCTCTGCTTCTATCTCAATCTCAATTTCGTTGAGGCGATTGTTCAGGCTGATAACTTCCTTTGGCTCCATGAAAACCGTTTGCTTGCTCTGGCTGGAGGCATGAATGATGCCATCAAAGTGGTGTTGCATCCCACTTTTTACGGGCAGAACCCATCGCCCTTCTCGGGTGGTGACGTACTTTTCCTGAAGCACCGACTCCATCTGATGTTGGTGGACCAACCGGTCCAAACTGTTTTGAATGGAGCGGGCTTGCTGAAGCTTTTCCTGGTGAAGTGAATAGAGAGTCTCGCTGGCATCCGTGCGGATCTCACCCTCGGGTGTCATGATTTGGTCTATAGCAGCCAGAGGCTCGGTGGCATCTAGAAGCTCCAAGGACATTTCGTTGAGCCAAGGACCTCGGCACTCACTGAGGGCAGATTTTAAAGCAATGACTTCAAGGCAAAAGTGTCTGACGTCTTTTAGTTCTAAGGGCTTGAGATGGGCCTGTTTCATCAGTCGTTGGTACCAGAGGCTGTACAGATCTAGGCTTTCCATATAGGGGCGTTGACCTAGATTGAGCAAGCCCTGGAACTCCTGGGTTCGTAAGAAGTCTCTCTCAGCTGAGTCCTGGTCAGGTAGAGGCTGAAGCCCCTTTAAGGAAAGCCTCGTGGGCTCGGAAGTGGCGAAACTTGTGAGTCTTTCCAAGATTTTCGGCCAGTCCAGGTGGCTTAAGTCTTCGGTTCTCATCGGTGGTGACTTTCTGTCATGGGTAAGTGGGTGGTTCTTAGGCTGATCAGTATCAATCCTATTAACCAAAGCATCCAAAAAATAAGAGGGGTGTAAATCCCTCCCCGAGAAAACAGAGTCTGAGAAGGGTTTTTGTTAAAGGGAACTGTGTAAAGCCCCCACCACTCTTCATGTAGAGGAGAGGTTTCCAGTAGAGTTCCATCAGCCAGAAAGACTGTAGATATTCCGGTGTTGGTAGAGCGAATCAGAGGCCTGCGAACCTCAATCGCCCGAGCCAGAGTCATATACAGATGTTGATAGGGCTCCTGCCAGGTCCCGAACCAAGAATCGTTGGTCACATTCACTATAAACTGAGCCCCCTGTAAAGCCAGTTGTCTAGAAAAAGAGGGAAAAAGGCCCTCGTAGCAAATTTGCGCTCCTGCTTGGTGGGGCCCAATCTCAATCAACATGGGACCTTGACCTCGGTCAAAATCAGCAACCTGTGGCAGATATTTTTTCAACAGGGGAAGCCAGTTTGCTCCGGGAAGATACTCACCAAAGGCAAGTAGAACCGTTTTGTGATAAATGGGTGGACGGATCTGGCCCTGTGAGTCTAAAGAGATCAACGCATTTGTCACGCCAGCATCTGGGCTTTTTCTGCTGTAGGCTCCAGTGACAAGGTTCAGCTGTTGGCCGTCTAGGTACCTTGACAGCTGGTGGGCACGCGAGCTTGGAGGTTGATCGGGGATCATGAGTTCCGGGAAGGCAGTCTCTGGCCAAACGGCAAAGTCGATCTGGAGGCCTCGTTGATGGGCCTCATTGAGAGCTTTGTCTGTGAGCTGAATGTAGCTCTTTAAGATGTGGTCGCGAAATCCCCAGCCTTTTTTAGCATACTGTTTTTCTTGGTTGCCAATGTTGGCCTGAACAATGGCCACTTCTAGACTGTCTGTGGACAGGGCCTGTGTGGGGATAACAACCCGCTGCTGATAGAGCCAGCCGGCCCCCTGCAGAGAAAGCACAAAAGCTACAGTTCCCAGGCTCCAGGCGACGGCCTGATGATTCTGACCCTTCAGCCAAGCCCAGAGAAAGCTGGCGTTGACCAAAAGAGTGATAGCACTGAGTCCAACAAAGCCAATGATGTCTGCAAAGTGAAAGGCGGGCCACCCTGCCCACAGCCATGTGTAACCCAGGTGCCAATCAAAAATCATCGGAAAGAACATCTCACCCAAGGAGAACAGGGCGGGAAGCAGGGCCACGGAGACGGCCAAGGGAAGGCGAAACAATTTGTGTAGATAGGCCCAAATCAAGCCAGCAATTGGGATGTGAAGATGAGCCAGAGCCGCAAACAACAGTAGGACAGCAAAATTCAAGGGTATGGGGATATGACCAAATTCAAGTGCAGTGTAGGCCACCCAGTTGAAGCCAATCAATGAGAGAACAAATTGAGTGACCCATCCTGAGAGAAAAACTTTTTTGGGGCTAGGCTGATGAACCCAGTAGACCCATAAGGGCAAATAACAGAAAAATACGGCCCATGGCGGGAAGGGAATATAACTTGTCCCCACCAAGATTCCTGATAAAATTCCAATTGAGCTTGCGAGCCACATACTTAGAGTTCTAACATCAAAGCGAAGGGAGTCGCCAGTTGGAAAGTTTAAACAGGGAGGAAAAAAATCAGATGGAGCCCAGAATGGGCCTGGATGACTTGGATAGGGCCGAGATTTCTGCGCTTCAGGGTCGAATGTCTTCGTTTAAGTTGCGTTGTCCGGAGTGCTTTAAACTCTACGTGGTCAAGGCCTCTGACATTCGGGAGCCGCGACCCCGTTTTGAGTGTCTGTCCTGTAAGACGCAGTTTTGGATTCCCTTTGATGAGAGCTTGGACAGTCAGGAGATTTTGGGCTTTCCCTTGGCCTGGTTAGAGGAAAACGAGGAAAAAGCTCAGGCCGGGACAGAAAAGCAGCTGGACCAAAAACCGCCCCAGGAGCAAGTGTCTGCGGAATTCCACTGTCCAAAATGCGAAAGCCCCTATGCCGTAGGGGAGACAGAGTGTCGTCAGTGCGGGCTGATCTTTGCAAAATTTGACTGGGTCAACAGCCAAGGAACTGCCGACCACTTGGCTTCTGCCGAACTAAAATTTTTGTGGCATCAGGCCAAAATGGACTATGAGGACAAGTCTGCTCACCAGAAGTTTCTTGCAGCCTGCCAAAAAGAGGATAATTTGGTTTATGCTGCAGCTCAGTATGGACGGATATTGGAAGCTGAGCCAGGCGATCCCATGGCTCAGTCGATGAGTCAGGCCGTTCAAGCTTTGACAAGCTTTCCCTTAGAGCGAGAAGGCTTGCTAGGGCGAGCCAGTGGGGCCAAGGCCTCTGCGGCTCGCCCTCGGGGATCTTGGCCATGGCCGAGGTTGAGCTCATGGATAATCTTGGTCAGTTCTATGCTCATTGTAGTGGGTTACTTTCTCCCAGCTCTGCGCAATATGGTGGGAGTCGGGGCAGCTCTGATCTTTTTAAGTATTGCTTTGAGGATGTACTTTCCTCGACTTTAAGGGAGATCTTTCAGGTGAGCTTAAGGCTTATCTTGAGTGACAGCCTCTTTTTGAGCAGCTGCTAGCACACTTCTGAGGTGTCCTCTGAGCTCCTGATTAAAGTCCTTGATCTCGGCCACAGAAGTCGTGTTGAGATTGGAGCCTATGTCAGAGGTGCGCACCCTGTCTTCGTCTGAGACAAAGCGAGTCTCGCGCATATTGCGAGTGTTTTCGGCAATGGCGCCATTGGCGGCAATCCCCTGATCTAAAATTGACAGAGCTCTATAGGAATTCAGGCGCCTCTGATAACGGGTTTTGCCGGCGAGATTCTGATCGAGATCCCCCGTTTGAGTGATAAAGCGGACCACTTGATGGGGGCTGAGGTTTCGGTTGTTGGCCATAATAAGGGCGGCCACTCCACTGACAAAGGCGGTGGCTTGAGAGGTGCCAGTCATGGTTCCATAGCGAGACCCAGGAAGAGTCGAGCGAATTTCATTTCCGGGGGCTGCAATATGAACTGAGTTCACTCCATAGTTGGAGGTCGGAAGCACGGTGGTCTGTTGATTAAAAGCAGTCACTGAGATGATATTGTCGAGTTCATAGTCGGCAGGGTAGTACTTTCTAACGTCAGAGTTTGAGCTCTCGTTGCCGGCAGCAGCAACCACGAGAATGCCGGCTTTTTGGGCCCGCTCGATGGCTTTTCTCTCCTCTTGGCTGGGGTCAAGACCTCCACCAGAGTAGTTGATAATATGAGCTCCGTTGTCAATGGCATAGTGTATGGCGCGAACCGTGTTCATGAGGTTGCTTGATCCAGGGGCTTTGGGATCATAGTACTTCAGGGTCATCAAGCTGACATTTGGAGCTACGCCCAAGGCTCCACCTTTTTGTCTTCCGGTAGCTCCAATAATTCCAGAGATATGAGTTCCGTGCCCGTGATTGTCCGTGAGGTCGTTGTTACTGGCAACAAAGTTCCAGCCATAGACATCGTCAACAAAGCCATTGCCATCGTCATCGATGTTGTTACTTGCCTTGTCCCGCCCTTGGGAATCAAGTCCACTTTCTCCTGGATTGCGCCATAGGTTGTCTTTGAGATCAGGGTGTTGAATGTCAATTCCCGTGTCGATCACAGCAATGACAATGTCTCGACTGCCTTGGCTGATTCTCCATGCCTGATCGGACTGAGTGAGGGAAAGACCCCATTTTTGTTGAACACTCAAATCGTTAAATAATATAGATTTCGGTTTGTCAGAACTCTTTGCATTTTGAGTTTTTGGATCTTTGAGCTCAATGGGCTGGCGATGGAACCCAGGGTTTGTTGAGGAAAATTCCCAGCTCTGAATATCTATAGAATCTACTTGGGTAGATACAGATGTAGAGGGCTTGAGAAGAACATGCCCTAGCAAACCACTGGTCAAAACAATGCCAAAGGCCCATAGAAGGGGTGAGGAACTCAAGGACATTTTATCATGAGTGGGTGCGTTCATACCCTTTTCTAAAGCAATTGGGGTGCCGTGAAGGCTACAGCCTAACCCATTGATTTTACCTATTTATTTTTGCATGGGTCAGACTGAGACGGCCCTGGGATGACAAAATGTTAGAGCTTCGTCAACTCCTTAGCCAGAGCCTCATTTCCTATAGGTCTTCTTACATCATTTTGTAGTCCGGCCCACTGCCCCCTTCTCGAGGTTGCCAGCGAGGGCCGACCACATCTGTGGCCTTGCAGTCAATGCAATTGGGAGCATTGACAATCAGCTTGTCTCCCTGGCGTTCATAGACTCCCGCCGGGCACAGATGGGTATAAAAATCTGCGACTTCCTCAGGCACGTCCTGACCCACGATCAAGTGTTGGGGGATATCGTCTCGAGTTTTGTTGCCGGACAAATAAACGGCATCCACCTTACTCAGCCCAACTTTATCCTGTTCAGGTGAGACCTCGCGCCACTCCTCTGCATCTTCAGCCTGAGGTCCCTTCACCCCGGGAAAAGACCCACCCGTCAGGGTCATTAGGGCCGCTTTTGCCCCCCCTTTGTAAAAGCCCTCTTTAAAGGCATGGCGCATATTGCGCACTTTGTAGAGGTCTTTCCACAGAGAGCTGGCTCTCAAGCTTTCGTCATAGGTTTTAAGTTTGTCCTTAGAGGTGTCCTTGGCCTTTAGGGCCTGAAATATGGAGCGGGCGGCAAGGATGCCCGACAGCATGGCAAAGTGAATGCCCTTCAGGGCGGGTACGTTCACCAGACCTGCCGCATCTCCTAAGATCAGCAGTCCATCCCCGTGAAGTCTCTGACCAATAGCATGGTAGCCCCCCTCAGGGATGGTCTTGGCTCCCCACTCCATAATCTCGCCCCCATCAAGTAAGGCCTTGAACAGAGGGTGCTGTTTCATCCGCTGCAAACTGTGGTGAACGTCCAAGTTGTGCTCTCTGTAGTCCAAGCCCGCCACAAGGCCCAGAGCCAGGCAGTCGTCAGCAAGGGGATACATAAAGCTGCCACCAAAGGCGTCTTTGAGCGGCCAGCCTAGGGTGTGAATGATCTCTTGAGGAGCCTTTTTGACCCTCCAAATCTCTTTGACTCCAAGGGCATAGATTTGTGGGTACTCAGCACTGATATTTTGCCAATTGTAGTAGGCCTGGGACAGGGGACCACGGGTTCCTTCAGAGAGCACTGTCACCTGAGCTGTTATATCTGTTGCAGGCATATGAGAAGGGCCTGCTTGTCCATCTCGCATGAGGCCTGCCGGAGTGGTTCTCACTCCGATCACTTTTTCATCTTCCACCAGAAGAGACTCCACTGGGAAGCTAGTAAATACATTGACTCCAAGTTCCTCAGCCTTTTGCCCCAACCAGCGCACCATCTCACAGAGGGAGCCAATGTAGTTGCCGTGATTCTTCATGGTCGGTGGGGTGGGCAGTCGGACAGAACCAGACTCAGTGAGCAGATAAACCTTTTCCTTGGTCACTGGCCGACGAAAGGGAAATTCTGAATCTTGCATTTGCGGAAACAAGGTGCGAAAGCCGATGGGGTTTACAACCGCTCCGGACAAGCTATGCCCTCCGAGATTGGCGGCCTTTTCAAGAACTCCAATCTGCACATCACCCAAATCCCCCCCTTGCTCGTTGTCCTGCTGGATCAACTTCGCAAGCTCTATGGCCCCAGATAGGCCAGCAGGCCCAGCTCCGACAAAGACCACGTCCAGGGGCACAACGTCTTCGCCTTCGGGGGACTCTCTGCGGATCAGCTGTGAATAGGGCAACTCCACTTGAAAGTTAGCGGGAACAAAGCGTTGAGGGTTAGAACTGTGTTGCTGTTGCGACATGACAACTCCCATCTGTGAGACTGTTGACAAGTACTTTAGGACCTTCTTAGGACTTTGTCCAGCCAGGGTATCACTGGCCAGTAGGGGGAGAGACCTTTTGACCAGCCATGGCAGCCTCAATCAAACTCAAAGCGCGAGCCTGAGCCTTTTCCATCAGGGCCTGTTGGCTGCCGAGTTCAGGGTCCTTGGGGCCAGCCTTGCGCAGCTTGTAGCCTCCCTCTGAGTTCATATCCCAGGCCAGGCGCTGATCCTTAAGCTGCATCTGGAGCGACTCCCAGAGTTTTTCCTTGAGGCCTCGCTCCATCAGAGGGCAGAGCACCTCTACTCGTCGCTTCAAGTTGCGCCTCATCCAGTCGGCAGAGCCAATCAAAAAGTGTCCATCCAGCGGGTCCTTATGTCCCTGGCGAAAGTAAAAAGCCCTTGTGTGCTCCAGAAGGGGACCCAAAATTGAGATCACGGAGATGTTTTCGCTCAAGCCCTTTTTTTGGGGAACCAGGGTACAAAACCCACGTACGATCATCTGTATGGGGACTCCTGCAGCAGAGGCTTCATAGAGGGCCTCAATAAGGTCTTGATCTTGAAGGTTGTTGCACTTGAC
Source organism: Bdellovibrionales bacterium (assembly GCA_007128005.1). Lineage (GTDB taxonomy): Bacteria > Bdellovibrionota > Bdellovibrionia > Bdellovibrionales > UBA1609 > SKYF01. Next base: position 23,316 of record SKYF01000094.1, read on the forward strand.
GATGATTCCAGAGGGCCTGTTCTTTTTTGCTAGCTCGGTTTCCTTCTGAATCAAACTCAATAGGCACTCTTTGAGGTTGAGGGGGGCGACGAGCAGATGCTGGTAATCTGACTTCAGCGAGCGGCCCGTCAAGTAGTGAAAAATCTCAATCACCTCTGAGGTGATTTCGGGCCGACAAGTAAAGTAGCTCATATCTGTATACAGCTTGGCGGTGTGAGGGTGATAATTGCCCGTGCCAATATGGACGTAGGAGCGGAACTCCTCTTTTTCTTGGCGCACAATCAGTGTTAGCTTTGCATGGGTCTTCAGGCCAACGAGACCATAGACCACGTGGACCCCCGCTCTCTCAAGAGCTTGGGCCAAGACAATATTTCGCTCTTCATCAAAGCGGGCTTGCAGTTCAATCAGGCACACCACCTGTTTGCCCCTTTCTGCGGCCTGGATCAGAGACTGAACGATGGGGCTATTTTCCAGGGTTCGGTAGAGAGTCATTTTGATGGCCACCACTTGGGGATCTTTTGCAGCCGTGCTGATAAAGCGCTCGACACTGGTGCGAAAGCTCTCATAGGGGTGGTGTACCAGAAGGTCATGGTTTTTTATGGCCGTAAAAATACTAGTTTCTTCATCCAGCAGAGCGGGGTGGCTGACACTGGGCCAGGCTTTAAACTTCAGGGCAGGGATGTCTAGTTCAGCGATGGCTCCCAGGTCCTTGCTCTCCAAAAAGAAGGGGTATTCGTAGACATCCTCAGGCTCCAGTTCGAGCTCCTCTAAAAGGAAATTCAAGAGCCAGGGGTCAGGCTGAGGGCCAACTTCAAGGCGCACCACTTCGGCCCAGCGTCGCTGTTTGACTTCCTCTTCAATCAGTTCCAACAGGTCTTCTGCGTCTTCGACATCGGCTTCGATGTCGACATTTCGGGTGACTCGAAAGGGCATGACAGCCTGAATTTCCATAAACGGAAAAAGATCCTGTAGATTTTGTCGCACTAAAGTCAGAGTTGAAACAAAGCGGTGCTCAGCCTTATTGTCACCCGGAGCGACTGTTTGCGGAATTCGAATCCAAGCTGCAAAAACCTGCGGAATTTTTATGCGGGCAAAGAGCAGGTCTTCTTCTCTGGGGATTTTTAAGGCCACGGCCAAAGATGTGGAGAGGTTTGAAATAAGAGGAAAGGGGTGTCCCAAATCCACAGCCATTGGTGTCAAGACGGGAAAAATCTTAGCGCGAAAAAACTCATCGGCCCAATCCTGCTCGCTTTTGGAGAGCTCTTGCCACTCCAGGAGTTGAATTCCCTGCTCCTTTAAGCCTTGACCCAACTCGACATGAATCAGTTCGTCAACGACTGGGTTGAGGGCGAGCAGGTGGCTGCGGATTTGTTCGAGCTGCGCTTCGGCCGTCAGCCCGTCCTGTGACAGAGTGGAGACCTTAGAGAGATGTTGTCTCTTGAGGCCGCCGACCCTCTTCATGAAAAACTCGTCTAAATTCGAATTGTAGATGTTCAAAAAGCGAATGCGCTCTAGTAGCGGCAAGCGAGGGTCTTGGGCCTGAAATAAAACCCGTTGGTTGAACTTAAGCCAACCCAATTCACGGTTGAAGAACTCATAGGTTTTGGTCTCTGCCATGCCTAAAGGCCCTATCCTTGTTGGGTTAAGAAGCCCATGACTTCTTCTTGCTTGTCGTACACGTCTTTGTAGCCCAGATCAACCAGTGCGCTACAGTATTCCGGCTCAAACAGGAGGTAGCTCAGGAGCTCTGCAGACTCCTTCGGCGAGCCAAGCGAGTCCACAAGAAAGCCAATCATGCGGGGAAGGGTTTTGCGGTGGGCTTCAGCGATAAGCGCTAGGCGCTGAGAGGGGTACAGGTAAAGAGTGTTGATGACGTTCAGTGCGGGCAACTCCTGATCTTTGATATGCTCCTTTACAGCGGAAAAAAGCTTTACGCTTTTGTTGATTCTCTCGAGCCGCTCCATATCGGTCTCAATGGCATCCATAAAAATTGCATCAATCAAGATGCTTAGGATGCGCCCCAGGGTCGGGTGAATCTCTTTGGCATCTTGAGTGCGATGCTCCACCTTTTGGCGCCAAGATCTGACTCCAATCACCACCAGGTTTTGCGCCCCCAAGTGAATGGCCGGACTTAAAGGGGCAGTGTTTCTCAGGCTGCCGTCGCCATAGTAGCGGTCATCAATGGCTGTGGCCGGAAAAAACAAGGGAATGGCCGTCGAGGCCAAGACATGGGAGGCATTGATTTTGGCCCGTTCACTGCGCCTGGCCGCTCTGGCCCACATGGGGATTTCGGGAGCCCCTTCGACAAAGGTCACGCCAAGGCTTGTGGCATAGTCCGTGGCAGAGACAGAAATGGCCTTGATATGGCCTTGAGAGATATTTTTGCGAATTTTCTCAAACTCAATATGGGTCTGAATGAGTTCGGCCAAGGGTTTTGTATCCAGCAGGGAAGCTGAGATGGGGCGAAGTCGTCCAGAAATCCCCCCTAAAGACACCCCACGGGCTAGACGCAACGCGTTTCGAGAGATAGAAATTGAATCTGTGCGAAAAACCTGTTCGGCCTGAATAGTCCTCCAGAGCTCAACGAGCTTTTTGGTCGCTTGGTCGAGGTCTTCCACCTCACTGGCCAAAAACGTACAGTTGATAGCTCCTGCACTGACCCCAGAGAGTATGCGAAAGGGCGAGAAGTTTTGCGTCTCTCGGCACATTTCATAGAGTGCCCTTGCCGCTCCGGCTTGATAGGCTCCCCGCGCCCCTCCTCCTGAGAAGACAATTCCATACTCTCTTGATGAAATCTGGGTCTGAACCATCCCTTTATTTTGGAGCAAGTAGACGGGCTGTCAAGGCCTGGACAAGGGTGATCTTCCTGGGTAGAGTCTGGCAGCTTAAAACTTGCCTTTTTTAAATTTGGAGGGATGAGAACTATGGAAATGTCTTACTTGATCTTTCGTCTCAGCTTTGCTTTGACCATGGCCTATGCCCATGGTCTGCCCAAACTCATGAACTTTTCGGCTGTGGCTGAGAGGTTTCCAGACCCCATTGGTCTTGGCTCTCAACTCAGTTTGATTTTGGCTGTAGGGGCAGAGCTTGGAGCCGCCTTATTTGTAGCTTTTGGACTGCTGACTCGGCTGATGTCCATCCCCCTTATTATCACCATGGCCGTGGCTTTTTTTATTGTTCACGCCTCAGATCCTTTTCAGCAAAAGGAGTTGGCTTTTTTATTTATGATGGCTTTTATTGCGACCTTTGTTGGGGGGAGCGGTCATTACTCCATCCAGAATTTTCTGAGACTGACCTCTGGAAAGTTCTCCTGGATTCTGCGTTAACCGGATCCTCGCGGTAAAAGAGAGCAGACTTAAAAGTTGTCAATAAGGTCGACCAGCTCCGGGTGGTCGATAAAGGGGTTTCTGACCCCCTGCTTTTCAAAGATTCTCTCATGGCGCCAGATTTCAAACTCGTCGACAGGGTCTTGCCAGTGCCATTTGCGCAGGTAGTACTCCTCCACCTCTGAGATGGGAAGCTGATAGCGAACGGCAAAGTAAAATAAGGCCCTGGCCACATTTCCCTTGTGATCATCGGGAGGTTCGTAAAAGGTCTGTGAGCCGCCATAGCGATTTTGGCCTTTTTTAGAGGGCTCGCAGGTGTCATGGGTGATTGTGTGCACCTCTGCAAACTCAAAGTTGCTGCGTTGGGTGTTGGCAGAGGGGGTGGTCGGATAGATCGCATGGAGGTCAGACTTCTGCAGGGACTTGGCGTATCTGTCAGAGAATCGGCTTTGCGGCCAAGTGTGCTCTGTATTGATGGTGAGGTGGCCAGGGATTTGTCCGGGGCCGGGCTGGCGGTTTTTGGGGAAGTCGCCGGGACCGTAATCACGCTCACAGTACACGCAGCGAATCACATACTCGCCGTTGATCTCCTCTAAATGCAGATAACCATAGAGGTAGCGCCGGGCCTTGAGATAGCTAAAGTAGCGATGTCCGTAACAGCCCTTGTTGCGATAGGGCTCACAGCTGCTCACCAATTTATCAGGAGCGCTTTTCTGAGGCACATGGAAAGAAGAGAGAACCTGATAGAGGGCCTCCCTCAGTAGGGCTCCCGACGCTCCCTGCTCAAGATGCTCGTAGAGGTGGGCGTAGTAAGAAAGTCGCTCCTCTTCAGGGACCTGAAGAGCCTGGGCGAGGCTCGCTGCAAAGATGGGGAGCAGGAGAAGGGTGGAGAGGAGAAGACGATAAAGTCCTTGGTGGAGTGATCTCAGTTGCAATGCGCCCCCCTAAGCGTTGTAATTATTTCAAGGCTAGCAAGTTCATAGGCCTAGGCCCAGTTAAAAATCTCGAACCAAACAGAATCCTAACAGAGAGCGAAAGTGTCTCACTTTGAGGCAAAGCATTGAATTTATTAAAAAAAATTGGAATATACAGGTTGGGACTGTTATGCTTTGAGACAGACCATGACACGGGGAGGTATAAATCTATGTTCAGTCAACGCCTATTTTACCCTTTCTTTGCTCTCGCCATATTGGGAGCCATTACCCTAGCGAGTTTTCAAAACTGTCAGGAAGCAGCGCCGCCTCAACCGAGACAGGCGGCCTCTTCAACGCCGGACACGCCTATGGATCCTGGCGACCCAGGGCAGCCTGTGATTCCCCAGGGCTTGAGAATTAGGACCGAGGCAACTCCTCACGTGTCTGTGGACTGCTCCAGCCCACAGGCCAGCTTTACGTGGGTGATTGAAAATGCCTCTGCCGATTTGCGGGCCTGCCTTTGGCACCGGTTGATCATGCCTGGTTTTGATCGGGATGGGGAGATCGCCCCCTGTGCTGAAGATGGTGAATGGGCGAGATTAAATGATAGATTTCCCTGGATGTATGACGCAGCTACTAGGACCTGGTCTTATTTCATGGCCGTGAGCCAGAGCGGATTTCTCGTTCCCGGTGATTTTGAGCTTATCGTTCAGGAGCCTGGCTCCTCAGAGAGGGTTAGAAGTGATACGGTGAGAATTCGCCGAGATGGGGCTGAAAACTGTAAACCGTAAACAGTAGCCTTTTTAAGGGTCGATGCGCAGCAGGTGTTCGGGAAAGGGGATGGTCCTTTCTCGAGAGAGCAGCCACTGATAAAAGATATAGTTGCGCATCACCAGTCGGACATAGCTCTGAGTCTCCGCATAGGGGATGTCTTCAATAAATTCCAGACTGTCGCCGCGATATCTCGTTCGAAGCCAGCCCTGAATGGCTCTCTCGCTGGCATTGTAGGCGGCTACGGCCAAAATGAACTGCTCCTGAGATCGGTCCAAGAGCTCCCGCAGGTGGGCGGCTCCTAAGGGAATATTGACCTCGGGCAGGTAGAGGTCCTCAGCCTCCTGGTAGGCGATGACAAGCGACTTTTTGTTTGCAAGGTCTTCGGCTGTGCGTTTTGCCACCGAGGGCAGCAGCTGCATCAGACCAAAGGCATCAGCATGGCTACGTGCTCGAGGGTTGAAGGCCGACTCCTGGCGCATCACGGAGTAAATCAGTTGGGGGCTGACCTGAAAGTCCTCGGCCCACTTTTCCACCAGCTCCAGGTGAGGACGGGGGAAGAGGAGTTGGGGGTTGTTGCTCAGAATCTCCCTTCTCTGTTCAGCGGGCAGGCGGCCGATGGTCCCATAGAGGCTGAGGTACTGGCCGGCTAAGGCGTAGTATTTAAATATGGACAGCCAAGTTTCTGAGTTCACATCCCCTTGGCGGTTGTAGGCAGAGCTGACAAAATCCAAATAAGCCCTGGTGAGTTCTGACTCATTCACCGAGATCAGCCATTCCACCAGATTGGGGTCGAGGATCTCTTGAGTCCCCTCGGGATCTGTGGCTGTGACAGTTCGGCGGGCCTGAAGCACGAGTTCTGGAGGCTTTTGTTCCGCCGGCCGGACCCGTTGGCCCAGCTGATGAAAGGCCATCAGGCCATAGTAACCGAGGGGATCCTCTTTGATAAGTTCGCGGTACTCCTGTCGCGCCAACCTCTGCTGCCCCAGCTGCTCCTGGCTGCGTGCCAGCCAGAACATATAGCGGGCGCGGTGAAAGTCACTGGTTGCAGAGCTTTTTAGCTCCTCCAGAGTTTGCACAGCCAACTCCAACTGGTCGACCTTGCGCAGGTTCCAGGCCTTAAACCACAACAGTCTCTCCCGGAACTCTGGGGGCAGGGAGTTTTCTTTAAGGGCCTTTTCAAACCACTTCAGAGCCTCATTGAACTCCTGTTTCTCCTCAGCCATGCGACCAAAGATCCAGTAGACTTCATAGAGGGGGTAAGAGCCTTTCAGTCGTTCAACAATCTCATGGAGTGTGCTTTGGGCCTGAGTCAAGCGGTTGTGAGTCCAATGACTGCGGGCGGCCTCCAGCTGAATATCATGGTAGCTCTTTTGCATCTGGGTATTTTTGGGCTGCTTTAAGTAGGCCTGCTCGACAAATTCAGCCAAGCGGTCTGTGGCTTTGAGGTAGTCCTCCATGCGGCGCTCATTTTTATAGGCCGTACGAATCCCGCGCAGGGCCGAAATCTTCTCGGCAAAGCTGTGATTTCTTCCCCGAACCACCTTGTCATAGAGTGTTCTGGCCTGGTCAAACTCTCTTGCGCGACGAAAATCATGGGCCGCCGAGAGGTAATCCTCAGGCCTTGGCTTTGGGTTCAAGCGAGGAGCCAGTTGGTAGATGCGGGCTTGAAAGCTCTGCACTTGCTCCTTCAGCTTTAAACTCTGAGCCACTTGCAGAGCTCGCTCGGTGAGGGCCACCTTTTCCTCTTGGGGGAGGTTGGCCTTGGATTTTTCAAAGCTCAACTCCATCACGGCCAGTCTGTTCTCATTATACTCAGCAAGCCTTAGGCCCACATCTAAGGCTTCGGGCTTGAGCCAAGGGGGAAAGCTCTTCCAGTCAAAATCCGCAAGTTGGGAGAGCGCTTCTGAGTCGAGGGGGCAGATCTGAAAGGCGCGAAGCTGGGCGACTTGCTTCAAGGCAAATTCGGGCTCCAGAGCCAACTCCACCAGATGGGAACAGGCCCTGAGTGGATGCTCCTCTGTCTCGACCTGTTGAGAGCTTTTGTACATGGCCCACCAGCGCTGGTTGCGAGGAGTGCCAGGTTGAAGGAGTCTTTCCAGCCTCTCAGGGGAGGAGGAGGGTTCGGCCAGGGTAGACCCATGAGGGGGGCTTAAGTCATTCAGCCTTGTGGCACAGCTGATGACAAACAAATTGGTGAAAATAAACACAGCCCAAAAACGCATCTTTTTATTGTAAGGGATGCCTTTGAGGATCACAAGGTCATCTCAGGCAGCCGTCTAGGCTTTAGCCGTCACTGAGGTTTTGTTGCGGCCCACAACCGTTAGGACCACACCCAGTACAACCAGGCCCGCCCCCACAAATCCCCTCCAGGCAATGGGCTCGGCTTGAAACCAGGTCACTTTTAAACTGAGAGTAAGCCAGGAGACCAGGCCAATGGTCACAAGTGGATTGAGGGCAATGATCAGGCTCACATGGCTTGCTGGAATTCTCTGAATGGCTTCTCCTAAGGCCACATAGGCCACCAGGGAATTGACGCCTAAAGCTATCATCAGAACATAGACCCAGGGCGACCACTGCGAAAGCTCATTCCATTCCACCAGGGGAGCTAGGGCTAAGGTCGATATGCTAAAGATCAAAAGATTGAGCTGCTGCGGGGTCCACCTTTTAAGTAGGACTTTTTGTGCCGAGGCAAAAAAGGTCCAGGTCAAAGCCCCCATCACCAACCAGAGATTGCCCTCAATGTACTGATCTACATGAAGGGTGGCAGCCAGCAGTTGATCCCAGTAGAAAAAGGCAAAGCCCAGGCCTGCCGTCACGAAACCCAGAGTCTGAGTGAGAGAGGGCTGCTCCTTGAAATAAAAAAAACCCACCAGAGCAAAGGCCAAAGGGGCCATCTGGATCATAATCTGAGCATTGCTGGCCGTGGTCAGTTCAACGCCCTTCATATAGCCAAAGTAGTTGGCGGCAAGCCCCAGAGCGGCCAACACTCCAAGCCAGGGTAGACTTCTTAAAACACTGAGCTGCTGTGGTTTTACCGCAACAAAGTACAGTGAGAGCAGGGCTGCTGCCACCATACAGCGGAACCACACAATGCTTCCGCTTGAGGCAAAGTTCAGGGCAAATTTAAGGCCAATGGCAAGAAGGGCCCAGGACAGGGCCGTCAGGCCTGCCAGAAGCAGGCCGACACTGTAAGAGGCCTCAGAGGGCGGCGTTTTCAAGACGGCGAATTCGCTCTTCTAGAGGGGGGTGGGTAGAGAATAAAAACTGCAGAGCGCTTTTGGGCTTGCCGGAGATCTTGAGGCTGGCCATGGACTCGTGCTCTTGATCCACATAGCTGGTAGTTCCTGCCAGGGCCTTAAGGGCAGAGACCATATTCTCGCGTCCGGCCAGCTTTGCTCCCCCTCGGTCGGCTCTATACTCTCGAGCTCTTGAGAAGTAGTTGACCACGATGGAGCCCAGGATGCTGAGAATAATCTGTAGACCTATAATAAGCCCAAAGTGCACCCAAGGGCGGTAGCGAGCATCCACCTGAGCCGAAGCCACTCCGGCGATGATTCGAGCCAGGAACATCACGAGGGCGTTGATGATCCCCTGAATCAGGGTCATAGTCACCATATCGCCGTTGGCAATGTGCGCGACCTCGTGGCCCAGCACCCCATCGACTTGACCTTTACTCATCCGGCGAAGCAGCCCTGTGGAAACAGCCACCAGAGAGCGTCTCTTGCTGGGGCCTGTAGCAAAGGCATTGACCTCGGGGCTGTCATAAATGCCAACTTCGGGCATAACGGGAAGACGAGCTCTGCGGGCCAGGTCATGAACGGTCTCCACCAAGTCTCTGAGTTGAGGGTCCCGAGTTTGAGGATCAATGACGCGAACGCCCATCATTTTTTTGGCCATAATGCGTGACAGCCCTAAAGAGATAAAGGCTCCACCCATCCCAAAGACGGCACAAAAGACTATCAGCCCAGTCATTGAGTCAAAGTCGATCCCAAAGAAGGAGGACAGGATCCCAAAGGTGATCATCAGCGTGGTGATGATCAATATATTGACCAGCACAAATAGAAAGACTCGCTTAGACATTGCAAACATAAGATTTCACTCCTTTAAGCCAAATTTTTTGGGCATAATAACTAAAAACAAGAACTTTTGCCACAAGAACCGGACAGCTCAACAGGCGAAACAGAAAGGCTTTTATGGCTAAGGAATTTATTCTGATCTCCATCCTCATTCTCTTTGTCAACGCCACCCTTGTGCTGGCGGGCTGGACCCAAGTTTTGTGGTCCATGCTGGTGTTCGGGCCCTTGATGTGGATTGGCTTTGCTGATTTTTTTCAAACATCCAAGGGGGTTCGCCGCAACTTCCCGCTCATTGGCAACCTGCGTTATTTCTTTGAGAGCATTCGTCCAGAGCTTCAACAGTATTTTGTTGAGTCCAACTTGAGTGGCCGCCCCATCCCCCGCGAGTTGCGCTCGGTGGTCTACCAGCGAGCCAAGGGCGAGCTTCAGACTCAGCCCTTTGGCACCCAGAGAGATGTGAACGAAGAAAACTACGAGTGGGTCAATCACTCCATGCAGCCCCTGGAGCCTCAGCTTGAGGATCTCCGTGTGCCCATTGGCGGGGCCCATAATGGTTCGAAAGTCTATCAGGCCTCTTTGTTCAATATCTCAGCCATGAGCTACGGGGCTTTGAGCAGCGCAGCCATTGAAGCGCTCAACTTAGGGGCCAAAACTGGGGGCTTTTTTCACAACACCGGAGAGGGGGGAATCAGCCCCTACCACCTAAAAGGTGGAGATTTGGTCTGGCAAATCGGCACGGGCTACTTTGGCTGTCGAGATGGCAAGGGCAATTTCTCAGCAGAGAAGTTCAAGGAGAATGCCTCAAGGCCTGAGGTCAAGATGATTGAGATTAAACTCTCTCAAGGGGCCAAGCCAGGCAAGGGGGGAGTCCTTCCTGCAGAGAAGGTGACCGCCGAGGTTGCCAGCATTCGCGGAGTGGAAATGGGTAAAAGTGTGATCTCGCCCAGTGCCCACAGTGCCTTTGGCACTCCAGTGGAGATGCTGCAGTTTATTCAGCAGCTTCGCGAGCTCAGCGGGGGCAAGCCGGTGGGAATCAAGCTCTGTGTGGGAAGAAAGTCCGAGTTTATGGCCCTGTGCAAAGCCATGCTGAAGACCAACTTGCGCCCGGACTATATCAATGTGGACGGAGGGGAGGGGGGAACTGGGGCAGCTCCCTTGGAGTTTGCCAACTCGGTGGGCACTCCCTTGGATGAGGGGCTGTCTTTTGTCCACGACTGTTTGGTGGGTTTTGGTTTGAGGGACCGCATCCGCTTGATGGCTGGAGGCAAGGTTTTAACGGGCTTTCATCTGCTGACCAAGCTGGCACTGGGGGCCGATGTGGTCTGCTCTGGACGGGGCATGATGTTGGCTCTGGGATGTATTCATGCTCTCAAATGCAACACCAACCACTGCCCCGTGGGAGTGGCCACCACCGACCCCGCTCTGGTCAGGGGGCTTCATGTGCCCTCAAAGTACCAACGAGTGGCCCGCTATCAGCAGGCCACTACGGAAGCTTTTGTCGAGCTTTTGGGGGCCATGGGCTACACCCGGCCTGAGCAGATTCAAAGAAGAGATATTCATCGCAGGCTCACCGATGGGGTGGTCAAGAGCTATGAGGAGCTCTTTCCCTCTATGCCCCCAGGCGCCCTAATGGAGCCCCAGGCCCTTCCCCCCCTTCCCCAGGACTGGCTCTATGCCTACCGGCAAAGCCAGGCTGAGAGTTTTTTGCCAGCAGAAGCCCACCACAGGGTCTCTTGAAGAAGATGTCTTTATAAGAGGTCCTGTTGAGGCTTGAAATTCTCTCTGTCTGTGCCAGACTCAAGACCATAGATCTATTTTTGGGGGGTATGAGTATGGCATCTTCTTATGTATTGACTGTGGCGAGGTTCTCAAAGTTTTCAAAGCTATCTATCATCAGCCTACTGGCTCTGGGATCACTTATCCTGATGGGCTGTGGCAGGGATATCAAGATTGAAAATGGCGAGGTGCCTGAAGAGTATTTGTCCGTGGTGGAGTCTTATCTGGGGAGTTACTCTGGCGACTTCAACCACTTTCCCGGGCAAATTGAACTGTCTTTGGATGGGCGACAGCTAGTGGCCCAGTTCCAGGATTTGGAGGGCCAGCCCCAGGACTTGCTCGATCCCCGCTGCGGCTCTGAGATCGGCCTGCTCAAATCTGTGCGCATCCGCGAGGTGGATGGCGAGCCCACCCTGCGCTGGGCCACCTTTGGTTTCTCCCCGGGCGATTGTCAGCGCCAAGTTGCGGGGCGAGTGCTGGATGTAGAAGTAGAGCACAGGCGTGGGAATTTGCGCTTTTACCTGTCGCTACTGCAGCGCTGGGAGAATGTGCAAAGATGTGAGTGGGAGCGTGATTCTCATCACTATCCTCCCGTCTATCGCTGCCGCACCTATAGAGAAGGTCGCTACCTCACCGGCCGCTTTGGCTTTTGAGTTGGCGACCCAGAGACGGTTGGCGGTTGGCGGTTGGCGGTTGGCGGTTGGCGGTTGGCGGTTGGCGGTTGACGGTTGACGGTTGTCGGTTGTCGGTTGTCGGTTGGCGGTTGACGGTTGACGGTTGACGGTTGGCGGTTGACGGTTGACGGTTGACGGTTGACGGTTGTCGGTTGTCGGTTGTCGGTTGTCGGTTGTCGGTTGTCGGTTGTCGGTTGTCGGTTGTCGGTTGTCGGTTGTCGGTTG
>SKYF01000029.1 GCA_007128005.1 Bdellovibrionales bacterium
CTCCCATCAAAAGGCTGGTGAGGAGCACACCCACTGAGGACAGGGCTATCCCCCGCCCCATCACAGATCGGATGGGGTCCCACTTGGTGTCTAGGCCTCCGGAAAACAGAATAAAACTAAGCGCGATAATCCCCAGGGCCTGGGCCAGCTCCACGTTGTCAAATTGAATTCCCCCTACGCCCTCATCTCCAGCCAACATGCCAATGGCCAAAAACACCAAAAGAGCCGGAACGCCAATTCGGCCCGAGGCTTTGCTGGCAAGAACACTGATTAAGAGCAGTAGGCCCGAGGCCACATAAAATTCTGGTGAAAACACGATGTGATTGGCTCCTCAATGATGTGTCATGATATGATATATTTTTCTCGGAAACCACTAAAGTCCAGAACGGGACATCTTTTCCCTCGCCGCAACCCATACATGTAGACCCCCATTCAGGGCTTGGCTACCATAGAGTGCATGCCTATTCGCTACAAACGACCCCTCCTAAGGTCCGTGATTTTGATCAGTTTGATATTCTTTTTTACGGGCTGTGCCACCATGGATCCACCAGAGCCCACAGTCAGGCCCGACTTAGCCCCTATTCCCAGCACCGAGCCCCGCCCAGCCCCAGTCCCACCCAATGCATCCTTAAAGGACATTAAGGATATCCTGCGCATGAACCGCTCTAAGGAAAATCTGGGCCTTGAGGAGAAAGTATTTAATGAATGCGATATTGGCGTTAGCAATAGGCAAAACTCCGGCTGCTATGATTGGCACCTCACTGTGATCAACTTTCAACTGCTCTGTCGCAATAGCTCCGGCACAGTACAGAATCTGGCTGCCCAAGATATGAGACCTCTGAGAAATCGACATCTGCAGTGGAGACTTGGCCGAGTTCCGGGCCAAACTCAAATGGACCGCGAGGGCTATGGTCAGATTTCGGCTCTCACCCCAAGCTCCCCCCGCAATCATTATCTAAGACTCACCTCCGGGGACAATTTTTTGCGTATGTCTGCAAGTTCAGTTAGATTTATCGTAGTCCCTGAGGACTGGTGCTAAAAGGAGGATTTTGTGAGTTCACATTCAAGTTTGCCCCGCATGGCCTTGGGCCTTGTCCTAGTTGCAGTTATCAGCCTACCCGGCTGTTCCAGCTCGCGAAAGAAAAGTAAACTTGAGGCCTCCTCTTCCGCGCAAAGAGCAGTGGCATCCGAGGATCCAGCCGAATGGCCGCTGATCCCCAGAGAGGTCTTCTTTGCCACTCCCGACAAAATGCGGGTGCGATTGAATCCTCAGGGAACTCATCTGGCCTTTGTGGCCCCCATTGCCGCCGGCCAATCTCGAAGTGGTGCCCAGACTCAGACCCTGGGCATTTTTAAGTCTCCCGTAGAAGACCTAGATCAAGCCAAAGTGATTCTGGACGATGGGTCCGCTCGCTTCCCTGCCTACTCATGGACAAAACACCCTCAGCGTCTGGTGTTTTTAAGAGACATTGCCGGAGAGGAGAACGAGCAACTTCACCTGATCAACTTGGAGTCCGGCGAGGTCCGCAATATCACCAACAACCCCAAGGTGAAAACTCGTCTGGTGGGCGAGGTGAAAGAATTGCCGGGACAACTCTTTTTCTCTAAAAACGATCGAGATCCTCGTATTTTTGATCTCCATCGTTTGGACTTGGAATCGGGCGAAGTGGAGCTGGTCTATGAAAACCAAGAGGGCTTTTTAAGTCTCACCCTCGACCACAGGGGAGAGGTTCGCCTGGGCACCCGCTACGATGATCAGGGAAATATGGATATCATGAAGCGCAACTCGGAAGGAAATTGGGAACCCTTTATCAAGGTGCCCTTTGAAGATGTCACAGGAATGAGCTTTGTCGCCGCCGATTGGGAGCGGGACACCCTTTACTGGGTGGATCCCAGGGGAAGAGACAAGGCCGCGCTGTCCAGCTTGAACTTGAAGACGGGACGAGGTCGAATTGTGGCCCAAAGTCATCGGGCCGATATCACCGGGGCCATTGTGACTGAGGACGGCCGCCTTCCTCTGGTGGCTTTGGCCACCCATAAGCGCCAAGTGGAAATCCCATTGAACCAACCAGGATCCCGCAACCTGAGGCGGGAGCTTCGCAACATTCGCAGATTGTCCCAAGGCGACTTTCAGGTGATGAGCCAAACCGAAGATGACCGCACCTGGCTATTGGCCTTTTTTAACGACACCCACTCCATCCACTACTACCTGTGGGACAGGGACCGCCAAGAGGGGCAACTGCTGCTGAGAATGCAACCGCAATTGGATGAGTTGCCCTTAGCCCCCATGCACGGGTTAGAGATCCCCACCCGCGATGGCCTCAGCATGGTCAGCTACCTGACCTTGCCCACCAATGTCAGCCATCACAGCAGAACTCTGGTCCCCCAACAGCCCCTTCCCATGGTCCTGCTGGTTCATGGGGGGCCTTGGGCTAGAGACAGCTGGGGCTACAACTCCACCCATCAGTGGTTGGCCAACCGGGGCTACGCTGTTTTGAGTGTGAACTTTCGCGGCTCCACGGGCTTTGGCAAGAGCTTTGTGAGTGCCTCCTTTGGTGAGTGGGGAGCCAAAATGCATGACGACCTGATCGATGCCGTTGATTGGGCCATAAAAAGAGGCATTGCTGACCCAGAGAGAGTGGCCATCAAGGGGGGCAGCTATGGAGGTTACGCCACTTTGGTGGGCCTGACCTTTACCCCGGAGGTCTTTGCCGCCGGAGTCAATATTGTGGGGGTGTCCAATCTGATCACCATGCAGGAGAGCATTCCCTCTTACTGGGAGCCCTTCCGAAATGCCAGCATTCGCCGCATGGGCGCGGATGTGAGAACTGAAGAAGGGCGGGCTTTTTTGTGGGAGCGCTCTCCCCTCTCAAGAGTTGAGCAAATTCAACGCCCTCTGCTTATCGGCCATGGAGACACCGACGAAAGAGTCAAACTGGCCGAGGCCGAACAAATCGTCAGCAAAATGCAAGAATATGAAATTCCTGTCACCTTTGCCCGCTTTCCCGATGAAGGCCATGGCTTTCGCAGAACCGAAAACAGCCAGAGCTTTAATGGTCTTGTAGAGGTATTTCTAGAGCAGCACTTAGGGGGACGCTCTGAGGACCTCAAGCTAGTTCCGGGAAACAGCCTTCATGTGCCCGTAGGAGCCGAGCATATCCCCGGACTCAAAGAATTGCTGCCTCGCTCAGGCCGACAGTAGAAGAGTTTTTACTCCCCCCTTGTGAGAGGAATGGGGGTGTAAAACTGGTCGTACTTCCCATATAAATGGCCTGAGCATGGCCTAAAAACAAACTCTTGTCATGGACAAATATGTAGACATTTTTATGAACTTAAACCTTTTTTGACTTCTTCTAGACCTTCATCTTTTTTACTCTCAAAGCGCTTAAAAATACCAGAAAGTTTTTCATTGTAATCTTCTTTAGCCTTACCGTACTTCTGCTGGATAAGCCCGCCAATGGCTTTCATATCGCCCTTGGTCTCTTCCAACTCATCATTAGTCAGCTTACCCCAGGCTTTTTGCACTTCCCCTTTTATTTCTTTCCACTTTCCACTGCTCA
>SKYF01000164.1 GCA_007128005.1 Bdellovibrionales bacterium
CCGGATTTCCCAGGAAAAGAGAAAGCCTCTCGGTCAAGTTCTGATCGACATGGGGGCTATCAGTCTGGAGAAAATCAATGAGGCTTTGGGAGATTACCTAGGATCGACTCAGGTTATAGGTGATGTGGACCAGGTGGGCAAGATTCCGGAAATGTTGTCTACAGCCGTCGAAGATCTGGGGAATAAGATGTTTTCGGATCCAGGCCGAGGCCAGGAGGCCCCCGCTCCTGATAAACTCATCCGAGCACTCAAGGGTCTGGCGTTATTGTACGACTGTAGACCTATTCAACAGTTATTAAATCAAGCTGAGACAGCTTTGAACCAGGGCCAACTCGAAAATTGTCGGCGCAACATGAAGGAAATCTTCAACTTCATGGAGAGGGGAAAATGCCCCAATTAATCGATGAATCAACCCTCAAGGAAGTCGCGCAGTTTATTGAAGAGGCAGTAGGTATTATCTACGAGGGAAATAACCTCTTTCAATTGGAAAAGAGAATTCCCGAGATGATGTGGGCAGCCGGAGCTTTAAGTCCAAAAGATCTTGTCGCCAGATTGGAAAGGGGGCTAGACAGGAATTGCCGACAAGCCATCTTAGATATAGCCACTAACAATGAGACCCTATTTTTTAGAGATGAACGGGTTTTTTCCGCCCTAAAAGAGGTTCTGATTCCCACTCTGTGGGCTCGTCATCCTCATGTTCGGATATGGTCCTCATGCTGTAGCACAGGCCAGGAGGTCTACAGTTTGGCCATTATCTCCGAGGAGGTTTTGGAAAAAATGTCTTCGGGCTTCCGCTATTCGATTGTGGCGAGTGATGTGTCCGAGAGGGCCTTAGTGGCTGCTCGAAATGGAAGGTACAGCCAACTCCAAGTTGAGAGGGGCTTGAGTGGACAGCGACTGGAAAAGTATTTTGTATTAGAACAGGATGAAAGATGGTCCATTCACCCCAAAATTAAGAGGAATATCGAGTTCAAGTTGTGCAATCTTTTGGAAGCCAGTCAGAGTTCAGATCAGTTTGATCTGGTTCTCTGTCGGAATATGTTGATCTACCAGCGCCCGGAAAATCGAAAACGAATCGTAAACAAGCTTGTTAAACATCTTAAGCCTGAAGGCTATCTGTTGGTTGGTGGGTCAGAGAGTCTTCTCGGTCTGTCTGACGAGCTTAAGATGGAGTCTCTGGCTGGAACCATTGTTTACAAAAAGGAAAATTAGGGATGGAAAAGAGAGTGCAAATGTTGAATAGCAGCTTAACAACAGAAATTGAGGCGGGCACGGAAAGAAGGTTTTTGGTCAAATATTTTGGAATTGTTCTTGGAGCAATAGTCTTAACTGCAGGACTTGGCCAATTTCTGAGCATCTATATGGCCATTGCGACCACCGCCTATATAACAATGCTCTTTGGGGTTGTATTGCGTAAAGACAAGAGCTTACACATGGCTTTGATGTCCACGGCTATGCTGACAGACTTCCTTTTGGTTTTAGCGCTTGAATTCACAAGGTCAGCAGTCAATACGGCGGTGTCTTTTGAAATGAGTCTTCCGCAACAAGCCCATATCGGCTTTTCGACCTTGGCGGTGCTGCTTTATCTGCCAATTTTAATTTTGGGACTAAGACGCTATTTAGCCCGGGAAGGCGGATTTGCCACTAGGTATTGGCACATTAGACTGGGCGTTGCTGGGCTGGTCTTTAGGAGTCTTGGATTTATTTTTATGTTTAGTCTTTTATAATTTTAGCAATGAATTTTTCAAATGGGGGGAGATATGTTTTCGGCAGATACACATGTTCTAGTTGTGGACGATATGATGACAATGCGGAAAATAGTGAGCAAGACAGTTGGAGAGATGGGATTTTCCCAAATCAGTCAGGCAGAAGATGGAAGAGCGGCTTGGAGTTTGATTCAAGAGGCCGAAGTTCCCGTGGGCTTAGTAATTTCTGATTGGAATATGCCCAATATGTCAGGTTTGGACCTTTTGAAAGCTGTGAGGTCCCATGTCAAGTATCAAAATCTTCCTTTTTTACTTGTTACCGCCGAAGCTGAAAAGGGGCAGGTGGCTGAAGCACTAAAAGCGGGTGTAGATAGCTATGTGGTTAAGCCTTTTAGCAAGGATGGACTTAGGGAAAAACTAGAGGCTGTCTATAAGAAGCGCTGTGGATAATGAACTCAAAAGAGTTCTGAAGGGAGTTGCAAAAATGAGTCATTTTCCAAATCAAGTCAATGGTGATGTGAATATTATATTTATGCCAGATAATTTCTCTACGGGGTTGGTTGATGAGTTCAAGTCACTCAATAAAAGCTGGCTTTTAACCCCGGCCATCGTTCAGTTGATGGATTTTTCCAAGACGATTCGGATTACCCCTTCTGCAACCCATCCCCTGATACTTTTCAAGAACGCCCTAAAGGCTGATCAAAAGTATTTATTCTCTATGGGTCTGAACAGTGATTTGCTCAAGAGCATAAAGGCTGAAGGGCTGGACAATGTTTTTCTACCAGTTGGGAGTCTGACTGAGGCCCGCGAGAAAGCCGGACTGAGAAAGGATAAGAAAAAAATGAGCGTGGAATTGATTAACCCGGTATTGGGGGCAGCTGTTAAGACTTTGGGTTTGCAGGCCAATGTTGAGGCTAAAGCAGGGCAGCCCTATTTAAAGGCCGGACAATCCGCTTATGACGTGGGAATCGCTGGTGTGATCAGTTTGATGAGTGAGCAGTTTCATGGGTCGATTGTCCTTTGCTTTCCGGGATCAACATTTTTGGGTATTTATAATAGTATGTTTGATGAAGATAATAAAGTTATCACTCGCGAGATTGAGGATGCGGCGGGTGAGCTTCTGAATATTATTTATGGTCAAGCAAAGGTTGAGCTCAACGACAAGATGGGACATCAGTTGAAAATGGCTATTCCCAAAGTCCTAACTGCGGAGAGGCTCCAGATTCGAAGTAATGGAAGTTCGCCAATTTTTGTTATCCCTTTTGAGAGTTCAGCAGGTCCCTTTCATATCGAGATTGAGACCAATTAAAATGAGAGAGAGTTCGGGGGCTTTTAGACTTCTCACCGTGGGAAGGTTTTCTGCAGATTTTACGAGCTATTTGCAGGGCGCCATTAGGCCCATTGAGGTTGAAAGCTGTCAGAGTGAGAGTGAGTTTTTTGAGCTTTTGGAGAAGGAGGTCAGAGATGTCTCCTCAACTATTATTTGTGGCGCATTTTTGGGGGATTTGTCTGTCGCCGAAATGGCCCAAGCCCTGCGAAGCACCTTCCCAAAATCCAGGATCTTACACATAGGGGAGTCGGCGAGTGAATTGAATGTACAGAATTTAAAAAAGAATGGAATCACCGAGGTCTATATTTGGCCGGCGGATCGAAGCTTCTTTGAAGGCGAAGTGGATAGAATTCTTTCTGAGCCGGGGTCGGGAGGTGGACTGTCTCGCCTCCGGCCCATACACCTGGGAGATGTGGGGGCTGGGGAGGTTCTGCCCTTTGATCTTTCAGTTTATTTGCCCATGAATAAAAAACATATTCGCTTTGTCAAAAAGGGGGAAGCTCTCCGCGAGAACCAACGGGA
>SKYF01000120.1 GCA_007128005.1 Bdellovibrionales bacterium
CTTGCATCCTCTGGTTTTGCTCCGTATTTCCCTGGCGAAAGGGCCTTCTGCGATTGACCTCTACTTGCTCGGGCTCGAGCTCCTCATCAATATCCAGATAGCTCCAGTGCATCCCGGGCCGGGGGCGCCAGTGACTGTTGGGCAACTGAGACCTGAGGTGCTGAAGACTCCTGCGATTTTTGGGAGTGAGGACAACGCAGTCTTCAATCTCCACAAGCTGATGGCTGTCTCTGGAAATAAATCCCAGCCTCTTGCCATCCGTCTTGAACTGCGCCCGATTGCGGTAGCCCAAAGTCTGAGGAGAGGGCCAGATGGCCTTCAGCTCAAAATCCTGGCCTGGAAGCAGAGACTGGCGCTGCAGCTGAGCAAGCAAGAGCCTCTCCTTAGCCTTCAGTTGAGCCTCATCTGTAGCCAACATCCAGGGGCACCCCCCGCAAAAACCCTCTCCTTCCCCCTGATAGGGACAGGGCCTGTCGGAACGGCGTTCTTTTGAGGGCGTCATCAGCTGAACAAGCCGAGCAAAACCATAGGTCTTGCTCTCTGACTCCACTGCAAACTCCCCCTCATCACCTGGCCACACTCCAGGCACAAAAAACACCCTGCCCTCCGGGTGGTCCACCACCCCAAGGCCTTTCAAAGTCAAATCTCGCACAGGGGCGCGAAATTGACTTCCAAAGCCGGGTTTCATAGTCTTTGCGGGTTCTTCAGGCTTTTCAGGCTTTCTAGTCTTCACAGCCCAGCAAGACTATGGGGTCCTGGCTTGGATGTCCAGTGTTAGGAATTAAAAAGGAGGTCCATCATTCGCCTTAAGAGTGAGTTTTACCAGCAGGACACCATCGAAGTCGCCCAGCAGCTCCTGGGCAAGCTGCTCGTCCGCCGACTTCCCGATGGCCGGACTGTCCGCGGGGAGATTGTGGAAACAGAAGCCTACTTGGGCCTAGAAGACCCTGCCTGCCATAGCTTCTCTGGCAAAATCACTCCTCGCACCTCCACCCTCTACCTCCCCGCTGGGCACACTTACGTCTACTTGGTCTATGGAATGCACCACTGCTTGAACGTCGTCTGCGGCGACACCACTCAGCCCGAGGCGGTGTTGATTCGAGGAGTTCTTTTTTCACCCCACTTGAATCCAATCTCAGACCTGGAAAACCGCTTTGTCGAGGGTGCTGGTCTCGGCCCGGGCAAACTCTGCCGAGCCCTGAACATTGATCGAAGCCACAACAGAATTAATTTACAGATCTCAGAGGAGCTCTTTATTGAGGAGCCCACTCTCTCACAGAGCCCCCAGCTGAAATACGAGACCACGCCACGAATTGGTATTGACTACGCGGGAGACGCCGCCCACTGGCCACTGCGGTTTGTTAAAAAACTCATCTAGGGGTAAAATAGCAAGGTTATCAAAACCAGGTCTCTGCGACCCGGAACACAATTTTGACCGCGCAGACAGATCAACACCGAAACGCAGTCCACCCTTGGCTCGTCACAGTTCATTGGGGGATCCCCTGGGTCCATACCCGCTCTGGCGGCAGAGGTGTCGAATTGATCAATGAGAATAGGCCCCCCTTCTAGGACTGGTGCCGCCGGACGGGCGGCCTCAAAATACAGGGTCTGGGCCAAAGCCCTGGGCAAAATGGAAAATCCCGGCCTTCTAAAATCCAAGCCCGCAAAGATATTCTCGTCGGTCTGAAATGAATAACAGTAACTCATAAACTGAAACGGGGGATCATAGCTTTCGCAATACCTTTGCCCCTGCAAAACCAAATCTTCAGGCATACACAAACCGACCCCATTGGGGGTTTGAATGGGATTGCCCTGTTTTAAGTCCTGTTCAGGGGGCCCCACATCCCTTAAAAAACAGTCCTGAAGCCCTCCTCCAAGAGAGGGGTCTGCATCGTTCAGCGCATCTCTGTGGCTCTCCGTTTGTTGCCTGAGATTGTAGGCATTGCCCACAGTTCGCGCCACTGAATTCACCACATCATCTCTTAAGGTCAGATGAGTGGTTCTCTGATAAGAAAAAAAAACTGATGGCAAAAACTTTAAACTCACCAACAGAAGTACATTTAAAAAGCTGACAAAAGCTAGCGAAATCAACAGGGGCATTTCACACCCTCCTACCAGGCCACTGGGCGGAAAAAAAATGTATTTTCAAAAGCTCGGGCAATGCGATAAGTGGTCAGAGAAATATTTCTCGGACTGTTCTTAAAAAGAATAAAAATCTCCCTTTCAATATCCTGATACAACATAGATGTCTGGCAACCTAGTTCATTCATCAAACTCGGAGGACACCAACTGGCTTGGTCAGCGCCACCTTGTCCCCTATAGAACCTCTTCACAACTCTAAAGTTCGCCCCAACCACCATGGGCCTGCCCCCGGGGAGCTGACTCATATGCAGAGGACTTGCCGGGTTGGTGTCGGAAGAGATCACCACGTTTGAGATCTCAAAGTCCACAATGTGGTCCCACCTGAAGGTCGCTGTAGCTGGACTCAGGTCAGCAGGTTGATCCGCAAGGTCTAGGTAGAGAACGCCAAAGGCCTTTGGCAAAGCCCTCTGATAGAAGAGCCCTCCTGCCCGGACCTGACTTTGAACGGCGGGTGGACCAGAAGGGTTTGCCGCACTCAGGGCTGTTTCTGCCTTAAAAAGAGCCAAGACCTCCGTCCTTTGGGAAATTGCTATTGAGTGAGGGTGGGTTGACGCACCCAAAAGGGGAAGGTAGTCGGGATGATTACTCAAGTGATCGCTGTTGGAGTACTCGCGAATCCCACCAAAGGCCCCACCACAGCACTCAGACGCGAGGCTGTTGGCCTGGTAAAGCTGCATATCAAAAGAGTGACTCATTATGAGACTGAGTATATTGGCAAGCTCATTGACCTCAGTCACAGACTCGCTGTGCACTCTGTTGACAGTGATATTGTGACTTACGGATTTCATAACCATCACATATACAGAGACGACCATGCTAAATAGCCCGAGAGCTATAACTGTCTCAATTAGAGACAAACCTGCGGATTTTTTACTCAACATAGGTATATAATGCTAGACTAAAAGACTAAATGTTTCAACTTAAGATCGCTAAAGTTTAGGCAGGTGCTTTTCGCCGACTCTGACACAGGACAGACAAATGATGAGAACCAAAACAAGAACTGGAGAGAATGGCTGTAGAGGCTTTGGCCTGATTGAAGTCCTGGTGAGTTTGGGACTTTTGGTCATGACTTTTATTCTAGCAACTCCCTTGATACTGAGCCAAAGAAAAGCCTTATCAGACCTCACAACCAAGTCACATTGCAGCCTTACTCTCAACAACATGATGAGCTTGATTGAAAGTGAAGGTGGGCTGTCTGGATCTCTGGACTTTGACCAAAGCCATAATCAGTTTGTTGTAGACCTAGAGAAGGCAGGTCAGGAAAACCCCAACTACAAGCATCTAGTTGACGAGTTGATAGATCTTAACAACGGAGAAAGTAAATTAAATCTTTATGAATACATAATTGATGGATACGGAGGAGTTGTCGTCCGAAACCATCAAATGATCATGGGCTCAGTGGGGCTATTGGCGCTCATGTACAACTCTCCCAGCTTCCGAGAACAGGAAATTTGTAGCAATGAAAACCCCAAACTCAATCTTCTTCAAAGTAACACCCCCTTCACAGACCGACTGAAAAGCCTTCTGCCTAGAGGAGGTCAAGATGTGGAAGTCAACTTTGCCATTGTACCCTATGACATCCAAACTCGAAAGGAGCTCGCTTGCAGTCAGGCCCCCTATCCTATGTGGCCCAGACCACGAAATCAACACGGGCTTGAAGAGGTCTTTTTCCCTAACCGTATAAACGATGATCTCCTTCAACCCAACATTTTGCGCAAGCGACTGCTGACCTTTGCCCCTGACAGCTACAGTCAGTACGGATTTGTGGCCCGTCTCCAGCTGACTTACACGGATGCAGACGGCACTCAGCAATCCTGCACCAGCAATCGCCGCTTCGAGTATCCCATTGATCAGGGGGTTGTCTTTTTGCCCCGAGAGGTCGATGGGCAAATACTTAGGACTCAAGATGAGCTGGAAGCAGACTTTGCTCTCAACTTTAAACCTATGGGGATCAAAGAGACTTTTCTCTGGACGGCCAGTAGTGGCTCTGACACGGGAACTTTTGCCTGGCAAAAATCCCTAAATAGGGAGCGCTGCTCTCAGCCCACTATAGGTAAAGCCAGTTTTGACTTGGATATTAAGATTCCCAATCACATTGAGCCAGGCAGCCTTGTCCTGTGCCGAGATCTATCTTTGCAAAGAGCCCAGGCGGATCGGCGGAATGGACAACAAGTCACCTGGTGCAATGGGGCTTCTAACGCCAGCGTGCCCCTTACCAAGAGTGACCGAACAGATCCAGAAACAGGACATACCACTGGCCCTCACCCCTACGATCACCGACCCGACTCAGGATGGGTTCCCTGTGATCAACTGCGTGTTTGCAATACTCCCTCAAGTCAAGTGTGGTCCAGACAGGATTTTAACAGCCAGGTACATTCTTTACCCAATCCTGATTTGGGTGGCTTTGTACTGAGATATGAGACTGAGGCAGGCAACCGAAATCTGTGGGGCTGCGATGTCTATGTGGATATGGCTGTTGTGGATATGGCGGGCAACTTCCTTAGCCTCGCCATGACTACCCAGGTGCGGATTGGAGATTACTTAGAAAACGGCGCTGCGGAGATCTATTTTAAAACTACAGACTGCTATCTCTGTAAGAAAAAACGTCGAGGCCTTGGAGGGGCCTTTGGAAGCTTCTTTAACTTTATTGTATTGATAGCCTTAGCAGCTCTAACCGTGGTCAGCGGAGGCACCTTAGCTCCCATTTTCTTTGGATCGTTGACCGCAGCCTGTATGTTCATGTGCCAATCTAATTATGACAACACCCATGAGTACACCCAGTGGTCAGGAAGGCTGAAGCGGGAGTGTGAGCCGCGAAGACGGCACAAGTGCAAAA
The DNA here is from genome assembly GCA_007128005.1 of Bdellovibrionales bacterium. Classification (GTDB taxonomy): domain Bacteria; phylum Bdellovibrionota; class Bdellovibrionia; order Bdellovibrionales; family UBA1609; genus SKYF01. Next base: position 4,979 of record SKYF01000120.1, read on the forward strand.
GAGTGAGAGCACCTTCTCCGGCCTGGAAGTCTACCTTGAATCCAACTGGAGAGGCTTGTGAGGGCTCTTACACCTATCCAGCACCCATGGAAAACGAGAGCTTCAATTACCATATCGAGCACGGAGACGACCTCAACCAATTCAGAAAAGATCTGGAACTCACGCACAATGGGGTGACCGGCTGGACCTGTACTGTCAATATGGAGTGCAACAATGGGACTCTTCAATCCATCCCTGATGACCCAAACCCAGAAATAGACATCGACAACTTCAGTGGCTGCTCACCTATCTATGTGCTCACTGAAGTCAAAGAGGGGGGCACTTCAGCTGCGGCTGTCGGAAATGACTGTTCAGGGACTCCCTATCCCCCTGGGGCCATCACATCCATCAATCACAACTTTCAAAACTTCCCGGGCGAAAGATGTCTTATTTCTGGCAACTACCCCAATAACTCACTTGGAGTGGGTGCTCTTAAGGGGGACTTTACAGATGACAATAATAACAACGCAAAACTCAGCTATTCGCCCCAAGGTAAGATTTGTGCCTATGGAAGAATTCCTGTGTTTACCTATGACTCTGAGGGTGGGTCATTCTTTTGTGAAGAGTACTTCCGCCCCACTGAGCTGGATGAAAGTCACTGTTTTAAGCCTGGAGAGATTACCTACCTCATTGAGTTTGACTACAACCAACACAAGGACCTGGAATGGTGCGAGAGTGAGGACTTTGCCGATGATTAAGATGATGAGTGAATATCACTAAGGAGAGCAAGGGGCCACTAGAAGCCCCTCACTCTAGAATCGGTGAATTACTGGAGCCCTCCGCAGAGGGCACCCAAATTGGAACTGTCACTTGACATGGGCACCACCTCCTTCCCGACTTAAGAAAGTCCCTTTTAGGATAAGCCAAAAGGAGCCACTTGGCAAAGGGCAATCCGGCCTTAACGCGCGATCTCGATTTCTCTGTCGTTTCAAGGGTCTATTCGAGTGTTTGGCTTCCCGGGGGAGACTGGATCTCTTTAAACTCCGAAGGGCACCTCACATCGCTGGAGGGTTTCGGCTCCAGAAGATTCATATAGCCACTGCTAAATCCAAAACTATCATGACAGTACCCATCTCCCCTTCTGTTGTTCAAGTAGCAGGATTCTTCTTGGGTCTCCACCACGATGGGATCCATACTCTCCCATTGGGCTGCTCCTCTGGCTCTTTTCTCAATCCAAGCTCGGGTGCGATAGGTGGTGGATTGAGAACCCCCATCTTTTTCGCACTCAACAATCAGCCGGTAGTCTTCTGTCTGTTCCGCACCAGCGCCCGCCCTTCCCGCAGGCAGGCTCTCAAACTGAGTCACTATGCGCATGGGAGTATCGGATGAGATCTCAACCCTAACGGGATGCCTCGAAGCGCTGTCCTGGGCTCCGGTGCGTCGAAAGTTGGTGGAAAAAACCTTTGTGTAGACAGAGCCCTCTTGATCCCTCGCGGGATAGACAATCGGTCCCGGCCCCTTTCCAGAACCTGTGGTCACCCCTCTCAGGGTCCATCCCCTTGAAATCCCCCCCACTCCTCCATGGTCGCAGCGATAGCTCACTCCCCCCTGCTCCTGTTGATAGGAAAAGTTGTCCACCACTAGAGCCGAGCCTGCTGGGTGCCCGCTCTGCCACATCTGCACCCCCGAGGGCCCAACCACCATGCGGTCAAAACCAAGGGGGTTGCTGGACAAGCGCACAAAGGAATAGGCCTTGCCCGAGTCCGAACAGGATGCCCTTCCTCTTTGAGGTTTCACCCGAGATGTTTGGTCCTGTGGGACTGAAAATATAAATGGTTTATCTTTTGTTGCTTCAGATAAAAAGTGTCCCCTGATCTCATCAACCGTCTCGCTCATGATCCTCTGAGGGTTTGAGATTGAAGTCCGAGACTCGGTATTGGAAGAGCTCAATAGCTTGCTCAACTGGGGGAAAAAATTGCTTTGGAGGTCGAAGTAGTTCTGAGGAAACACTCGAGCCCCTCCCCCTCTTGCAGCGCTTAGGCACCTCTGGGTGAGGCTCCCTACTCGTCCCCCCTGTTCGAACCTGTCCACGCAGACCCCCCCAAACAAGATGCCGCAGCGGAAGGTGGATGCGGCCGCTCTCCCCTCAAGGAGGTCACTTGGGCAGGGCCTTGCCCCCGTGGGACAGAGCCCCCGAGAATCTTTCTCAAGAATGTGTCCGCCCACAGCACACTGGCTAGAATTCGTAGCCTGCGCGTAGGCCCGAGGCCAAAGGAAGTTCCTCGAGAACTGGATAGGCTCTCCCTGGTGGGTCTGTAAGCCCTCCAGATAGAGATAGAGGTCCTGAAGAGCCTGGATGTAGAGGTCTCGCTGCTGAGCTGTGAGCCTCTGATACTGAAGGACACTGAGAAGTCCCTGGCCCTGCCGTGAGCCGGTTTGAGGTGGTTTTGCATTCCCAACCAAGACATGGGAAAGCCCTGGACGAAGATCCAAGTCCTCCAAAAAGGCTCTCGGCAACCGATGGCTGAGCCTGTTTCCACCTGCATCCCGATAGCGGATGCTAATGGAGTCTTCCTCCACTGCCACCACGCTGCCCCTCACCAGTGCTTCTTGAGAAGATCCCTGGGCGGAAGCTGTCAGGCACAACAAGCCCACCAAGACCAAAAGCCTCTTCATGTGCCATCGAGCTGAATCCCCTACCCTAAACTGCTTCACGCCCTTTATTGTAAGTTACAGTTTCAACCCGGCCCACAATTTCCCCCATACACGCCCAATTCCCAACCTAGGTCGCAGGGCGTGGGACGTGGGATCACCCATTCAGCCCCTTTCCCCCGCAGTAAAAATTTGAATAAACTATCTGTTCTTGCTAGCCTATTTAAAAAAGTGAGGCACTCTCAAAAATGGAAACTTTCACCTGGGGCCCCCATTTTGACGTAGGGGACGATAAAATCAATCGTGAGCATCAGAAACTCATAGCCATGATGAGAAACCTTGCCCAGCTGTGCAAGAAATCCGTTCCTAAGCAGCAAGTTCTGTTCGCCTATGATGCCCTTATTCAATTTACAGAAGAGCATTTTGCGGATGAAGAGGAGCTGATGGCTGAATTGAATTACCCGGACCTTGAGAATCACAAGAAAATTCATCAACAGCTTTTGGATAATCTCTATAAGTATCGCGAGGAGCTGGTAGTGAGTGTCTACGGGGTACTCCCCTCCTCCGTCTTTGATTTTTTCCAAAACTGGCTTATGACACACATTCTGATTGTTGATCAGAAATATGGCGCAGTCCTTAAAGAGAAAAAGAAAACTCCTTCCAAAGAAAATTAGGTGGTGTAGCTGTGGTTTTAGATGGCACCTGGATTGGTGGGTTCAATACGCGAAACTCAGCACACAATTGACCCGCCGCATATCCAAACACGGCCTGGCACAAATAGGCGCCAAATGGTGGGGGTATTTTTTCACCTCTAACCCCCTGATTTTACTCACACTGGGCCTCGTTGGGCCTCATATAAATATTAAATCCTGAAAATTGGCTTGAGTCAAAGTCCACATTATCGAGGCAAAATGTGAAGTTTGGCCATTTTAATTTTCTTACCCGCCAATCAGACCTGGGGTGTCTGGTGAAAAATGACATTTTTATTGAAAAATGGAATATTTCACCAGATAATAAGTCATGACCCCCAAACAAGAGACTCTACTTAAAAAACTAGGACCCTTCTCTCTCTCTCAGGCTGAGGAGATTGGCATTTCTCAACAAGAACTCTCAAGGCTTGTTAAAGAAGAAAAGATCGAAAGAATGGAAAGGGGCATTTACCTTCATCCAAAAGCTAAAGTCTCAAGAGAGATTGATTTTCAGATTGCTTGCACTAAATTTGGACCCAAGTCTGTCGTAGGTGGACTAACCGCTCTTTTCTATTACAACCTCGCCAATCAAGTTCCGCAGCAAACATGGGTTCTAGTCCCACCTGAGCAAAGAAGCCATGCAAAGGGTTATCGCCTGATTCGCACAAAAACTCCTCTTGATGTTGGAGTTTTTCAAGGCGATGGTTTTCGGATTGTATCCATCGAAAGAGCCATCGCAGAGGGTTTTAAGCTTGCTAGTAAAATCGGAGAAAGAACTGCCATTAAAGCGGCTCGCATAGCCATTCAGCAAAAGCAGACCACACTTAAAAAAATCGGAGTTATGGCAAAAGAACTAGGTCTAGATGCTTATCTCACCAAATACTTCGAGGCCATCATAGGAGCTATCGAAGGATGACTACTAAAGCCAAGGGCGAATCTGTTCGCCAAAAACTCACCACAATATCTAAAAAGCTAGAGGCCAAATTCAGAGATGTTGAAACTATCTTTTTGATTGAAAGACTTGTCGCAAGGCTTATTGCCGACAAAAAGCTCGCAGATCGGCTTGTATTTAAAGGCGGCTTTGTGGGCCTGAAGGTTTATGAGTCTCCTCGCTACACAGTGGACTTAGATGCACTACTCATAAAATCAAATATCGAGCAGACCCTCGAACAAGTCAGGCAACAAGCCGAGCATGATCTTGATGATGGAGTTTGGTTTCGCTTTGAAACCCAAGTCGATCTTGCGACTCAAGGTGAATATGGCGGTATTCGACATGTGTATCGTGCGGGAATTGGAGAAGTTCTTAAGAATATCAAAAAAGCTCAGATTATCAATTTTGACCTTGGAATTGGTGATCCAATCACTCCTGGCCCCCAAAAAGTAGAAGTGAATACCTTGATAGGGCAAGAGTCTATGAGTTGGTCGGTTTATCCAATTGAAACTATCTGTGCCGAAAAGCTTCATGCCCTCATCTCCCATGGGGACCAGAATTCACGGTCTAAAGATGTTCACGATTTGGCAGTTTTTCTTCCCAAAGCAGATCCGAACACATTGAAGAAAGCCATAAAAAATTGTTTCGAGTTCAGAGATACGGAAGTTCCAATTAGTTTCTTTGATGAAGTTAAAAAGCTCAACACAAGTCGGCTTCAAAAAGGGTGGTCAAGTGCAGTGGCTTCAATATCTTCTGCTCGGTCATTCGAAGAAGCCTTTACCATGCTTACCAAAGAGTTAAAAGATATTGAAGGTCGCTGGTAGTCCATAATGGAAACCCTAGCCACACCAAGCCTCATCCTTGAGAGATATGAACAGACTTATTCTCACAGACTGATTCTCACAGACTGAAGGGAGGAGGTTGGCCCAAATCTAGTTGAAATTTGAAAAGGAGGGGCTCCTAAGATAGGTTTTATTTGTAATTACAAAAACTTATCACAAAAAAAGGAGACTATCCGTGAAGAACAGTACCAGACGACGCAAAGAAGCAGCAAGACTTATTCCCCAGGCATATGGACAAGATCCATTCGCAGCAAAGTTGGCAGCGGTTATTAGCCCGGGCAAGATAGCCTTTGATTCCCTCTCCCATGAAATGGGTAAGATGCTGATTGAGACCATTATGTATATGGATAGGGAGGAGGTCTCTGGTCCCGACTATCGGCCCTCTGATCCCACTATCCAGAAGTGGGCTAGCCAGCAGGGCTCGGTCTTCATAGGCGACCAGAAGGTGAGGGTCCAAAAGCCGAGAGTCAGAGGGCCAGAGGGAGAGCTGCCCCTTAAGAGCTATGAGGCCTTAAAGCAGCCAGGCCAGTTCTCTGAGGAGCTCTTGTCTTGGGTCTTATGCGGCCTCTCAGCCCGCAAGTACGAGGAGACAATCAATGGCCGCCAATTCCCTGAGAGAAGCCAAGCATGAGCTTTTAACTCTACACCGCCTGAGAGTCCCGAGTTTGCTCCGTAAGGCTCTGCACTCCACGAACCCTATCGAGAGTATGTTTGCACGAGTGCGCAAGTGTGAGGGCAATGTGAAGCGCTACAGAGACAGTAAGATGGCCCAAAGATGGTTAGCCTCCGTTCTGCTGTCTTGTGAGAAAGGGTTTCAGAAAGTGAGAGGGCATGAATCAATACAAATTGTTTTAGAAGAAATTAAATCTCAACAGGAGCTTGACCAAATGAAAAAGGCCTCATAGGATCCAGTTATCTTGGGAGCCCTTCCCAATTTCAACTAAAAAAGGGACATCCTCAAATAAAATATAGCCGATTGGGTGCTGAAGAACTGAGTGACTCTGGTCGCAAGGATTACCTAAGAGCTGTAAAAGCTGTTTTCAATTGGCTTATTAAAAATCAGAAAATCTTTGTGAACCCTGCCGCCGATGTTTATGTCCGAAAGCCACGACCGAATCCGGTGCAGTGGATTCGCCCTGAATGGTTCCATAAAATGATGGAACAAGTGAAAGGTACCTATTGGGAGCCAGTATTTTTTTTGAGTTATTATACCGGGTTAAGATCGGGCGAACTATATGCCCTAAAGTGGTCTGATATTGATTTTGAAGAAGGTATTCTTCATGTAAACCATTCTTACAATTGGAAGCTCAAACGAGAAAAACTACCCAAGTCAGGGCAGGCCCGCATGGTAGACATTTCTGCCAAAGAATTGAGAGAGTTTTTATTAAATCACAAAGAGAAAAATATTAAAAATGAGTCAACCTATGTGTTCTCCCGCAATAAGGAATGGGAAAAAGGCAAGGCAGCCCGAGCAGTCGCAAAGGCATTAGAGGCCGCTGGCTTTCCAGCAAGGGAAGAAGAACAAATTATTAAAACCAAAGATAAGAACGGAAAGCTCGTCACAGAGAAGAAGACGGTTAAAATCTATCCAAACTTTCATGCAATGAGGGCTTCCTTTACAATGAACTTGCTACTCAATGAGACACCAGTTTTGATTGTGCAGAAGGTACTAGATCATTTGGACCTAAAAAGTACCCAGCATTACCTGGGTGAACTCAAAAAGTCAGATATCATCGGGACTTCGCAGGTTCTATTTGGTCGATCAAACAAAAAATCAGGCAAGTTCAAGATTGCATAGGCCTACTTGCCCACTGCAAGTTTGGCCTCCATCATTTGCCGAAACATTTTAATATCGCTTTCATTCATTCGTTTTAATAAATCAGAGATGACCTCCGCATCGGTGCGATCCTCTTTAAAATTGCGGAGCCTTTCTTTAAAAGCCTTTTCATTGGTTCCAAGGGCCATCAGCATTCGGTAAAGGGTTTCACCTTTCGGGGCATTGGCTCGCCCTGTCTCCATCTGTGCAATGTAGCTGTCGGTCACACCCACTGCTTGGGCAAGGCTTCGCATGGAAAGCTTTTTATCTTTTCTTAGTTTTCTTAAAAGTCGGCCTTCCTTGCTGGGAAGCACCTTTGAAGTTCTTAGGCTCATACTCTTAAAAAGTAGCTGATTGCCAGAAAAATTACTACATATTTAGTAAATCTTGAAAAATTAAAACCAACGAAGCCCAGTGGTCTTCGTTTGGGCCTCATATTAAAATGCTTCTGTGTTTTGTAGCTTTCATTTGGCAAATATTTTTTTAATACAAATTATTAAAATCATTGGGAATTATTAAACAACTAACTTGAGTGGTTGAAAAAGGCCGGGGGCCAAAAGACCCTCGATAAGAGTGGTGGAGGCGGCGGGAATTGAACCCGCGTCCGCAAGTGATTCACATTAAGGCCCTACATGCTTAGTCACTGTTTTGTGGATGACCCCTGAACCTCCAGCGACAAAGTTTCAAGGGCCCCTCCCCCAGATCATTTAAACCGTCGGCCCTGGAGAAACCAACCAACGGTCGAGGTGACTAAAGTTGCACCTTCCAAACCCCGTCACCCTAGGCCTGGTCAGCGTCGCTACGGATTAGGCAGCGAGGGCTAGTTGATCGTTGCCAACTAAAGCATACACGTTTTTAACGAGGTCCCCGTGCGCCCCGGCATGCTCCTTAAGCTGCACAGCCCACGTCGAAGCCATGTCGCCCCCAAA
>SKYF01000092.1 GCA_007128005.1 Bdellovibrionales bacterium
TCGGTGGGGGCAAATTGCCTTTTTGACTTGCCTCATCTTGAGTTTAACTGTAGAAGTTGGGGCCTTTAATGCCTGTAATGCCTTTAAGATTTTGAGGAGAGGGTTTTTTCATGGTTGTTATTCGCTTAGCTCGATTCGGTTCTAAACACAGTCCCCGCTACAGAATTGCGGTGGCCGACTCTCGACGTTGGTTAAAAGGGCGTTTTATTGAGGTCTTAGGGCATTTTTCGCCGGCTGTGAAAGGTCAGCAGGAGAGCTTGAAGCTCGATGTGGCCAAGGCCAATGAGTGGATCGCTAAGGGCGCTCAGCCCTCTGAAAGGGTGAAAAGCCTAATCAGAAAGCAGGAATCGGCAAGCTGAGCCCTGTAAAGGTGAAGACGGCCTTCCAATAGAGAGCTTCTCCATGTATCCATATAAAATAAATAGGTTAAATAGGTCAGTTCAGAGGCTGCGGTGGGCTGATTGCCAATCACAATGGGTGAGAGTCTAGTCTAGAGGTTGGTCTAGAGGTTGGTCTAGAGGTTGGTCTAGAGGTGAGGCGCCAAAGGTCTGAGCCGTCTTAAATCCATTTTACTCTTACCGCCTTTTAGGTAAACTTGAAATGAGCAGCTTAGTGGAAACAATTAACAGCAGGCAGTGCGCACTGGTAAATAGAGGTGAAAAATGGATTCGACAAGTCTGAAAGACCTAATAGAGCTTATGGCAAAATCCCTTGTTGATCAGCCTGAGGAAGTGGAAGTCAATGAGATTGTGGGCGAGCAGACCACAGTGGTGGAGCTCAGAGTGGCCAAAGGGGACCTGGGTAAGGTGATTGGCAAGCAGGGGCGCACAGCCCGCTCCATGCGCACGATCTTGAATGCCGCTAGCACCAAGTTGCACAAGCGCAGCGTTTTGGAAATCGTCGAGTAACCTAATCTCAGCTCACAAGCCTGGGAGGCCTTCCCAGGCTATCAAATGCCGGCTTGCTAAAGCCCATAAACAGAGGTATTGATGCCCCTTGGCATGAAAGTCTCTGAAAGGGCTCCCGAGAGTCTAGATAAAAAAGTGTTGGTTGGGAAGGTTCGAGAGGCCCATGGTCTCAAGGGAGATCTCTACCTGCTGCTGTTTGCCGGCCGAGCTGATTGGCTTGAGTCTTCGCCACAGAGTCTCTTTTTCCTCAGCCCTGAGGAGTTAGCTCGCGGCCAGAGCCTGGGTGTTAGCGCTGACTCCCAAGTTTCTTGGTTAGAAGTGCCGGTGGAGCAACTTTCCCCTCACAAACAGGGGTTGATCCTTAAGAGCTCTGAGCTGAGCAATCGCACAGCCGCAGAGGCTTTGAAGGGGTGCCTTGTCTATTTGCCCGAGGAGCTTCTGGTCGCCGGGACAGGTGAGCCCCCCTTTCTGCACGAACTTTTAGAGGTTGAAGTCAGAATCCAGGGTTGCCTGGGCTCTGGCCGAGTGAGGAGCTTTTCCAGCAATGGGGCTCAGGACTTGTTGTGTATTGAGTGGTCTGATGGCAGAGGCATTGAGGTGCCCTTTGTGCAGGCCTATGTGGAGGAAATGGATTTGACCCAAAAAAAAATAGTCCTCAATTTGCCCGATGGTTTTTTTGAGTTGGCTGAAGGGCATAGCTGATGCACTTTCATTTTGTCACTCTTTTTCCTGAGCTTATCGAGGCCTTTATGAGCAGTGGTGTGATGGGCCAGGGGCAAAAAAAATCTTTGCTCAGTTATAATTCTACCAACCCTCGGGAGTTTACCTCAGATATTCACCAGAGTGTCGATGACCGGCCCTTTGGTGGGGGTGATGGAATGGTGATGTTGGCAGAGCCCCTGGCCAAGGCTGTAGACTTCTGTCGTCAGGAGGAGCCAGAGACCTTAGTGGTTTACTTGAGCCCTCAAGGCCAGAGGTGGTCTGATCAGAAGGCCCGAGCTCTTGCGGAGCGAAAGCCCGCCCACTTCACCCTGGTCTGCGGACGTTATGCGGGGGTGGATCAGCGCTGGATAGAGACTCATGTCGATGAGGAGGTCTCTTTAGGAGATTTCATCTTAAGTGGGGGAGAGCTGGCGGCCTTGGCCGTGGCGGACTCACTGGGGCGGCTGGTGCCCGGGGTTTTGGGCAACAGGGCCTCCAGCGAGCAGGACAGCTTTGCTCAGGAGCAGCTCTTGGAGTGCCCCCAATTCACTCGCCCTCGGGAGTTTAGGGAGCTGCCCGTGCCGGAGTTTTTGCTATCGGGAAATCATAAAGACATTGAAGCCAAAAGGCGTGCGGTCTCTTTGCTGCGCACTCGTTTCCTTCGCCCCGACCTCTGGCAGAGTCAGAGTCGCGATGAGAGAGAGTTCCTTCAGGCGCTGTCCTGGGCTTTGACTTTGCCGGAGACTGAGTTAAGGTCGCTGGGCCTTCAGGCTGAGTTGCCAATCCCAAAAAAGGAGAGTTATTCATCATGAATAATCAGCCCCATTTCACCTCGGCCACAGACAAGGTTGGACCCAGACGGGCTTCGGTCTCTTTGGCCTTGGTGCATTGGCCAATTTATGATCGGGCAAAAAACACGGTTTGCACCAATGTCACCAATTTTGATGTGCATGATATTGCTCGGGCTGCCCGCAGCTATGGACTGGATGATTATTTTATCGTCAATCGCATTCCTGAGCAGCTTATGTTTGTCTCCAGAATGCTAGAGCACTGGCGCCTTGGAGAGGGAGCCAAGTACAACCCTATGCGGCGCACGGCCTTGGGTATGGTCAAAACGGCGAGATTTTTAGAGGAAGTCATTTCAAGCTACGAGACTCCACCGATGGTGGTGGCAACAACGGCGCGAAAAATACCCCATTTGACACCTTTAAGTTTTAGGAGTTTGAGGCAGCAGATTGCAGAAAACGCGGAGAACCGACCGATTTTGCTGGTGTTTGGGACGGGATTTGGGCTTCACGACGATGTCTTTGAGATGTGCCATGGAACTTTGGAGCCAATTATGGGGGCAGCACCAGATGAGTATCGCCATCTCTCGGTCCGCTCGGCCGTCAGTATCTGTCTTGACCGCCTTCTTGGGGCATGGTAGTCGTTTGCGGTCTATTTTACAGCCGGGAGAAGAAAATGTCAGATCAAGCCCAGTCCGCAGATCAAGCAACGGATATTGTTCGTCGAGTGACCTTTGATAAGGCCGCAAAAAAAGACCATCCCCATTTCACCCCCGGTGACACGCTGGGTGTTTATGTGAAGGTGAAAGAGGGAGAAAAAGAGAGAATTCAGCTATTTAAAGGGGTGGTCTTAAAGATCTCTGGAAGTGGTATGGGGCGTTCCTTTACTCTACGCAAAGTATCAGGAGGCGTGGGAGTGGAGAGAACCTTCCCCTTTGCAAGCCCAGCCATTGACCGTATTGAGGTGATGGCTTCAGGGAAGGTGAGAAGAGCACGCCTCTTTTACTTACGCGGTCTGAAGGGCCGTGCTGCACGCCTGCAAAGTGAAGTTGTCCATGGTGGAGGCAAGAAGAAGAAGGACGTTGCTGCAGCGGAAGTGAGCCAAACTGCTGTTGAA
>SKYF01000064.1 GCA_007128005.1 Bdellovibrionales bacterium
GCCCAAACCGCGGTCGATTTCAAAGAGCAAGAGGTATCGAATTTGGAAGAGAGATGGTGGGGCTTGTGTGAAATGTGGGAGCAAAAAGGGGCTTCAGGTGGATCATATTGTTCCAGTGGCTCGCGGGGGAAGTTGTGAGGAGGAGAATTTGCGCATTTTGTGTGGAGGCTGCAATCTCCGAGAGGGGGTGAAGAGCTTTGGCCTAGAGAAAATGAGGAGGGGGAAGCCTTGCGGTTGAGAGGCAGAGGAGAGCAACTCCAGGAGGGTAGCTACAGAAAGCCATAGGAGGGGTCATCTTTACCTACAAATGCGGCCACAGATTCCACCACAGATTCCGCCGAAGACCCGATTTTTTTAGGAGCGCTGGTTGGTGAACTGCAGCGGAACCTCAAAATCCTGTCCGCGAATCACTCCCATACACTCCCTGAGCGCATCAATGCTCTTGGAGCTGACTCTGATTTTATCGCCTTCAATTTGTGGCTGAACCTTAAGGCCGGAGTCTTTGATGGCTTTGTTGATTTTTTTGGCCAGCTCTCTTTCGATACCTTGAACAAAGCGGCCCTTTTGACGCTGAAGCATTCCACCAATCTGCTCCTGTTTATCAAACTGAACCGCCTTGATATCCACCCCGCGATGATGGAGCTTGCCTAGCAGGAGACCCTTTATGGTCTCAATCTTGTAGTCATCCTCTCCCACCACCTGGACCTCCTGCTTGTCCTTGTCCCACTCCAAAGAGGCCTTGGAGCCCCTAAAGTCATAGCGGCCCACAATTTCTTTGCGGGCCTGGTGGATAGCATTGTCAACTTCTTGAAAATCTATTTCTGAAACAATATCAAACGATGGCATAATCCTTCCTTAACCATGAAGCTCCTCTGCGGTCAACCCCCCTTCAGACACTCGGGCTAACCCATTCCTAACAATTTTTTAAGAGAAACTGAAACCAACCTGTAGTAGGGTTCCGGGAGCCATGTCTCAATTCGACTCCTTTTTTTTAGTCTGCCTGACGACTCTCTTTAGCATTGTGAACCCTCTTGGAGCACTGGGCCCCTTTTTGGCCATGACCGCAAATGATGGCAAGGACAAGCGACTGATCACGGCCAAGCGATCCTCTGTGGTGAGCTTTTTGGTGCTCATGGTCTGCGCCTCTGTGGGAACCTTTATTTTTCAGTTTTATGGGATCAGTCTACCTGCAGTCAAAATTGCCGGGGGCATTTTGTTGTTTTTGGTCGCCCTGGATATGATCAATGCCCGTCAGTCACGGACTAAATCCACTGCAGAGGAGGCCGAAGAGGGGGTGGAAAAAGAGGATGTGGCCATTTTCCCCTTAGCTATCCCACTGATTTCAGGCCCTGGCTCGATCGTCTCGGTCTTTATTTTGGCGGAACGAGCCCAAAGCCTTTTGCATCACTTCTACCTCTATTTGGCCATTGCCGTCACCATGTTGGGAGTCTTTCTGATTTTGCGCTCTGGACATGAGATTGCCCGCTGGCTGGGAAAAATCGGCATCAATGTGTTCTCCCGACTGATGGGTCTTGTGCTGGCTGCGATTGCTATTCAGTTTGTGATTGATGGCCTGGTGGCCGTCTGGACCTCAGTCTGATTCCCACCAAGCGCAGGCTCCACTGGGCAGGGCCACAGCTTGCTGATCCAGCACAAGCATCTCCTCAGCCCAATGAACCTTGCCTCGAAGGGGCTTAAAGGCTTGATTGAGAATATTGGCCAAGGCGGTCGGAGTATAGCCGGGGGAATGGGATGAGAGCAGAACAAAGGCTCTGTCTGGGTCCAAGAGATCCCGAATGGCCTCTAGGAGAGGGCTTAAGTCCTCTTCAATCTTCCACATTTGTCCCTTGGGCCCCCGCCCAAAGCTGGGCGGATCCAAAATCACTCCCTGATAGCGCTGTCCTCGCCTCCGCTGTCTTTGCACAAAGGCCGTCACATCATCAACAATCCAACGGATAGGAGCCTCACTTAAGGAGTTCAGGCTGGCGTTTTCTCGGGCCCAGTCCACACTGGTCTTTGAGGCATCCACATGGGTGACCTGAGCCCCCCCAATACTTGAGGCCATAGTTGAACCCCCTGTGTAGGCAAAGAGATTAAGCACCGAGCAGGCTCCCACAGCCCCTTGCTCACTCTCCCACTGTGAAATCTTGGACTTGAGCCTTTGCCAATTGAGTTCCTGCTCTGGAAAAAGCCCCAAATGACCAAAACCCGTCAGCTGCAGGTTGAACTTGATCCCACCCACCTCAACGGGAAAGCGACGGCTCTTGATCTGGGGGTTGGCGTAATGCCACAACCCCTTGCCCTCAGCCAGCCTCTCAAAGCGAGCCTGGGCCTCACTCCAAAGGGAATCGTCTAAGGACCGGCCCCAAACCGCCGCAGGCGCTGGCCTCTGAATCAGCGTCCCGGCCAAGCTCTCAAGTCTAGAAAAGCCCCCTGAGTCCAATAACTTGTATGATCCCCAGGCCGGCTCTTTGCCCTCTTCCACAGCCAATTCCTACCCCTACCTCACATGTTGAATGCATAAAGTTAGACACGGCGTTTACAAATTTTTTGAACTATGTTACAAGGCGTCTCTCACGGCAAGGACTAAAAATGCAAAAAAACCCCCTTATCATCCTCGGGACAGTGCTTGGTCTTTCAATCTTTTTCTCCGGCGCCTGGGCCACGGACCTCAGTGACCACAGCCACTGCTCTCAACTTCTCAGCATCCAATCGGTCACTGCTGCAGAGACGCGCCCCCTGCACTCCTTGGCCCAAGCCAGCTTTCTTTTAGCCCAAAAGCCCCTTATTGACCTGAAGACCGATCTTGAATTCACAGACCTGAGCCAGGCTTCCCCAGCCTTTGTTTTTGAACTCAGCCAAGTCGCCCTCAGCCAAGTCGCCGACTACCTCTTTCCCATTTTTCAGTTTGAGACCAGCCACACCCCCCAACTGAAGCAGAGACTTGGCAGCCTTTCTCAACTGCTGAACTCGATTTTACAGGACCAAGTCGACGGGATGAAAGGCTTTGGGGCAGCCAATGCCCTGTTAGTGGTCAGACAAAGCACGGATGCACTGATCAGCAACCTGAACGCTCTGGCCAAAGCTGAGGTGGAGTTCTTTCAAAAGCAGCTGGGCTTTGAGCAGACTCCGCAAAGGCTCTACAACCTGGCCAGCTACATTGACCACGGCCTGGATCAGATGTTCTTCCTTGAGGATGTCCCTAGCCACCTGGCCTATCACCCCCTCTACCTGAGTTTATTTTTTGAGCTGAGGGAGGTCGTGGAGAGTTTGGGACCCGAGGCGCTCAGTCGGCTCTCCCCTGAGTGGCAGCGAGCTCTCAGCTACGCCTTTGAGAACAGTACAGACCTGTTGAGAAACTACGAAAGACAGACTCAAAACCTAGAGATGCTTGAGGTGATCAACGGCCCTATCAGCTCCGGCTTCGCCCTGCAGATCAAGGGCAAGATGGAGGCCTCTCTTCGCCAAGCGTCGAATGAGCTTCGCCAGCTGGCCACGAATTTCTCAGCTGCTCCGGAGTCAGTATTTTCTTCTGGACACTGAGGCCTTAAGGATATCTCATAGGGGACAGAGATATTTCTTAAAAAAGGAGCCGCAACCATGAGATTTCTTCTCCCTCTCTTATCGACCTTACTTTTTGCTTTGCCCTCTGTTTCCCACGGCCTGTCCAACAGTTCTGCCTACTTGAATTTGGGCTTTGATCGTGGAGGCCTTGCCTTTGGGGGCGAGTTTGAATACGCCCGAGACCGCATCTACGGCATGGGAGCCTTTGCCCGCATTTACTCTAAAGATGAGGACAGGGGTGCGAATGGAGTCTTCGCCTTTGGAGGCTTTGTCCGCCCTCACTTTCAACGAGGCCCCTGGGATCTCTACGTCTCCCCAGGTGTGGCCGTCTTGTTTATTGATGGGGTGGGTTTTGACGAGACCACCATTGGTCCTATGCTCAACATTGGGCTTCTCTATTTAGTCACCAACAGCATGTCGGTGGGTTTAGAAAACACCCAAATGTACTCTTGGTTCGGCAAGGAGTCCAAGGGGCCCGTCACCAATGATTTGCAGTTTAAACTGCGCTATCAGTTCTAAGGGGCGATCTCTCTCGCATTTGCTCTAGGAGACTTTATTAAGCCTCCCTTACCTTTATTATGCTTTGGTCCAAGAGCGAATCTGACTGAGGGCCGAGTCTGGAGCCTGCTCAAAGGCAACTCCGTAGGCTTTCTTGGCCTCACTCCACACCACTCGTCCTTCAACCTGGATCTGCTCCTTGCCATCAGGACTAGAGATGCTCATGGAGACAATCCCTCCCTGCTCCAGCATGGCCTCGGTGTTGATCTGCACACCGCCCAGAGAGATCGAGCTGACTGAGCCCACAAGCTCTCGTCCACCCACATTGACCTTCACTTCACTGTCAAACTTGAAGCGCTCGTGGCGGCGTCGGCTCTCAGGTGAATCCGCTTTGGCTCTGGCTCTTAAGGCCACTGCCACAACTAGGGGTAGAGCCATCAGCGCCAAGACCAAGATCACATAGCCAAGGCCCGAGCCCCTTCCTGCTCCCATTCCTCCACCCCGACCCGATTGGTGGTGACGGTCCATATACATGGTTGAAACAGTCCCACAGCCCCCAGTTGTCGACGCCAACTGCCGAGTGGGAACTCCTGAGGAGTAAACAGGGGAATCAACAAGAGCCTCGCTCTTAGCTCTCACAATTGGATTTGCAAAATTCAGCCGGCTTTCAGAAAAGACCTTGCCCGACAAAAACGAAATGGGATCGGACTCCTCATTGATGATGCTCTTGATTTGAAAACCCTCCATAAGAGGGCTTTCACGCTTCATCAAAGCCGCCACTCCAGCCACAAAGGGTGCAGCCATACTTGTCCCTGAGGAATTGCCAAACTTGTCCCCGGGAACCGTGCTTAAAATAGATGTTCCAGGACTCCCCAAGTGAACTGAATTGAATCCGTAGTTGGAAAAAGAGGCCAAAAAGTCTGAGTTGGTCGTGGCCGCCACTGACATCACATGGGGGACATTGTAGCTGGCCGGATACATGGGGGCTTGATCATTGCTCGAGCCTGCATTGCCAGCTGCAGCCACAAAGCTCACACCCTTCGAGTAGCTAAAGCTAATGGCCTCATGCAAAGCCGCGCTGTAATTGGGACCTCCCCAGGAGTTGTTCAACACCTGAGCTCCTTGATTGACGGCATAGTAAATGGCTTTAATGGCGTTGCCTGTCGTCCCCATGCCATTTCCATCAAGAAATTTGAGTGGCATGATCTGGATTTTGCTGTCAAAAGACTCTCCAGAAAAAATGTCATGGGCCACACTGAGGACAATTCCCGAAACATGGGTGCCATGGCCATCATCATCAAACATATGTCCGCTGTTATTCACAAAGTTCCAACCATAGACATCGTCAATATAGCCGTTGCCATCGTCGTCAATTCCATTGTCTGGAATTTCTCCTGGATTGCGCCAGACCACATTGTTATGGGCAAACACACTGTGGCTCAAATCCAGTCCCGTATCAATCACCGCCACGATGGGGCGGCTGGAAGACTGTGCAGATGGAGCGGACCAGGACTCATAAAAGTCTACAGGCGCCGAAGTGGCAAAAAGATCCTCTCCGCTGCTTAGTCTTTGCCCGATTTCTTCTAGACTAAAGCTATTCTCGATTCCCGTTTGTGAACTCTTACGTAATATATAGTTGGGCTCGGCATACTCCACCGCCGGATCTTGGCTGAGTTCTGCAATGGCCTGCTGCACACTTTGGCCCTTGCCCAATTTAAAATGATAGAGGTCGATGCGGCCAAAGGCACCTTCAAGCTGCATCTGCCGGTCCGTCATGGCTTTGCCCAAAAAGGCAAAGGCCTGCTCACTGCCTGAGGACTCCCTCAGCTTGACGATGACCTCTCCAGGCACATAGTCCTGGGCCTGAGCCAGATCTGTCGCTACAAAGCCCAGGGCGAAAACACCTACAAAGAATAGATTTTTACATGCCACGCATCCACTCCTCTCCTTTGACCAAGATACTCTTCGGACAAAAGTCTGGGTGGTTTAGAGCGATTTTGAGATTTCCGGTCTTTTTTTAAAAAAAAATCGACAAAAATACGTTTTTCCCAAGAACTGTCTCATTTTAAGACAAGAGTTTTGCATAAATGTTGTCAAAGCCCCCATTGGACATCACCAGAACCACATCCTGGGGCTGAGACTCAGCTCGAATTTGGCGGACAATGGAGTCCACACTGGGGTGAAAGTGGGCCCTTCTCCCCATCTGAACCAAATCCCTGACCAACTCCTCAGAGGAAAACCTGTCGGACTCGACAATGCGACTCTGATCAAAGGGCGGACTTAAGTAAACCACATCGGCACCTTTTAGGGCCTCGACAAAGTCTTTTTGAAACACTCGGCGCCTAGATGTGGCTGAACGAGGTTCAAAGACGGCAATCACCCTTTGGCCGGGAAACTGCTCTCGCATGGCCTCAATGGTGAGTCGCACGGCCGTGGGATGGTGGGCAAAGTCCTCCACAATGGTCTGCCCCCCTTTGCTCCCCAAGACCTCCTGACGTCTTTTGACTCCCTGAAACTGGGCCAACCCCTGCAAAATCTGGTGCCTCTTCCAACCCAACTGGTGACTCAGAGCAAAGCAGGCCAATGCATTCATGGAGTTGTGAAGGCCAAAGGATTTAAGGGCGATATCCCCCACGGATTGCCCCCGATAGAACACCGAAAACTGATTGCGCCCATTGATATTTTGCCTGGGGCCCATGGCGTAGTCTAGGTCCCCCTGTTTGCCTGGGCTGCTTGAGCCTCCGTAGGTGAATACAGAACAGCGCGCCCTGCCGATCAGCTCTCGGACCAAGGGGTCATCGCCGTTGGCCACCAAAGTTCCTTCCTCAGGAATAAGGTCAATCAGCTGACAAAAGGCTTCTTTGATTTGCGAAATATCACTGTAGATATCGGCGTGATCAAACTCTATGCCCGTTAAAATCACATGCTTGGGGCGATAGTGAATAAACTTAGGTACTTTATCAAAAAAGGCCGTGTCGTATTCATCCCCCTCGATAATAAACCAATCATTTTGCGGAGGGCGAAAGGAGCGCTGTTGACTTAAAGGAATTCCCCCCACCAAAAAACCCGCTCCGGGCACACACTGATCCGCCACCGAGGTCAACATCGCCGTCGTGGTTGTCTTGCCATGGGTGCCTGCAACAACCAGACTTTGTCTTTCTTGTATAACATACTCCCCTAGGGCCTTTGGAAGACTGGTGTAGGCAATGTCAGACTCCAGTAGAGCCTGGGCTTCTGGGTTGTTTCTGGTGATAACATTTCCAACCACCACCAAGTCGGGACGGGGCTGAAGATGTTCGGGACTGTAGCCCTCAAGCAGAGGAATTCCCAATTTTTCGAGCTGGGTGGACATGGGTGGGTAGACGTTCTGATCACTGCCCCGAACCTCATGCCCCTGTTCTTGCAAAATGCCCGCAAGGCTTGCCATGGCCGTCCCACAAATCCCCATCATATGCACACGCATTGCCCTTCATCTCCTTCCATAAAAACCCTACAAGCTCTCACAGATCCAATCGTGAATCAGGGGCCTCAGGGCCACAAATTTGCGATTTTCCCGTGAGGGGTGAACTCGATTGCTCAACATCACCACCAGTAGATCCTTGGTGGGATCATACCATACTGATGTTCCAGTAAAACCCGTATGTCCAAAGGACTGCAGAGAAAAGTGCCTTCCACAGCTGGCCCGCCCAGGAGTAGGCAACATAAAGCCCAAGGCCCAATCTCCCTGAGTGCGAGGGGTCGCTCTTTTGACAAACTGGCGAAACGTCCCTTGCGAACTCAAAGACGAGCCTCTGGGTGAGAGGTAGCTCTCTCTCAACAGCAATCCAAAACGCTCCAAATCACTTAAAGGGCCAAAAAGCCCGGCATGGGGAGCAACTCCACCCAGAGCCCAGGCGTTTTCATCATGCACCTCACCCTGAAGGGTCCTGCCCCGCCAAGGGCACTTTTCAGTGGGTGCGTAGAGGTCCTTGTTGCGCAGACTGCGATTTTTCACCTGAAAGTGGGTCTGCCACAGACCGAGCCTTTGCTGAAGCCCTTCCCATAAAACCAGCAAGTCGCGAAAAAAAAGCTCCTCCAGGGCCGCCCCAAGAAGAAAGAAATCCAAATCCGAGTACAGAGCCTTTGGCTGCAAAGGTTTTCGGTGGCGCTCCCCCTCTGCCATCAACAATAACTTCAACCCCTCAAAGCGCTCTTTGGGCTCCATAGGCCCCTGCAAATGCCGATAAAAATCCTGCCAGGCCGCAAGTCCTGCCGAGTGGGTGAGCAGATCGCGAAAGCTTGTGCTCTGATCCGGCCACCAAAACAAAAACTCCCCAATGGGGCTATTTAAGTCTAAGCCCAGCTCCTCCACCGCTCGCATATACAGCGGAACTGTAAACACGATTTTAGTTAAGGACGCCCAGTCGTAGAGATCAAAGTCCTCACCCAAACTCAAATGGGCTCGCCTTTGACCCTTGTGATAGACGGCCAGCTTTAGACTGGGGGTGGCCTCCTCAAGCGGAATGGGTGAGCCTGCGATCTTGTTCAACAGGGCTGAATCAATGGAGACCCTTGCTCTCAAGATCCCCCCCTCTTTCCGGCACAGCCCGTATGCACAGTGAGTTCAGCTCTGCTGGGTTTTGCTTCCTGACTTCTCAGCTCTGCCCTCGTCATCAGGGGCAGGGGTCGATTGGTGGGACCATGGCCAATGCCAAGACCCTTGAAAACTGGAAAGGGCGCGGCTTGAGCAAAGTCTCTTACAGCCCAATTCCAAATCTGCCTCTGAGCACTTTTATTGTCCAAAAGCAGATCTCCAAAAATCACCGCTCTGACCCCTGAGAAAAAACCAGCCTGCTGCATATGCACCAGCATACGATCCACCCGGTGAAGTTTTTCCCCCACCTCCTCAAAGACCACCACCTGGCCCCTCCCACTCAGTGCCCCCCTGGTGCCTAAGGAGGATTGAATCACCGCCATATTGCCTCCCACCACTGGGGCCACAATGCGGTTTTTAAATCTCCCATTGAGGGGAACTAGCCCCTTGAATTCAAGACTGTCTTGAGTGCCAAAAAGGACGGCCTTGACTTCCCTCTCCACTCGATCTGTGACGAGTTTTTTAGTCAAGGACTCAAGTCCCGGGGCGTGTAGGCTGGGCCATTTCCACCGGGTATTGACAAAACTGTGAAGACTTGTCAGATCGCTGAACCCTACCAGAAGTTTCACTCGCCTTGGTTTTTTAAGTTTTGCCAACTCCGGCAACAAGCGCAGGGACCCATAGCCTCCCCGCAGAGCCCAAATCACCTTGGAGTCCTGATTTAGAAGTGCCCTTTTTAACTGACGAAGGCGCTCCCCATCCTCCTGGGCCAAAATCGGTGAAGGCCCGCCCAGGATCTTCTCGTCCATCCGGGCTCTCAGCCCCCAGGACTGCAAAAGTTGAACGACTTTTCTCAATTCCCCCGAAGCTGTTCCAGAGGCCGGGGCCACCACATCCACCACATCTCCGGGCTCAAGCGCCTGCCAACTGATTTTCACTCAAGACACCCTCCCACTGTCTAAAACTCTGCCGCATCTTGTGGGTAGGGTCAATAGGGCTGGCCTCGCTGTCGAGGCTCAGTTGCCAGTTATCTCTTCATCTAGAATATAGTTGTCATCAATGAGGGGTATAAAGCCTTGATCTAAAAGACGCTGATAGCCAGACCCTTGAGCATCATTGGCAAAGCCCCAGCCCCCACTGGAGGATCCCGGCAAACCTGCAGTGCTCCCACAGTGACTGCGCGCCTCACCACTTTCTGCTGTCACAGGCTTCCACATCAAGCGGATGCCCAGTTGGGTGCGCGGCCCCTGGTACCACTGTATGTGTAGAGGTATACGAGTGCTTTCGTTCATTTCCAAAAGGTCGCCCTGGGAGGCACAGCCCACGCGAGTAGAGGTGGTCCCGTCATTGTTGATCAGGGGACGCTTCTGGGCATCGTCTTTAGCACCCAAATAGACCATAGACCCGTCATCTGAAACCGCTATGAGCTGATAGAGCCCAGGCTCCTGCCCAGGAGCAAGCCTTAGCACTGTCTCAATATCCAAACCAAACCATTCATCCAGAACCTCTCCAGAGTCATTGCGAAGCAGGCCTCCATCAGCTGTCTTAAACCCCTGGTCAAAGCGCACTGTGGGTATGTCGAGATTGGAAAGATAGAGCAGGGAATTGGACTGAACACCCTCTGAGATCATCACAGCCACACTGGAGAACTTATTGCGCAAAAATGTGTTGCCTCGATCACGATCCTCTTTATTGGCATAATACAAGTGAGCTCGAAGCCCCCTGCGACAGTCCCTTTCAACTAAGTTAAAGGGATTGCAGACAACATGTCTAACCCTAAAGCTCACACTCTCGCGTGCAGTATGCCCCGCCTTATCTTTGGCCTCCAGTTCAAACACATGTTCTCCCTCAGGAAGATTCTCGTAGGCAATCGAGTTCAATCCAAGACAGTCTTGCTCCAACAGGTTGTTCATAAACGACTTGCGGCAGGTAACCTCTTTTAAATCACTCCCACTAGGTGTCACTTCAAAAGTCAGACTCGCACTCTTGTGATCCTCAGATTGAACGACGGAGCCAATCTGGATCTGAGGAGGGTAAAGATCTGCTAAAAACTCGTAAGCGGCAGCTCTTCGATACTCCACCCCATTAAAGGCTGTCACCAATGCCTGGTAAACTCTACCATGCTGAAGGTCGCAGTTTTGAAGTGCCGCCGATGTTTGAACGACCCCGTCTGAAGAGCAAGCGATTGAGGAGTTCGAGGGGTCTATTATCCTGATCTGGTAGGCCTGAGCATTGTCGGAGCGAGACCAGTACAACCTATCCACCATCAAGTCTGTGGCATAGGAGTTGGCCTGATCCAATGTCGCGCCAACTCCAATAATCATAAAATCCCCAGGAATGAGGTCTGCCACAGAAAACCTAGTCTCTGCAACCCCTTCCCATCCGGCTCTATCCGTGGCCTCCACCCTTAAAACATAATTCCCCACAGCGAGGTTCATAAGATTCACTGGGGAGGCGCAGACCTCCAACTCAGTCCCATTCAGGTAACACCTCAATTCCTCGATCCCACTTCCCCCTATATCTGAGGCCTCAAACTCCGCCTGAACTGAGTTCAACCGAATGATCTGATCCGGCTGGGGAGATCTGATCCTTACAATTGGAGCTGTAAAGTCATTCAACCAGGAGTGCTCAAGAGTCTCTGACCGATTTCCCGCCCTATCCACAGCATAGACCTGCAGAGTGTGACTAGACTCCCCCAATCCAGAAAGGAAAATCTCTTCTTTACAGTCCGCAAACTCCTCTGAACCAAGTCGACAATGCAGAGACTTGACACCACTGATTTCATCGACAACTTCAACTCTAAATGCGGCATCCTTTGAAGGTGAAAACCTATTGGGTTTCTGCAGCCATGAAAGCTTGGGTGGACTCCGGTCTAAAATAAGCCCTTCGCTCAGACATTCCGACTCGCGTCCTGAAGCACTCCTTAATTTCATATAAACTTGCTGGGCTCCATCTCTGGGCTTGAGCTCCACATCTGTAGTGAAAACCACCAAGGACGAGTCCGATGAAGCCTCCGGCCTCTGCAGATCCAACCACCCTGCCTCCGATTGACAGCGCTCATTGTATGTTAGCAGAACCTGCTGTGCATTTTGCGCCCTGACTTCGGCACCCACAACCAGTCTGTTGGTAAAGGGCTTTCCGTTATTCAGAATGAGTTGACCCGCGGGAGACTGTAAAGCCCCGCCTTCCCCCTCGTCCTCCAAGGACCCGGCTCTTTTGATCTCTTCAAAAACCACATCGCTGCAGTTCTGAAACAGCAGCCCACTCAACCCCAAGAGCCCTATAATGGTCAATGAAATGAAAACTCTTATTCCCGCATTGCTTTTTCGTAAACGATCATTGTTATTTCTCATAATGATTAAAGTCTAGCACGACACCTCAACCCCCCAAAAATATTTTTCACTTCTGTCTCATACTGAGACAAAGTCTAGCTCTTATCTTTGCAGAATATCAAATTTTGGGGGTCTACACCCTCTGAGGAAGGCCTCTTAAGATCTCCATCTCCAATGGGTGCCTTACCATACCAAAAATGTCAGCAGCTAGGCGGAGAACCCCAAAGCGGTTCGTTCTCTGGAATCATCGAAGAGCCATTGAGCCACAAGCCCGTGACCTCATAACCTCACTGACCTCAACCCATAATCAAGCCCATTTTTTTGGGACTGCACATAAATTAAACGCTTATACTAAGGGTAAAGGTCAATAACACCTAAACCAGATCTATGGCGCGGCGTCTCCTCAACGCCGTAGTCGTCGAGCATCATCGAATGGCCTGTAAGCCTATTTTTTATCTATTTGTTGTTTATACAAGACTCCACCTGGCCCGTGACTAGTGACCCGTGACTAGTGACCCGTGGACCCGGGAACTACGATCCATAACTCGCGATCTGCGATAGGTGATCCGCGGACCCGGGGGACCCGTGACCCGCGATCCGTAACTCACGATCCATAACTCGCGATCCGCGATAGGTGATCCGCGGAACTGGGGGACCCTGACCCCACCCGTGACCCGCAACGAGTCAGTCATTGTTGGATCCGCTCGACAACATCTAAATATTTTATGACGAAAGACGTTAGGTGTTGACGAGTTTTTGCGAGCTTCAGAATGCCCTGAGCGACGCAAAAAAAGACCTCTTTTTCAAAAAA
>SKYF01000168.1 GCA_007128005.1 Bdellovibrionales bacterium
ACCTGGATCACTGCGGCCAACTATCTCCTTCACCGCTCCAAGATGCGGCTGAGCTATCACGCTATTGATCACTTTGTTGCTCTGTTGGATCTTATTCATTCCTTTGAGACTGAGGGTCTGAGCTTTGCCCAAGTGAGAACAGACCAGCGAAAATACGGGCAATTCCTTATGGCTTACGATATTTTTCGCCAATCTACAGACCTCAGGTCCACCCCCATCACCCATTCGCTCAATGAACTGACACATCTATTTGAAGGAATCGGGCGGTTGGGAGCCTTGAGCGAAAAACAAACCCAGTCCCTTGAACTGCTCAGAGAGTTAGCTGGAATGGAACGAGATTTTGCCATTGGCTTTATGAGGTTCTTGCGCCAATTTCAACCCACCAACTCAAACCCCATCCGCACGGACGAGATGCGCGCCCAAATCGATTTTTTCAGCGAATCGATCAGTGAGGTCATTGGAGAGCTGGACCGAGGCCAACATATCTTCGCCTTGACTAAACACGGCTTAGATTTTTTGACTCAGTCAATCATTGAACATTCAGTCAATGACCTAGAGGTATTTTTATCGCCCATTGATTCTCAGTTTGAGTACTTTCGCAATCTCTATTTTACGGATGCTAAGTATAGAACTCTAACAAATAACGCCAGACAGTGCTGGAGAGGACATTGATTATGATACCCGCCTACCGCCTATTATCCTTTGCTGTTTCAGCTCTTGTTGCTTTTCCACCTGTGGCTAAGGGCAACTCCTTTATGGCTTCAGCCAAGGAGGCCGTTGCCGCCAGTAACCAAAGGGCCGAGGAGTTTGTCGATGCCCTCGTCCTACAACAAGTTGGTGGGGCTTTGATGCAGGCCCTAAGCCAGGTGGGCAGACTTGGGCAGCAGGCTCATACGGCTCAGGATTTCCAACGAACAATGGTCGATCTGAAAAATCAATTGGAGGGCTTTTTAAGCGAGCCCACAGCGGGACCTTCGGTCACTGAAGAGCTGGTTATGGAGGCTTATAACCAATACTTGGACCTCTACAGAAGGGCAATGGATGCCAGCTGGATTCCAATTCAAATCGATCGCAACTTTTCGCACATACCACTTATTTTGGCTCAGACGATTGACTCTCTGGAGGGCCTCTGTCGGCAGGGTGTGAGCGACAACAGCTTTGAACTGGCCCTGGATTTTTCTCAGGAACTCCCTAAATATGAATTCGAATGGGAGATCATGTTTCAGTTTGGCAGCCAGGGCGGGGGGTTTGATGGGAGGTATGAGGCCTCCAACTACCTCGGAGAAAACAAGACTAGACAGCTCCTGTTTGATGGAGCCAAGGCGACTGCCGCGGTGTCTACGACTTTGTGGGCGGCCAAGCCCTTGATGGTGGCTAGCCATGTGCTTGGGGGCTCTTCAGTGGCCGCAGCCCAGGCCTCGGTGGCCTCAAGTTCACTCGGCTCATTTGCGACAACAGCCGGGGCCGTCGCACCCTATGCCATAGCTGCAGTTATTATTATCGCCATCGCTATGGATGTCTCAGCTCGGGCCAAGCTGCAAAAAATGGCCAGTCAGAGAGCGGAGGCTGAAATCTACAAGTTCACCAACAGTCGAAACACTGTTTGGCTGGCTCAAGCTTTCAAAGAGCGCTGTGAAGAAGTTATTCCACTCCTCAGTGCGGTCAAGGAGGATCTGGAATTTATTGGAGCTCACCTGCAGCGTCCAGATAAAATTGAAAGCTACTACCAAAATATCCTACCCGGTCTTAAGAGAGCCCACTCGGAATTTTTAGCTTATGATGCAGCTAAAAACAGCCTGGAACTGAAAACTCTTTTTGAGTCAAACAAATGTGTTCCCTTGGCAAGCCTGATGAAATTGGACGCAAACACAGCGGTTGAGTCTATCCCTCCATGCTATATTTCGAAGGGAGGTAAGTCCGCTCACCTGATTGGCAGGGATTTTCACCTGGATTTGAACGAGGGTCATATTGAAGTCAATGAAACTGAACTAGAAGATGACTTGAAGAAGTTCGATATGTCTGGAAGTGATAACCCTCTTCAGTCTGAGGCCTTTATAAAGACCCGAGACCACCTTCGCTACAGAATCTATGAAATGTTTGTACTGCACCGAAGTCAGGTCATGCAGTCGCTCAAGGGTTTTATGGGGGATTACCTTTTAGAGTCTAGACAGATGGCTTTTGAACGGCTTCTCTCCCTGATCGGAGTCTACTCACAGATAAGGAACAGGGAGACCACCGCCCGGCTGCACCGAGAGCAAGAGGCCTTTATTCAGTTTTTGGCCCTGGACGAGAAATTCAAGCAGCTGGTGGCAGCAGCGATTTACCAGACTTTCTCTCAAGAGGGCTTTGCTGAGTATCAGGAACTTGCCCGATCCTATAGGGTAGCTTTCAAGCCATTTTATGAGCAGTATAACTACATCCCCGATGTGAGGGCACTTAACGATAGCCTTCGTCAACTTGAGCGACTCACCTAAATTGAAAGACCATGAGATATTTATGATGAAGAGGGCGCTGTCTTATTTAATGATCTTGGCTCTTGGCTGGCCCACAGCTTTGCCTGCAAGGAGCATAAGGGTCCATTTGGATGGCCAATATACGACCTATGAAACTGAGGAGGTCTTCCGGCCTTACGCGGACTCACGGGTGACCATTGTTCTGGGGAATCGGGAATTTCGCCCTGATGGCTATATCTACGAAAATAACCTGAGATCAGACCGAACTTGGGGAATCTCTTCTGGTCATCCTAGGTTACTAAGGGACTACCAGAGCTTAGATGAGTACTCCTATCTCCACCAGCAAGACGTCGTTATTTACCTACAGCCCTATAGTGACCATCAAAATGAGGGCGAGTCTGCTGGACCGAAATCAGAGAGCGATCAAGGGCCCATCAAGCATAGAATCCATATGGAGACCCAAGGGCCCTCGGGGCTTGTCATCACCGCCGGCTGGAATGAGCCCTTCCTGATGAACGGAAAGGTCTATGCCCAAGACGGGAAAGTTTACGAAGATGGAGTGTGGACAGGTGGGCGCTGGGGACTGCCTGCAGAAGGCTTCTCCTTTGAGGAAGAGCGGGGCTTTTGGGGAGGGGTGGGGGACCTGCTGAACTCTCCGGAGATTGCTAATGGCATAAACTTCTTTGTTGAGTTTCAGAGAATCCGTGCAACAGACCGAGCTTGGAGAGAATTTGGAACTCGACAGAGAGCCCAAAGTGAGAAAATTCTTTCACAGTTTAAAAATAGGGATCGAAATCTCGCTCGCGCCCTTGAGCAGACAGCCAGACACATTCGCCAGCACAATCTCAGCTATGTCAGTGATATTCTAGGGGCAGCTCGGCACTACCAGTCCCAGAACCCAGGCAGTCAGGGGCAAGTCGGAAGGTCTCAAGGGCTCCCTCTTGAGGAGATCCCCCCTCAGAGTCACATCATCTATGCCTTTGGCGAAAGGACCAGGGAAAGTCTGACCCAAGCCTTTGAGGGCGCTCTCAATGAAAAAGATTATGGGCGGCTTACCGCTCTGTCAGACATCTTCCTCAATTCTGAAGATGGTTTGCCCGAGGCCTTTCAGCCCTACTTCAGGGGCTCCATCTTTCAGCCCCACCTCGTTGACCCACAAATCAGACCCTCGCCTCTTTCCACCTTCGACCAAAATTGGGATCAAAGCACATATCTAGGTCAGGTTGCCACCAGGACGGCTAACTCTCTTCAAAGACACTGGGCCCTACATAGAAACTACGAATTCTCCCCAGCTCACGAAATTGCCCGCTATCTGGCCAGTTTGAGCTTCTTTATGGAGTCAGCGGCTCTGATCGATATCGACCCCCTATTGGCGGAGCCCCTGTTCCAATTTACCCAGGTGCTTATTGACACCCCAGCGGGAATGGCGGTGGGCACCTACCAGGCCATAGAAGGAATTGTGCGAGCCGTGCCAGTTCTCGCAGGAGCTCTGGTTGATTTCACAGTGGAAAGCTTTCGCGACCCCAATCATGCCATCAGAACCTACCACTCATTGATGGCGAGCTTACCTGGAGTCAGGTCGGCAGTTTTAGCCTACATTCACAAGAGCCTCGATGGGCTATTTGGGGCCTCTCACTATCAAAGAGGTAAGGTCGTTGGAGATCTCTTTTTCGACACAATCACTTCGATTACGACGGCGGGTGCCGCCTCAGCCGCGGGCAAGGGGGCCAAAACTGCGAGTGCCTTCACGAAGAGCCTTCGAGAACTGGGCCGGCCAGTCAAAAAATCCCCCGAGTGGCTCAGAGCCAATGCCCAATTGGTTGAAGACTTTTCTCAATTTGCCAGTAAGGTCGAGAACATACAGTTCTACTCCCCCGCCTCACCGGGTCCACTGCATATGCGGCCACTTAAAAAAAATAAGAAAATATCAGATTTGCTCTACGACGAAAGAGGCCTTTTGAGGAATGATTTGCTTTCTGGCAACCAAACCTTTGCCCACACCTTCCGCAGCGAACACTACATGAGCTACACACTTAAAGAGAAGATGTACTTCATACAGGTAACTAGTAAAACTACTCCTGAGCGCGTTTCTGCTTTCTGGACATCTTCAATTCCAACAGGCCCTGGGCAGGCTCAGTTGGATTTGGCCTTGCTGCCCCAATGGGGCAACCGAGCTGACCACTGGCGCATTATTGAAGTCCCCAGAGGAACTCGCATCTTTGAAGGACAGGCGGCGGCTCAGCGGTATTCGGCTGACTGGGGTCCTGGAGGCTCTGAATTGGCGGATCGCCTTGGAAGGCTCAATGGGTCTAAAAATGTTATATGGCCCGGCGGGGCCCCTCAAATTGTGATTGATATTCCAGAAATTCCTACTAAATGGATTAAGTATTATGGTGATTTTTAAGAAAAAAAAGTGGGTCGATGAATATTTAAATCTACTCAAATTAGATCCCGTCGGTCATCTGAAGAAGTACGAAAACGCAAATATTCCCTGGTATATTGGACTTGAGGATATTGTGAAACGGGTTCCCCTGGATGACATTGATACATACCTCCTTCCAAAGGAGCTTGCTGAAAACGAAAGAATTCTGTGTGCCATTTTCACCAAAAACACCTCTGGGGACTACTGCTCCTTTTACTACGGAGATAGGGGTGAAACATGCCACTACGCTGAATCTCCAGATCCCCAAGAGGGATTTCGCCAATACGTAAAATGCATGCTCTATCTTTGTGGAGTCGATGCTTGAGCGGGGCCTGATAGTATATTTTACACATTGAGTCAATTTTCTTTAAAGTGAGTCTTTTTGCATTTATAAACAAATATCTACTTTTACTGACAAGGGGCTGAGACAAGGGTTTCTTATTGCTAGGCCTACTTGCGACTAACTAACTCAACGGAGGAATATTTATGTCAGGGTCTCTTTTTAGGAAGGCCGCCATGGGGCTATTATTTGGCTCTGTTTTTCTACTCTCAGCCTGTGGATCAAAAGATGAGGTTGCCAATAAGGATGGAAGCTGCAGCCAGGGGGTTGTGGACCTAAACAATACCCTTGTGGAGTCATTTAAGGTCTTTGCAAACACACAGGATCACGAAATATTGCACGAAATAGCTGATCTATGTAGGGAGTTTGAGTCCCTTTTAGGGGGTAGGTCTTGCGTGGGACAAATTTTGACAACAAGAGAACAGGTCACCATATCCTATGCTACGCATGAGAAAAACTGCTCTATCAGTAAAACTTTAAGTGACCTTCTGAGTCTATAAACCTTCCCTTAAGGCCTCGAGCCCCCTTCACAAGGGGGCCATCAGTTTTGGAAATAATAGTTGGCGCCGAAGATAAAGCTCAAATTCTTTGGATTGAGTTCACCCCAGAAGGCCCCAAGTCCTGAGCTCAGAGTCCAGGGGCCCCTTTGAGTGGAAATCAAGGCCATTTGGGTTTTTGAGTAGCTATCTGTTTTTCCAACAATATGAGCTCTTCTATCCAGGAGCATAATTCTGAACGAAGGGCTCCAGTTCATTCCTAGGATCAAAGTGCTCCTGAACACTTCTTCTCCTGTAGGGTCGATGGACAAGGAGAGAGCTGGGTCTACAAAGCGCTTGGTGGATTCGGCAGGGGCTTTGAGACTCTCTTGCCTAAGCTGGGTCAAGGCAAAAAATTGTCTGTATCCTACAGCCATTTCTAGCTCTACAAAATTCCTATAGAGGCGCCCTCGGCAGCGGTGGGTCTCACAGTCGTAGGCTGTGTAATCGCGGCGGTTATCTGCGCTCTGGATGCCTGAGCGAAGCCCTAGGAAAGAGACCGGGAAGAACTCCAGTTGGGCCGACAGAGCATTGTAGCTCAGGGCAGTGGACCCTTCTGCAGAGGGACGAAAAAAGCCATACCAGGGACCTTGCTCAGGCCTTCCCCAAATTCTCCAGGCTTGGGCCAGACGCAAGTCTAGACTTGTCCCTAAGGGATAGGAACGAAACCCATAGTGAAGGCTCGGCTGAAAGCCCTCTGTCAATTCCCTTCCTTGAAGCTGAACGCTCATAAAAAGACATGAAAAACAGCAGAGCCATCTGAAAAATAAGCTTTTTGAAAGAATACGTCCTCCCCTCGCTTCTCAACTCGCCAATTAAGTTTTTTTTGACCTTTTGACTATAGTTAAGGATGATTTGGCAACAGGTATATGGGGGGGGAATGGTATGAGCATAGGGGTAAAAAATTGGTTGGGAATGAGCCTATTGGCTTTTTTGATTTTGGGATGTGATGGGGACCCTAAATTCTTGATCGATAGTCCTTCTGGGGGACAGCCTCCGGGTAAAGTTCAAGAGACTCGCCTTGGCGTGGTCAATGGCAAGGGCTTTATTTTAAGGCAGGCCGTCTTTAGGCCCCTAGACAGCGCAGAGACCCGGATTCCCCTTCTTGAGGTTGTACTCTTTGATCGTGTCTATCAAAATCCCTGTCACGAGAATGTGTCGGTGGAGGGAATCGAGGTTAGATTTATTGTCAGAGCAGCTCCTAACCGAAATCAGGACTTTTCAATCCATCAACCCGTAATTCTCTACGATGACAATGGTGGTCGACCTGTAGAGGTTCGATTGAGCTCAGGAAGGGCCTTACTTACCCGTATTACGGAGGGAGAAGTTCAAGGCGCCCTACAGGTCCAGTTTGGTGGACAAAACAGCCTTCGCGGAAACTTCACAGCCACAGTTTGTCCCGATTAAGAGCAAACCGGGACCATGTTGCCCCTTTGGGATCTCCACCATAAGCCTTGAAGGGTCCACTTCTCTGGGTCAGTGACTTTAAAATCCAACTCTTTCACTGCCAGGCGTAGGTACTCCGCTCCAACAAGTTTTCGCTGAGCCTCAAGCCTTCTGGGGACGAGAAGAGAATCAAAAGCGTCCGCCATTGGGAGACACTCCAACTGGATCTCGCCCTCAACCCGGAATCTTTCATCAGACTGTATTCGATCACCCAGACGTGAGCGAAACTCATGCATAGGCAGACTCTTATCCATTTCAGCCAAGCCCGAGAGACGGGGCTCAACTCTAAACTCCACTCCCTTGCTTCTCAACTCTAAGAGTTCCCCATAACGACTGTCCTCTGGCCAGCCGTACATCTGGTCCCAGAGGAGCTCCCGCTTGGCAATAACCGCTTGGTCCGGAGGATGTCCATCGCACTGACTGTTTCGCTGAGTTAAGGGAGTCCCTGGCACATAGAGGCAGGCTAAATTTGTGGCCACACCCGCACGTAAGACGTAGGAGTTGGTCGAATCGTCCTCATCATCGGACTGAGTCCCTCTAAAAGTTGCTTGAACTACACCTAACACTTGTTGAGAATGCACATCCATCAGCGGAGAGCCAGAGTTCCCGGGCAGCACCCTACAGTCTTTCTCGGAGCGCTCGAAAAAACTGACCAAATGAGTCCAGGGGTGGACAAAACCCCAGCTTAAAACAGACCCTTGTTTGGCAATGCAATCCCTTCTCTCCTGCCTGTACACATGTCTTTGTGACAGACGCGCTCTTTCATCCCCTTGGAATTGGGCTGCATAAAACTGGAGTTCCAGATCATCAGTGATTCCCTCACTGCTCGTAACAAGGGGCCTTTTGGGCGACCTCAAATCCACCTTAAAAAAGGCGATGTCTGGACTGCCTCCGGCCCCATTTTGAGCGCTCAAAATAGACTTATAAACCATATCCGTACAGCGCCCCCTCAAAGAGCCAGACCAGGGGTAATGGCCAGGAGTCAACACCATGATCGATTGTTCGCAAGAGCCTCCCTCTTCGATATGCGCGGGAATGCAGTGACTGTTGGTCATAATCATATCATCGTCTACGAAGGAGCCTGTGCAGGAGCCGGGCTCACCATCACTGTTTAGAGATACAATTAAAACCACATTCTCCTGACAGTCGGAGGCATTCTTGCAAGTGTAGGAAATATCTTGAGCGATGTCCTCTAAGCTACGACCTGAAAAATCCCCTGGAAGTTTGTGGGGCGCGGGAGTGGCCACTCGATCTGGATTGAGAATGGGATCTAAAATACCCATCACCCCGCAACCACTCAAAACAAAGCTCCCGAACAAAACGACAGACACAACAACCAATTTTCTAAGCACTTCAGACCCCTTTTCAATAATCTGCCCTGAGAAGAGCACACCTACCAAAGGAGACTTCTCAAAGCAAAAAAGAGGCCAAACAGGCTCGACAATAGTGCCCGCTCAAGTCATACACTGCGAAGAGTTTACAAAAGACCTGTCCACAGGTTAATCAGCCCTGGCTCGATGTTTAGAAGTATATTGCAATAGCGCCTCCCAACTCGATACTGGACTCTTCCTCCTTGATATCGAAATTGGGCTGTCCTTCTTGTTTCCAGCTTCCACTGACTTTTTTAAACCTATAACCCAAATTGACTTTCATAGCCCCAGTTGTCCCCGGCCAAAACCATTTTACATATGTGTGGGGGAATAAACTCAGTCCACTTAAGGTGGTATCTTGGTCTGATGAAGTCCCAGACATATATTGTCTTTGTCTTATCATTGCTAGGTCCAAACCAAAGCCCGGGATAAAGTTATTCGGCTCCTCATTTCTGATAAGGTTGATTTCGATAAAAGCTCCTGGATTCATTGAGTTTCCTGCGTACTTCCCGTCACTTCCACCATATCGACTGACGGCAAAGTGTGATTCAGTAAATCCGCCAAGCTCTAAAACACCTAGGTTCAGACCGAAACGCGCATCCACCATAGTCAATGTTCGTTTGTAGTCCTCGCTATTTTCTTTTCCCTTTAATGAGGAAAATTTGAAGCCTCCGCCCATTAAAAACCGCC
This sequence comes from Bdellovibrionales bacterium, assembly GCA_007128005.1. Taxonomy (GTDB): domain Bacteria; phylum Bdellovibrionota; class Bdellovibrionia; order Bdellovibrionales; family UBA1609; genus SKYF01. Next base: position 9,258 of record SKYF01000168.1, read on the forward strand.
GCGAACCACTGCTCCGGCTCACACCAGCAGCTTTCTCATTCATACCCCAATCCTCGGAACCATCGCCATAACCCATCTCGGGCTTAAGGATCAGCTTTTGTCCTCGCTGCAGATTCAGGCCCGGAGGAATCTCTACTATGGCCTGCTGACCTCGAATCTGTCTGACTTCAATGTCTTGCGCCTTCAGAGCTTGTCCATGCCCCCAAATGGCTAGAGTCAGCACTACAACCCCCCACTTTGCCAACAAATGTCTCATAAGTCCCCCTTTTACGGTGTTGCCTCTCGCTGTTGATCAATTCAGCTCTTATTCATTCATTTTTAGTGAACAAAAGCAAGGGCTTATAGAGAAATATCGCAGCTGTGCGGACTCGCCCCACTGCGCCTGAGCATAGCCCACTTCAAGATGAAGCTCTGGATTAAAGCTAAAGGTCAACCAAGCCAAGAGGCTCAAAGAGCTTGAAAAGGAGAATGCCCGTCTCAAGCGCTAGTGGCTGATCAGGTCTTTGACAATGCCATTTTAAAAGACATTGCCCAGGGAAACCTCTAGGCCCGTACAGGCGACGTGAGGCTGCCACTCATGCCATGGCCAAGCATGGTGTGAGTGAGCGGCGTGCTTGTAAAGTGATCGGGCAATCTAGGACAGCTCAAAGATATGAACCCAAGAGCAACGACGAAAAGAAAAAGCTTCGTGATCGGGTCATTGATTTGGCTGAAAACTACGGCCGCTATGGCTACCGACAAATTACTTATATACTTAACAATGAGGGGTGGAGAGTGGGCAAGGATGCGGTAGTCTTGAGGTGGGGCCCTTGTATATCGAGCCCGGCAGTCCTTGGGAAAATGGCTACTGCGAACCGTTCAACGGTAAGATGAGATACGAGTTTTTAAACGGAGAGATCTTTTACTCGCTATTCGAAGCCCAGGTCTTAACAGAAAAATGGAGGCAGCATTACAACACCATAAGGCCCCACTCGAGTCTTGGAGGAAAACCACCAGCACCCCAAACTTTTCAACCGAATTTAAACGCACTTGCGGTCTAAATGGAACTCTTGTAATGGTACTAAAACTCCCGGCTGGTCATTGATGACCTGCCCGGGCTGATCAGATCCAATCTTTGTGTTAAAATGGGCCGAAGTGACCGTCCTTGGAACTCCGCACCTAGTATTCGATGGGTGTTGACACAAAATCATTCAATCCCCAGAATTGAGCCAATATGGGACCAAGCTATTTGATGGTTGTTCGGAGGAGGAAGTCTTGAGGAAGAAATGGATCGAGCTTGGGATGGTACTGATGGGCCTTGTGTTGGCAGGAGGGTGCTCTCATTTGCATCATCATCAGTTGGGGGACATTGATTCAGGAGTTGTTTTGCAGGGAAGTCGCTTTGAGCTTTTGGTCAGCCAGGTTGGGGTGAATATCCAGGAGGCAGGCGACATAGCAAAGGGAGTGGCGCGGTCTCAACAGGCACGTGACCAGATCCAGGCTATACAAGGCATCATTGCCCTTTTTCAAATGGGTCCCCGCACGGGAAATGATATTTACTCAGATACGTTTGCTGACCACCTGACTGATTCGATATTAGAGCGTTGTCCTACTGGGCGCATCAGTGGACTGAGTGTCACTAGAGAGACAGCGAAGTACCCTATCGTGAGCGGAGAAATTGTAAAAATTGTTGGCTATTGTATGAACGAGAAAGGAATTGGAGTTTTATGAACTCGATGCTAAAATCCTGCGCCATTTGCACAGTATTTGCTTTTTTAACTTTGTTTTTTTCGGGCTGCACTCATTTGCACTCGGTGTCAACCACATCCGTTCCCGTCCAGCGTGATTCCAAAGTTTCAGTTGAGAGATCTAGGATGATTGTGTTGGCCCTAAACTTCAACAATGACTATGTGAACGAGATGGCAGAAGACTTGGCCCGGCAGTGCTCTCAAGGCAGAGTTCAAGGCATTCTCACCAAACACGAGAAAGTCACTTACTTCCCTCTTCTTTTACATCAGGTCAGAGTTTCAGCTCAAGGCTACTGTGTGAGACCACGAGGATAGACATGACCCAAAATACAATTATAGTTAGAGTGCTCAAATTGATAGTGCTACCCCTTATAGGAGGAGTAGGCTTTGGGTGCAGTCACTCCCTCCATCTAAGCCATGTTGATGATATTCACCCCGCGGTGAACAAGGTTAATTCTAGCCGCGTTCGTGCTGATGGAAAGCAGTTTGTTTTTATGGGGTTTACCACCCAAACAGACTACGTTGATGAGGCCTATGCTGACCTGCAACGCCAATGCCCTAAGGGAATACTTACAGGCATCACAACCAGGTACAGTACCAGCCATGGATTTTTCTCTTGGACGAATAGAGTTCGGATGAGTGGGCGCTGCATCAGTCAGAGGTAAAGCCGAGTGGGGCATAGGATTCAGGGCGAGCAATTTGAGCTGGGCCATGCTCCGAATTAGAACTACTCGCTGTAAATCGCCAAATCCATTAAAAAGCCCCCCAAGAACGACGCCTACACCGGATGCCCCAACTCTTCGGGATAGAGTGTCCATAAGCCCGCTGCCATGGCTTAAAAGCAGCGAATAGATCTATGCATCAAGGATAGAAAGCTAAGAATTAACAGGCTAGGCTCAGGGATCAGAATTAACAATTAAACCTACGGAGATTTTAATAAAATGAGTCACTATTATAACGAACCCGATTTGGCCAAGTTTCCCCAGATCTCTGAATATCAAAAGGCCATGGGCGACAAGTTTTTTGCCTGGTACGCTGAGGTGTTCAAAGAGGGGGCTCTCACCGCCCGTGAGAAGTCTCTGATCGCTCTGGCCGTGGCTCATGCCGTTCAGTGCCCCTATTGCATTGATGCCTACACACAGGACACTTTGCAAAAGGGCTGCACTGAAGAGCAGATGATGGAGGCGGTCCATGTGGCCGCGGCCATCCGTGGAGGGGCCTCCTTGGTGCACGGAGTGCAGATGATGAACAAGGCCAACAAACTGTCGATGTAGGAGTTTTCATGTCCTCTCTTCAAGCTCGCAGGTCCCCTTTGGCCAGCAGTCAGGAACAGATTCGCCAGCTGGAGAGCCCTGACTTTCAGCTGCCCCGCTTTGCGGACAAGTTGAAGGAGGCGGGACTCTTTCCCCTCAAGCCCAAAAAGATTGAGATCTTTCAGGTCAATTTAGGAAAAATGTGCAATCAGACCTGTCACCACTGCCATGTGGACGCCGGTCCCGATCGAAAAGAAATTATGAGTCAAGAGACCATGCAGATCTGTGTGGAACTGGTGCGAGAACACCAGTTTCCCGTGGTGGATTTGACCGGTGGGGCGCCGGAGATGAATCCCCATTTTCGCTGGTTTGTGACGGAGCTGAAGAAGGCGGGAGCCCATGTGATGGACCGCTGCAACCTGACTATTATCTTGGCCAACCCCAAATACAATGACCTGCCTCAGTTTTTTAAAGAGCACCAGGTGGAGGTGGTCTCCTCACTGCCCCACTTTAGCAAAAACCGCACGGATCGACAG
>SKYF01000111.1 GCA_007128005.1 Bdellovibrionales bacterium
CCACCTCAGAAGGGCTAGTCTTAGGCCGAAGAGTTCCAGAGTTTTCTCTTCCGGCAACAGGGGGTAAGAGAGTGCGTCTTTCGGACCTAAAGGGGCAATGGGTTGTTCTGTACTTTTACCCCAAAGATTCAACCCCAGGGTGCACTGTAGAGGGTCATGACTTTAGCCGATTGCAGGGGGAATTTTCTCGTTTAAAGGCCCAAGTATTTGGTGTGTCTCGAGACAGTCTAAGCTCCCATGAGCGATTTAAAGAAAAAGAGGGCTACAGTATTGATTTGCTCTCAGATCAGGATGAGAAGCTCTGTGAAATGTTCGCAGTGATTAAAATGAAAAACATGTATGGCCGTCAGGTGAGAGGCATTGAGCGCAGCACCTTTATTATAGATCCGGATGGGCGTTTGAACCATGAGTGGAGAAAGGTCAGTGTGCCGGGCCATGCAGAAGCTGTCTTGAAGCATCTTAAAAACAAGCTCAGTATGGGTTAGGCTGTCAGTTGCAAAAGATTGAGATTAGGGCTCGCCAGTTAGTAAAATGACCAGTTCAGATTGCCTATTGGCAAAGCTGGGTGAATTCAGAATGGATAGAGGGCCGTCTTCATAGAGACCCTCTTCAAGACCTAAAAAACGACCATAAGGAACAGAGCCCACAATCAAGAGGCTGCTACTCCATGGAAGGGGTTTGATGGTACTGATTTGAAAGGATAGCCAGGAGGGATCTGACTCCTCTGGTTCACCAAGGGGCAGGGTAATGCTTGTAAAAAGAAGGACATCGGTGAGGTTTTGCCGGATGTTTTGCAGGTTAACCTCCATGTTCAGGCCGACAGTTTGATTTGGACCTCCCTCTAAGCCCAGTATGTCCAGGTCTAAGCTCTGCGAGATGATGGTTTGCAATGACTCTTGATACGGGCCTGTGGATTGACCTATCAGGGGGCGGGCACGCTGTAAAAAGGGCTCAAGAAGCTCTTTGTCGATAGTGAAGCTGGTTGCGACTTGCTGCTCGGTCACCGGAGTGTCCTCAACATTAAAGCCAAGGGACAAAGCTTGTTGTAAGTCTGTATTGGTCATCTCATAAAACCGCACACTGAGTCTTTGTGGAGGGGTGGCAGGTGCATCCGCGGTGATATCTTCTTGAAGAAAATCTTCAGTCCCCTCCCCTAAACCCTGTGGGCTAGGGGCGGTAACGGTTTGAAACTCAGCAGGAGAGGACATAGAAGGGGGGGAGTCCACGGCTCCCTGATTTGTGTTAGCAGCATTTATTGCCTGTACGGAGACAGTTCCTCTTGAGGAGTCCGGTTGCCCTGAAAAATCATGCTTGCTCACAGGGGGCTGGCGTAGAGGGCGAGACTCCCAGGGAGGGCGAGCTTGATAGAGAAAAAGAACTACAGCTAGGAGTAGGGCTGCGGCCAGAGCGAGGTGAAAGGGAGCTGAGGTGAGCACCTGCTGATGCCAGGGGACTTTGGGGGCTTGATAATGTTCAATATCAAGCCCGCAATTTGCGCAAAATCGGTCTGGTGGCTGCAAAAACCCGCAGCGAGGACATTCCATCATAACTAAACAAAAGGCTAACACGCCTAGACAAAGGAACCAAACCAAAAGCACGGGCTGGTCCTAAGTTGCTAAGTTTGGGTGGCAGAGTGGGGGATTGTGGGATAAAGTGGATTATATGCCCATGGAGGGGCATTGAGAAAGGGCTGGAGTGGCCAAACTGTTTCGCGGACGATTTGACTGTAAGATCGATGAAAAGGGCAGATGCAGCTGGCCTGCGGCCTATCGATCTCTGCTCAGCACAAAGGCCAATCAGCTGGTGATCACGAACTCCCAATACCAGGGAAAATCGATTTTAGATATCTACACATTGGCGCAGTGGGAGAAACTTGAGGCCAAGATTGGAAAAATGCCCTCTCTCAACAAACAGGTGCAGGCCTACAGAAGGTTCTATTTGTCCGGAGGTCAGACGATCAATGTGGACAGTCACGGAAGGTTCTTGGTGCCAGCTAGTTTGAGGGCTTTTGCCCAGATCAAAGAGGATGTCGTTTTGGTGGGAATGGGCGAGAAGGTTGAGATGTGGCCGGCCCAGACCTGGGTCAAAGTCCAGGATGAAATGGCCAACCAGTTTGAAGATATTCTTCAGGCAGTGGCCCAAATTGAGGAAGAGAGTACACACTGATGGAGCGAAGTGGTTCCAGGGCACACATTCCAGTTCTGCTTGAGGCTGTACTGGAAAACAGTTTGGATGAAGGGGCCAGGCCTGCACCCCGCTGGTATTTTGATGGAACTTTTGGAAGAGGGGGGCACTGTTGGGCTCTTATGCAGCGCTATCCGGAGCTTCAGGTGATCGCCTTGGACAGGGATGAGGAAGCACTTACCTGGGCTCAGTCTCCTCAATCCCCCTTTGGGGCTGCCATCAAGGAGGGCCGTCTGCGCCTTTTCAGGGCTAATTTCAGTGAGTTCAGGAAGCTCTATCAGAGTCATTTTGACCAAGTGACTCAGGGGCAAGGCTTTGATCTTATGCTCTTGGATTTGGGAGTCAGCAGTCCCCAGTTGGATCAGGGAGAGAGGGGTTTCAGCTTTTACCAGGATGGCCCTCTGGATATGCGCATGGACCAGCGCCAGGATTTAACTGCAGCCAAGCTTATTAACCGGGCCTCAGCAGAGGAATTGACGCAGATATTCTTAGACCTGGGTGAGATCCGGAAGCCTCACAGGGTCGTCCATGCCATTGTTGAGCAGAGAGCTGTAGAAGCAATCAGGACTACGGGCCAGTTGGCAGCACTTATTGAGAGAGTGGAGGGGTGGAGAGTCAAGGGGCAAAACCCATCGACACGTTACTTTTTGGCTTTGCGTATGAAAGTCAATGATGAGCTGGAGCACTTGCAAGATAGCCTGGAGGCGATGATTGAGTCCCTCTCTTTGGGCGGGCGTCTTATGGTGATTAGCTTTCATTCACTGGAAGATCGTATCGTGAAGTCCTGTTTTCGAGAATCTATTCAGGGCTATATGGTGAACAAAAAGGTTATTCAAGCCAGTTGGAGTGAGCAAAAGCAGAACCCTCGTGCGCGCAGTGCCAAGCTTCGAATTTTTCAGAAAGGCCCTTTGCCCGAGCGCAAGAGCAAAAACAAGTATCCAAAAGACAAACAGAGCAACTCTTTACAAGGAGAAAAGCAATGAGTCGTCACCAAGTTGGAGCTTTAAGGCCGTTTCTCAGTGTGCTCATAATTATCTCCACCCTCTTTTTCTTAGTATTCTTAAAAATGGAGGTCCGCCGGATTGGCTACTCCGTACTTGTTGAAACTCGTCAGTACAAGGCTCTGCGCGATGAGTACCGCCACCAGGTGATGACTTATGCTCAGATGACCCAACCCGATAGGGTTCGTAACTTTGCTGTCAGTCAATTGACTTTGTCCGAGGCCAGAAATGGTCAGATCATTCAACTCTCTGCTCCTGGGCTTGTGTTTATACAATGAAGACGCGTTTAGCCCTGATCTCCTTTGTGTTCTCAGCTCTGTGGGTGGGTTTGCTTTTTCGGGCGGCTCATTTGCAAATATGGCCTCACCCTCGTCTCAGTGATTTACAAAAGCGTCAGTTTGAGACCAGTGTCGTGGTGCCTGCCCGCCGAGGAGCGATTTATGATCGTCGAGGCAAGGAGTTGGCCATTACCGTCGCAGCTCACTCCGTCTTTGCCGATCCCCATATTTTGCCCAAGGAAAGAGTTGAAGAGCTTGCACAGCGCCTGTCACGTCTATTGAATTTACCCCTCAAGCCGCTTCTCAATTCTCTTCGTCAGGATCATCGACGCTTTGTGTGGGTGCGCCGCCAGGTCAGTCGGGAGCAAGCTGAGGAGATTCGCAGCTGGAGAGTCAGGGGCATTGGGCTCATTGAAGAGCCCAGAAGAGTGTATCCCAATGAAGGCTTGGGGGCTCAGGTTCTGGGTTTTACTGGTCGCGAGGGGCAGGGCCTTGAGGGCTTGGAGCTATTTTGGGACGAATTGCTACGCGGGGAGGGGCGACGACTCATACTCCCCAGGGATGCCAGGGGGCGCCCTCTTCTACTGGAGGGGCGTTCGTTGTCCGAAGCTCCAGATGGAGAGGATTTGCATTTGACCATCGACAGCGAGCTGCAATTTGCTTTGGAGCGAGAGTTGAAGAGAGCGCTTAAGGAGCATTCGGCACTCTCAGCAATGGGCGTGATTCTGGACGCTCAAACCAGTGAAGTCTTAGCCATGGCCAATGCGCCTAGTTTTGACGTGAATCAAGCCACATCGGTGCCGGCAGCCTTGCGTCGCAACCGGGTTGTGACCGACGTTTTTGAGCCGGGGAGCACACTTAAGACCTTTGTCATTGCGAAAGCCCTGAAGGAGGGTTTGGTCCAGCCCAACACCAAGTACGATGTCAATGGTGGTCGACTGCAAATTGGGCGTCGCTGGATCACTGAGGCCGATATGAGCAAGGAGTGGGAGGAACTGAGTGTGACCGAAATATTGGCTCACTCCTCCAACGTGGGAATGGCAAAAATGGCCTTTGAGATGGGAGATGAGAAGCTCCGTGAGGGCTTACTAGAGTTTGGCTTTGGACAGCGCACAGGGATCGATTTTCCGGGGGAAGGCCAGGGAATTATGAACTCGCTGCCTTGGCGGCCACACCTCTTAGCAAATGTCTCTTTTGGTCATGGAATTGCCACAACGGCTCTGCAAGTTGCCACGGCCTATGCGGCTATCGCCAATGGGGGAATTTTGCGCGCTCCCAGGTTTATTCGTTCTGAAGGTGCCTCAGCAGTCCCGCCCCAGTTGGCCTCTGAGGAAAAACGAGTTCTCAGCCCTCAGCAGGCAGCACTTATGACTTTAATGTTGACCCAAGCCACAGCTCGAGGTTCCACAGGGTTTAACGCCCGGCTGCCAGGTTTTCCAGTAGCTGGAAAGACGGGAACAGCTCAGAAAGTCGATCCAGTTGCAGGGGGTTACAAAAGGGGAGCCTATTTGGCAAGTTTTGCTGGTTTTGTTCCCGCCAACGCCCCTCGCTTTGTTATCTACATTGTCGTAGACGAACCTCAGGGGCGTTTCTATGGCTCCCAGGTGGCAGCACCTATGTTTTCCCGACTGGCTCAGTTCGCTCTGCGCCGAGAGGGGCTGACTCCTGTTCTGCTGAGTGAGAAAAACCTTCTTAGACCTCAACAGCCCCCACCACATCCCGAGAACCTGCAGGACCGTGCCATTGAGGAGATTCGCCAACTTCTTGCCTTTGAGCGCTCCGGTCAAATGCCAGACTTACAGGGACTCAGCTTGAGAGAGGCCCACCGTGTGCTGAGAAACCTGGATGTTGAGGTTGAAGTTAAGGGTTCGGGCTTGGTCTATAAATCTCAGCCACCTCCAGGGCAGTCTTTGCCCCAATCAGCAGCTATCCAGCTAGAGTTGCGTAGGGTAGAGTAAGAAAGACAGATTATTTTGCACTGCCCAGGAAGAGGAAGATCAGTTAAGCTCTGATCCATGAAGTTAGGGGAGCTCTTAGCCATTTTTCCAGAGTACAGGTTGGGTCGAGTGGATATGGACGCCTCGGTGAGATCTTTGGTCTTTGACTCCCGTCATGTGCGACCAGACTCAGTCTTTATAGCCATTCGAGGTGAGCGAGCCGATGGACATGGTTTTTTGCAGGAGGCCTGCAGGAGAAAGCCTTTAGCCCTCGTTGTAGAGAGTGACAAGTCTGTGCCCGTGGAGTTTTCAGGAGCTGTGGTCTGTGTGCCCAGTGGGCGAAGGGCCCTTGCCGAGCTGTCGGCTCGATTTTATAGCTACCCCTCAAAGGAGCTCTTTTGTGTCGGGGTGACGGGTACAAATGGAAAGACTTCGGTGACCTATATGGTGGAGCATATTTTGAATTTTTGCGGGCGGCCGACTGGAGTGCTGGGAACCATAGATCATCATTTCAACCAGCGCTCTTGGCCAGGAGAGCTCACCACCCCAGATCCCATCAAACTTCAATCTCGTTTGAAGGACTTCGCTCAGCTGGGAGCCAAGGCCTGTGCTTTAGAAGTATCCAGTCATGCTTTAAGTCAGGGACGAGTGGATGCGGTGGACTTTGATGTGGCAGTCTTTACCAACTTGACTCGAGATCATCTGGACTATCACCAGACGATGGAGGACTATTTTTTAGCCAAGCAGAGACTCTTTTTGGAAGTTTTGAACTCGTCCTCAAAAAAGGCGACCTGGGCCATAGTGAATTTGGATGATCCCTATGGGCAGAGGCTTGAAATATGTGGATCTTCCCAGGTTTGGACTTATGGTCAGAAGAATGCAGACCTCGAGTTTTCTGTGATTCGGACAGACTTTTTTGCAACTGAGTTTTTAATAAAAACTCCCCGGGGTGAGAGGCAAGCCCGTGTTCCTGTGCCGGGGCTTCATTCGGTTTACAATGCGACGGCTGCCATTGGGGTTGCTTTAAGTGCGGGGATTTCCTTGGACATAGCAGTAGAGGCCTTAAATGAGTTTCTGGGAGTCCCTGGTCGACTGCAGAGGGTTCACCTGCCGCAAAAAGTACAAGATGATTTGGGTTTGAATATCTTTGTGGACTATGCTCACACTGATGATGCTTTGCGATCTGTTTTAGGGGCTCTTCGTCAGATTCGTAAGCAGACGGGACATCTGGGCAGAATTGTCACCCTTTTTGGCTGCGGAGGAGACCGGGATCAAGGCAAACGTCCCCTAATGACCCGTGCAGCCACCGAGCTGTCGGATCTGGTTTGGGTGACCTCAGACAACCCTCGCACAGAGGACCCACAAAAGATTATTGATGATTGCCTTGCTCAACTGGAACCTGAACTTTTGAATAAACAGGTTTTTACAGAAGTCGACAGAGGCAAGGCCATTCATCAGGTACTATCTGGGGCTCAAAGGGGAGATATTATTTTAATTGCTGGGAAGGGTCATGAGGACTACCAAATTATAGGTCAGACACGCTATCCTTTCAGTGATCAACAGGTGGTTAAGGAGTTCTACAGATGACAGAAAGCAAAGCAGAATCCGTAACAGAGACCGAAGCCTCAGCCTTGGCTCCCATGTTTACTTGGGCCCAAGTCATCGAGGCCACGGGTGGTAAGTTGATTTCCCAGGCTGCTTCTCAGGATTTGAGTTTTGGAGCGGTATCTACTGACACAAGAAGACCTCTTAAGGGCCAACTCTTTGTTGCTCTTAAGGGCAATCAGTTCGATGCCCATGACTTTTTAACCCAGGCTTTGGATCAAGGAGCCACTGGGATTATGGTCCATTTGGATCAGATTGCCTTAAGGCAAAAGGTGGGAGAGGAGAACTGGCAAAAATATTCCTCTCGATGTGCTTTTATACAAGTCGCCGACACATTGAGAGCTCTGCAGGACTTGGCCTACTACTGGCGAAAGGGCTCTCAGTTCAAGGTGGTGGCGATCTCGGGTTCAAATGGAAAAACGACTACGAAAGAGTATTTGGGACAGTTGCTCGAGGGCGACTTGAGAGTTCACGTCAGTCCTGCCAGCTTTAACAATCATTGGGGAGTGCCTATTTCACTCCTTCAAGCCAAGTCCAACTGTGAGTGGGTTGTGCAAGAGATGGGGATGAATCATCAGGGAGAACTGACCAGACTCTGTGAGATCGCCGAGCCGGATGTGGCTGTGGTCACTATGGTAGGACAAGCCCACATTGGTGAGTTAGGGGGGCAGGAACAGGTGGCGGCAGCTAAAGAGGAACTCTATCTGGCTTCGCCTCAAGCACTCCACATTTTCAATTTGGACAATGAGTGGACTTCTGCCATGCATGCCAGGGCTAAGGAGAAAGGCTCCAAAGCCTTAATGACCTTTTCGGGCTTTAACGCTTCAGCCGATGTCTGTCTGCGCGCAGAGCAAATGAGCTTGGCCGAATTGGAGGTCAGTGGGCACATTGCTGGGGTGGAGGGAAAAGCAAGGGTACCTGTTTGTGGACGTCAGAACGTGGTCAATCTGATGGCAGCATCGGCAGCAGCTTTAGCAGTGGGAATGGCCCCAGAACGCATTTGGGCCAAGCTGCCTCAATGTCAGGGGAGTTGGGGGCGCAGTCAGCTTGTACGCTTGGCTAAGGGAACCCAAGTGCTATTTGATGCTTACAATGCCAACCCTGAGAGTATGAAGGCCTTACTGAACAATCTCTATGAAATGCCAGTCAAGGGGCGGAGGGTTGCTGTTTTAGGGGAGATGTTTGAGCTGGGAGAGGCAGCCAGTCGTCTTCATTTTGAATTGGGTCAGGCGGCCGGTCTTTATGGTTTGGATGAGTTGTGGTTTATGGGTCCTCATTGGCGTGATTTCGAGGCTGGTTTGCGGAGCAGTGGGTTTTCAAAAAACGCAGTTTTATCTGAGGCTTATGAACAAAGTCTTGCACTTAAATTGGGCTCTGTGCTAAACCCCGAGGACGTGGCCATTATCAAGGGCTCTCGGGCCATGAAGATGGAAAGAGTTCTCGAAGACTGGCAAAGTTTAGCATCCTAGGAGTGACCTACAGATTATGCTCTATCGTTTTCTCGTTGACTATGCAGAAGCGCTCTCTGTTTTGAATGTCTTTCGCTATATTACTTTTAGAACCTTTTTAACTTTTTTTACGGCCTTCTTTGTGTGCTGGATTCTAGGCCCCTACTTTATTCGTCGCATGGCTCAGCGTCAGGTGAAGCAGAGTATTCGCGACGATGGACCTCAATCTCATAAAAAAAAGCAGGGCACCCCGACCATGGGGGGAGCTTTGATTCTGCTGAGTTTTGTGGTGGCTGTGGGGCTGTGGGCCGACTTGTTTAACCCCTTAGTGTGGGCGGTGCTCGCAGTCACTTTGGGTTTTGGAGCTATTGGCTACTTGGATGATTATTTAAAAGTTAGCCAAAAGAATCACAAAGGGCTCTCTGGACGTCTCCGACTGGCGGGAGAGTTTTTGATTTCTGCCTTAGTGATTTTCTGGCTGGTCTCAGCTGGTCATATTCCTTCAGTTTTGCACATGCCTTTTTTTAAGGATGTGGCCTTTGATCTGGGTTGGTTTTACATTTTCTTTGGTGCTTTGGTTGTAGTTGGATGTGCGAATGCGGTGAATCTCACAGATGGCCTGGATGGGTTGGCGATTGTACCAGTTATTATTGCTGCAGGGACCTTTATGCTGTTTTCCTACGTGGCAGGACACGCTCTAATTGCCAACTACTTGGCCATTCCCTTTGTCCCTGGCACTGGGGAGATCACTCCTTTGGCCGGAGCTATTGTGGCCGCTGGGTTGGGCTTTCTGTGGTACAACAGCTACCCAGCTCAAGTATTTATGGGGGATGTGGGGAGTTTGGCATTGGGTGGATTTTTGGGAATCACAGCGGTAATCACTCAAAACGAACTGCTGCTGGTGGTGCTTGGAGGGGTTTTTGTAGTAGAAGCTCTTTCGGTGATCACTCAGGTGGTTTCCTTTAAGTTGACAGGCAAGAGAGTTTTTCGCATGGCTCCCATCCATCATCACTTTGAGCTTAAAGGGATGGATGAGACAAAGATCATTGTTCGCTTTTGGATCATATCCATCCTTTTGGCTGTATTAAGTTTAAGCACTTTAAAATTGAGGTAAAAAAATGCAAATGCGAGAGCTGTCAGAACTCAAAGACAAACGGATTCTCATAGTGGGTTTAGCTAAAACAGGGGTTTCGCTAGCGAAGCTGCTGGTGGAAAATGGAGCCAAGGCCACTGTGAGTGACCACAAATCAAAGGCTGAGTTGGCAAGCCATCTTGAGCAACTGGGTGCTTTGGATATTCACCTGGAATTGGGAGGTCATACGCCAAAGACCTTCTTGCAACAGGACCTGATTGTGCTAAGTCCGGGAGTGCCTCCCCACTTGAAGATTTTTGATTATGCCCGCAGTCACGGAGTGAAGGTGACGGGTGAATTCGAGTTTGTATCGCAGTTTGTCAAAGAGCCCATGGTTGCAATTACAGGAACCAATGGGAAAACAACAACGAGTGATTTGATACGGGTGTTTTTGCAGGAGTCAGGAGTCAATCTCTGGGTGGGAGGTAACTTTGGACTTCCCCTCAGTGAATATCTCAGAGCCAAGGAGAAAGCAGATGTTCTCATCTGTGAGGTGTCTAGCTTTATGTTGGAGCATGTGGAGAACTTCACACCCAAAAATATTGTCTTTACCAATCTGGCAGAAAATCACTTGGATCGCTATCGCAATATGGAAGAGTATGTGAATGCCAAGAGAAAGATTTTCCTCAATACCAATCAGGCCACCACCAGTATTCTCAATGCGGATGACAATGCAGTTGTGGAGTTGGCCAGAGACCCCGCTGTTCAACGGGGAAGGATTTTTTACTTTTCACGCAAACCTCAGTTGGAGCCGCAGATTATGAATATTGGTGGAGCGGTGGCCATTAAGGATCAAGTTCGGGTCCGAACAGGACCGGAGATAGAGTACTATACCTTGGCCCATACCAAGATGCGCGGCAAGCATTCCTACGAAAACATTATGGCAGCTATTTTGGCTGCGCGAGAACATGGGGCCAAACATGACACCATTCAGAGAGTGATAGATAGCTATTCAGGGATGCCCCATCGGCTTGAATACGTGCGCAAAGTAGGAGGAGTTGAGTTTTACAATGATTCCAAAGCCACCAATGTGCACGCGGTGATGAGGGCTTTGGATGCCTTTGAGGAAAACGTCATTTTGATTATGGGTGGAAAGGATACCAATCTCAACTTTGCCCCCTTAAAAGAGAGGATTCAGCGCAAGGTGAAGTCTCTGATTTTAGTGGGAGAGGCCAAGGAGCGTATCAATAGAGACATTGGCGATTACAGTGAGACTTTTTTGATTGGAACTTTTGAAGAGGCTGTGCTGATTGCCTATCAGAAGTCTCGTATTGGCGACACAGTCCTACTATCTCCGGGCTGTTCCAGCTTTGATATATTTGACAGTTATGTGGAGCGGGGAAACTATTTTAAAGAATTGGTAAATAAGTTTCGCTAATAGGTTTGAGTTGGCTGATGGGGTCTCGACCTTAGTCACGTTGGCTGAGACTAAGCTCGCGTGCTAAGCTGAGATCTATGAAATACTATTGGACCCTAGATAAAGGGGTTCTACTTGCTGTTCTTTTTTTAATGGGATTGGGCCTTGTTCAGGTCTACTCTTCTAGCTTTATATTTGCCACTGAATCCTATGGAGATGGGTTGTACTTTTTTAAAAAGCAGCTGACTTTTGCCTTTTTGGCTTTAGGCGTTTTACTCACCGTCGCCTGGTTGCCTCCAAGGTGGTCGATGGTTGTTGCTTATATGGCTCTGGTTGGAGCCTTGATTGGCTTGGTCCTGACTTTTGTCCCTGAGTTTTCAATTCGTGCGGGAGGAGCTTCTCGTTGGGTCAGGCTTCCTTTGGGCCAGAGGTTTGAACCGAGTGAACTTTTGAAAGTGACCTTCCCGCTCTTGATGGCGGTTTTGATAACTAAGCAGTGGAATCGCTGGCCCTTGGCCCTTAAGGCTCTCTCAGTTATTTTGGTCTTTGCGCCTTTGATGATGTTGCAACAACAACCGGATTTTGGCAGCCTTGTCATTTGTGTGGCGGTGGCTTTGGGGCTTCTTTTTGCTTTTGGCTTGGCCTGGCGCTACATTTTCGGGGCGACCTTGGTGAGTGCCGGGGCCTTCTACCTCCTGGTCATGCATCAACCCTATCGCCTGAGTCGGATAAAGGCATTTTTAGATCCTTGGGCAGACCCTTCAGAGAGCGGATTTCAGGTCATTCAGAGTATGTTGAGCTTTCACTCTGGTGGGTTGTGGGGATCAGGACTTGGAGAAGGGCAAGGGAAGCTATTTTTTTTACCTGAGGCACATACGGATTTCACTTTGGCCGTTTTTGGTGAAGAGATGGGTTTTGTCGGTTTTTTTGTTCTCTTCCTTATTTATGGATTTCTTATCTTCAGGGGAATGCAGATTGTGCTCAACACAGAACGGGACTTAAAGAGAGCCTTTGCTTTAGGCTTGGTGATGACATTTGCTTTCTCTCTTTTTATCAATGTAGGTGTAGTGCTCGGGGTTCTTCCCACCAAGGGTTTAACTCTGCCCTTCCTTAGCTATGGAGGGAGCTCTTTAGTTTCACTCGCTTTAGCCTTTGGTTGGCTTTTAAATATTCAGCGCGAGCAAGAGTTGATCAAGCTCAATCGCCACAGGATTCGTCACATTCCCTTGAATTGAGTTTTTACAAGAAGCGAACTTCTGTGACCAGATCCAAAGAAAATTTGTCTCTGACGGTTTTTTGGACATGAGCGATCAGGTCTTTTACATCTTTGGCAGTGGCCCCGCCCCGATTGATAATAAAGTTGGCGTGAAGCTCAGAGACTTGAGCCTGGCCAATGGCAAAGCCCTTCAGGCCTGCCTGCTCAATGAGTGCTCCTGATTTGTGCCCAGGAGGATTTTTAAACACCGAGCCGCAACTGGGCCAGTTGAGTGGCTGTTTTTGCAGTCGTTGTCGGGTGGCCGCCTTGACTTGAGCCATCAGGTTTGGATGGGGGCTCATGGGCCAACTGAGGCCCACTTTGACAATCACTCCTGGCTGCCATCCCTGAGACTGGCGATAGTGCCATTGTATGTGATCATGCTCCACCCTGCGCAAAGGCTTTTGGGCTTCGGCCACCTCAACCCAGGAGACAATCTCCTGAAACTCTCGAGGTCGAATATCCTCACTCACTCCGGCATTCATGACCACACCTCCACCTAAATCTCCGGGAAGTCCACACAGAAAAAGGGC
>SKYF01000022.1 GCA_007128005.1 Bdellovibrionales bacterium
GCTGCACATTTTTGAAATGCTGGAGTTCTCTGCAAAAACGGGCCGCTTTATTGATAAATCGGTGGATGATATTTTAGGTAAGCTAGATCTTAAGCGAGAAGACGTTGGGCTCAAGTAATTTGGATCTTCTAGGAAGACAACAGAGCTTTTTTCGCAGGGGATCAACCCAACCGTTGAACTTTAGGTTCAGAGAGTTGAAACACCTAGAAATTCAGATAAGGGCACATGAGACTCTTCTGATAAGGGCCCTGGAAGAGGACCTGGCAAGGCCCAGGAAAGAAATTTTTGAATCTGAGATTTCACCGATTTTAAGAAATCTCAAGCAAACCATCAAGTATTTAAAAAAGTGGTCTCGCCCCACTTTCGAGAAGGGCTCACGTTTTTTTCCCTTAAGTCGAGCCAGACGAATGACCATGCCCAGAGGGGTGGCTCTTGCCATCACTCCCTACAACTTCCCCATATCCAGCAGCCTGATTGCGCTGACAGCCTCTATCGCTGCTGGAAACTGCACGCTTCTGCGGCCCTCGAAGAGTTCTCCCCACTGCTTTTCGGCACTACAGAGGCTCATCAATGAAAGTTTTGCTCCCGAACACGCCTTTATCATTGATTCAGACCACCAAGAAGTCCAGAGTCTCCTCCTAAGTGACGTGGACTTTTTTTACTTTATGGGAAGTAGGTCTGAAGGCCTAAAACTCTCCGCTCTTGCAGCCGGTGCGGGAGTTGATTTCCGCATCCATCTGAGCGGAAAGTGCCCCGTTTTTATCGATGAAGCGAACAGCTCCTATTTGGCCGTCGCAGTCAAACGCCTACTTTGGGCAAAGACCCTAAACCTGGGTCAATCCTGTACAGCTCCTGAAATTTGCTTTGTCCCTCAACAGAGCCTGGTTGAGTTCAGGGATCGGTTCTCAGAGTCCGTTAAGGAGTTTTACGGCAACCAGCCTCTGACCAATCCCGATCTGGGAAGGTTGCGCTCTAAGGAAGATGTGATCCGATTGGCCGAGCTAATTGCTCCCACTAAAGTGCTCTGTGGGGGTGAGTACTCAAAAAAAGACCGCTACTTTTCTCCCACTTTGGTCACTGGCCTGACTCAGAACATGCCTATCTTCCAGGAGGAGATCTTTGGCCCTGTACTCTGCCTTGTTCCCTATACAGACAAGGATGAGGCCTTCGAGAGCTTTTGTCAGTTGAGCTCTCAAGCCTTAGCCGCCTATCTTTTCTCCAACCGACCTCAGACCATTCAGAAGCTGACCGAATCCGGACGAAGTACTGAATTGGTCATCAATGATGTCATGACCCAAGGGACATCCGAATCCGCCCATGTCGGGGGAAGAGGGCACTTTGGCTTTCAGACCTTTTCTCAGTCCAGGTTTGTATTCGAAAACACCCTACAGTTTGAGTTACCGGGACGCCTCCCTCCCTATCGCCGGTGGATGGAGCTGGCCTCTAGGCGGGTCCTCCCATGGCTATAGTTCTTACTGGCGCCACGGGTCACCTGGGATTCAGTATCGCAAAACACCTGGTTGACCAAAACAGGTCGGTGATTGCCCTTTATCGCTCAAGCTCTCCTCCTCAAGCCCTCAAGGCGCTGCAGAAATTGGGAGTTCAACTGATTGAAATGGATCTTTTAACTCTAGACGAGCCGCAGCCCTTTGAGAGCAGACCGATAGAGGGCCTTATTCACTGTGCTGCGGTTTTTTCCTATGATCTCAGCGAAGAGAGATCCCTCTATGCGACAAATATGCGGCTGACCGAGAAAGTTGTTCGCCTCGCTCAGATCATCGAAGCCCCAAAGCTTGTTGCGACTTCAAGTGTCGCAGCCGTCGGGCTTCGCAGTAGCAAAGATGCCCCCCTGACATCAGATGATTGGTATAGGTCTCCGGTCCCCTACCTCCGCTCCAAGCACGACTCCGAGCAACTTCTATTCAAGCTCTGTGGGAAAGCTCAGATTTCACTCACCACCATCTGCCCGACCCATATCATTGGCCCCAGATTTTTTAAACTCACTCCCAGCCTTCAAGTGATTTCGGATATGTACTTCAACCGCTTTCCGATAAGTCCGCCTCTATCCATGAACCTAGTGGACGTGAGAGACGTCGCAAAGGCCCACACTCAAGCTCTTTCACTTGCTCAAAATGGACGTTATCTAGTGGGGGCTAAACAGCCCTATTCCTTTCACCAAACGGCTCAACTTATGAGTGAAATTTCCCGCAGTGTGCGGGTCCCCACACTAAGGATTCCAAAGCCCCCCCTGTCTTGGGCCTTAGGGAGAAGTGTGTCTCTCCTTGAGTGGTTGAAGCCTGTATCACTTGGACCTTTCAATCAATTCGCAGCCTCTTCCCATGCCCTCTTATTGCAGCTCAACGAATTTTTTTCAGGTGAAATCTGGATTGATCTCAATCCGGCAGAAGTAGATTTAAACTTCCAATCTCGTAGCCTTACAGACTCACTCAAGGATACAATGGTTGAGCTTAGGATGAGGAGGACGACCCATGATCCAAGATAGATTCCACTTTGAATTCAGCTATCAAGAGGCCTTTAAGAGAAATCTCGGATTCGTATCAAAGTCAGAGCAACTGACTCTAGGAAATAAGCGTATCGCCCTACCAGGACTTGGGGGCGTGGGAGGACACCACCTCCACTCCTTTCTCCGATTGGGGATGCAGAAATTCAACCTATCAGATTTTGACCAATTTGAGCTCGCCAACTTCAATCGACAGAAGGGAGCCACAATGGACAGCCTCGGTCGCCCCAAAGTCGATGTGTTGAGTAAAATGGCCATGGCCATCAACCCTCTGAGTGAGATCAGAAAGTTTCCTGATGGCATCACTGAGGCGAATATGGGCGAATTTCTTGAGGGAGTGGATTTGGTTGTCGACACACTGGACCTTTACGCCATGCCACTGAAGTTGAAGCTCTTTTCAAGGGCCCACCGCCTAGGTATTCCCGTGGTGACCGCTGGTCCACTGGGGATGGGTACTGCCGTAATGGCCTTTGACCCAGACGGAATGAGCTTTGCCGAGTATTTTGATATCGGGGACGATTTGCCTCTGGAAGAGATGATTGCAAAATTTTTGATTGGGCTTGCTCCCAACCTGTATTTTCTCAAATCCCTTGTAAAACAGAGCTTTGTCAACGTCTCCGAGAAGGATCTTCCCTCTCTAGAGCTCGGCTGCAGTGCAGCTGCTGCAGCTCTCGGCCCCCTAGCCATGCGTATTCTCTTGCAGAGACAAGTCATCCCCTGGGCCCCTAGGGGCTTTCAGGTGGATTTTTACTCCTGGAAATCGCGTAGCTTTCACTACCCTAAAGGAAACAGAAGTCTTGTTCAGAAAGCCCGCTATGCCATCGCAAAAAGGGTGTTTGGCAATATGATCAAGGGGACCTCGTGGAAGGGCGAGCCCTTGCCATAAGGCTGTAGAGACAGGGTACCACAAACAAGGTCATCAGTGTCGACATGAACATTCCGCCAATAATCACAAGGGCC
>SKYF01000001.1 GCA_007128005.1 Bdellovibrionales bacterium
GAGTGGCCATGCAAGACGCCACAGCCCAAATGGCCCTGCTGCAGTTTATGCTGGCCGGCCGTGAGGAGTCGGCCGTTCCCGCCACAGTCCACTGTGACCACCTGATCCGCGCCTACGAGGGCATGGAAGAGGACATGAAAGTGGCCATGCAGGAGAATGAAGAGGTCTTTGACTTTTTGGCCACGGTGTCCAGCCGCTACAATATTGGCTTCTGGAAGCCGGGGGCGGGAATCATTCACCAAGTGATTCTGGAAAACTACGCCTTTCCCGGAGGCTTGATGATCGGCACTGATTCCCACACTCCCAATGCGGGAGGTTTAGGTATGGTGGCCGTGGGCGTGGGCGGGGCTGACGCCAGTGACGTGATGGCGGGGCTGCCCTGGGAAGTGAAAAACCCCAAGCTGGTGGGAGTGCATCTCAAAGGCAAAATGAGTGGCTGGACTTCGGCCAAAGATGTGATCCTCAAGCTCTGCGGAATTATGACGGTCAAGGGCGGCACCAATAAAATTGTGGAGTACTTTGGCGAGGGCTGTGAGTCCATCAGCTGCACAGGCAAGGGAACCATCACCAATATGGGAGCTGAGCTGGGGGCCACTTGTTCGGTCTTCCCCTATGACTCGCGCATGGCCGATTTCTTGCGCATCACTCAGAGGGGAGAGCTGGCTGAGATTGCAGATAGCCACCGGGAGCTGTTGCGAGCTGACGATGAGGTCTTAAAAAATCCCGAACAGTTCTACGATGAAGTTATCGAAATTGACCTGTCCAAGCTAGAACCCCACTTGGTGGGCCCCCACTCTCCCGATGCGGCAAGGCCCTTGAGTGAGGTCAAAAAGGCGGCTGAGGAGAATGGTTGGCCGGTGCAACTGTCTGCAGCCCTGATTGGATCTTGCACCAACTCCTCCTACGAGGACATTGGCCGTGCTGCCCATGTGGCCCGGCAGGCCACAGCGGCCGGAGTCAAGATGCCCCAGCAGTTTATGGTGACTCCAGGTTCCTCGCAGATCAAAAAGACCATTGAGCGCGACGGCTATATGGAAGCTCTGGAAGGGGTGGGGGCTACAGTCTTGGCCAATGCCTGCGGCCCTTGCATTGGCCAATGGAAGCGAGATGACTTTAAGAAGGGCGAGGTCAACACCATCGTCAACAGCTTTAATCGCAACTTCCGCGGCCGCAACGACGCCAACCCTGAGACTCTGTCTTTTATTGGCAGTCCTGAGATTGTGACGGCCCTAGGGATTGCAGGACGCTTGGACTTTGACCCCAGCCGGGATGAAATTGCCACTCCTGACGGCAAGTCTCTGCGACTGCAAGCTCCCGAAGCCGATGAGCTTCCTGGAGCTGGCTTTTTGGCCGATCCTGAGGCCTACCAGCCTCCCATGGGAGCCAAGGCCGAGGTGAAGGTGGCGCCCAACTCGGAGCGACTGCAACTGTTGGAGCCCTTCCCCGCCTGGTCGGGAGGGGATTTAAAGTCCATGCGGGTGCTGTGTAAAGCCCAGGGCAAATGCACCACCGATCATATCAGTCCAGCAGGTCCTTGGCTCAAGTACCGAGGTCATTTGGACAACATCTCCAACAATATGCTGTTGGGAGCCACCAATGCCTTTCACCCTGAGTGGATTGGCAAGGGCAAAAATCTGCTCACCGGAGAGGGGGAGCAGGAGTTTGCCAAGGTGGCTCGCTCCTACAAGGCCCAGGGGCAGCCCTGGCTGATTGTGGGTGATGAGAACTATGGGGAGGGCTCCAGCCGTGAGCACGCCGCCATGTCGCCTCGTCACTTGGGCTGCTTGGTGGTGCTGGTGAAGAGCTTTGCCCGTATCCATGAGACCAATCTCAAGAAGCAAGGGGTACTGGCCCTGACTTTTGTGAAACCAGAGGACTACGGCCGGATTCAAGAAGAGGACAAGGTCTCTGTTCTGGGCTTAAAGGACTTTGCCCCCGGCAAAAATCTCACTCTGGAGTTAGAGCACAGTGACGGCACCAAGGAGACTTTTGAAGTGACTCACTCCTTCAATGCCGAGCAGGTGAAGTGGTTTAAGGCGGGCTCTGCCCTCAACCTGCTGCGCGGGCAGGGGTAGGGTTGACCCAGGCCAGGCTTTTGTTGTCTACGCAGGGGAACTCTCACAGACCCGAGAGGGCTTTAGGATATTGACTCCAGAGAACCTGGTCCCTCTAAAACCTACTTCCTAAAGATTTGCAACATATTGGGTTTAGGGGGTTCCAACAGCGACAGAAATGTTAAGAGACTTGAGTTTTTTATGGGCTTTCTCATCAAAGGTGTACCATCGACCCTTTGTCAATTTGGCAGTGGCCGCATAAATGGCATCATAACCACTCAGCTTATAACGACCAGCAATATGAGCCGCCGTCTTTAGGAGTTCATGCCCTAGTCCCACCCTCTCAATGCCTAAGTCCTCTAAAAGTGAGATGGCCTCTTTAACCTTGTCCTCGTTTTGCATCACGCGATTTAAAACATGTAACATTTCAGCAAAAAAGAGATCGGGAACCAGAAAGTTCTTGGGACTCGCTTCTACTTCCGCCAACAACAGGTCGGCGGCTTCCTGTCCAGAGGGCTCCTCAATAAACCACTTCAGTGCAACTGAGGCATCCAAAATTTTAAGAGGCTTCATTGACGGGATTCTCTAATGAGGTCGATGGAACTCTCTCCCTCTGGAAGTCGTTGGCGCATTTTTTTTATTCGCGAGACCAACTCTTTTCTTTTCTCATCCGCTTCTCTGTCTACAAAGCGCTTCTGATAGTCTTCCAAAGTAATAAGTACTGCGGCTGGCTTAGAGTTCTTCTCCACCAAAATGGGCTGTCGGCTGGTTTGAAGTTTCTTGAGCACTGCACCCAATGACTGCCTCAGTTGAAGGGCATTGGTTTTGATCATACTTGTCCCTCCTGATGGAGTTTGAATACCAGTATGACATGTTTGTATACACGTGTCAAGCCTACTGTCGCCCGAGGCCGAAGTAGGTCCACCCGCTGGATTCAAGCTTCTGATAGGGGTAGAGGTTACGCATATCAAAGAGTAGGGGGGTCTGCATTTTGTCTTTGAGTTGGTTGAAGTCAGGGGATTGAAACTCTCTCCATTCGGTCAGCAGGACAAGGGCATCAGCCCCTTCGGCGCAGGAGTACATCTCCTCACACCTCTGAAGTTGGTCAGGCTCCTGAAGCCCCAGGCTTTGCATATGATTCCAAAAGTTGTCCGAGGCCTCGGGGTCAAAAAAGCGAACCTGGGCTCCAGCTTCAAGCAGTCGCTGGGTGATGCGAATGGCGGAGGTCTCGCGAATGTCGTCGGTGTTGGCCTTAAAGGCCACACCCCAAAGAGCTATCCTTTTGCCTTTGAGCTGGCCCTGAAAGTGGCGGTTGATTTTTTGAAAGACATATTCGCGCTGCTCTTGGTTGACCTCTTCGGTGCACTCAATCAGGCGCAGTGGGGAGTCGTACTCCTGAGCAGTTTTGATGAGAGCTTTGACATCCTTGGGAAAGCAGCTGCCCCCGTAGCCAGGACTGGGGTAGAGGAAGTGCTTGCCAATGCGCTGATCCGAGGTGATGCCTTGGCGGACCTCATCGATGTTAGCTCCGGTGGCATCGCAGAGCTTGGCGATCTCGTTGATAAAGGAGATCTTAGTGGCCAGAAAGCAGTTGGCCGCATATTTGGTCATTTCGGCCGACAAGTTGCTCATGGTGTAGATGGGGTGGCCTTGGCGCACAAAGGGGGCGTAGAGCTCTTTCATGACCTCCGCGGCCTCAGTGTCGGAAGTTCCGATCACAATGCGGTCCGGGCGCATAAAGTCGTTGATGGCAGCCCCCTCTTTGAGGAATTCGGGGTTATTCACCAGGTGGAAGGGCTTGGTTGTGCGGCTGCGAATGTATTCATGGACCTTGGCTGCAGTGCCCACGGGCACAGTGGACTTGATGACCACCACCAGTCCGTCCGCCATCCTCTCGATGATTTGGTCTACAGCACTGTACAAGTACTTCAGGTCAGCAGAGCCGTCTTCTTGGGAGGGGGTGCCAACGGCTAAAAAAACTGCCGAAGAGGAGGCGATAGAGTCAAAGCCGGTGCTAAAGGAAAGCCTGCCAGCCTGAATGTTTTTTTTCAGCAGCTCTTCAAGCCCAGGCTCGTAAATAGGTGAAATTCCGTCCTTTAAAAGGGCAATTTTCTTCTTGTCGATGTCTATGCAGTCGACCTGATGGCCAATCTCAGCAAAACAGGTCCCACTGACCAGGCCTACATATCCGGTTCCTACAATCGAAATTTTCACGGCAACCCCCTTTGTCGGTAAAAAACCGCTGAACAAAGCTAATCAAACAGGTTAAATAATGCCATAAGGTTATTGTCAAACCGAAAGGACAGCGATGAAGAGAGTGTTGGTGACGGGCGGAGCAGGCTTTCTGGGCTCACACCTGTGTGACCGATTGGTGGCTGAGGGCTCAAAAGTCTATGCTTTGGATAACTTGCACACAGGGTCTGTGAAAAATATTGAACACCTCCTGGCGCTAAAGGACCACTTTGAGTTTATCGAGCAGGATGTCTGTGAGCCCCTGGAGTTGGAGGTCGATGAGATCTACAACTTGGCCTGCCCAGCTTCCCCCATCCACTATCAGGAAAATCCGATCCGCACCTTTGAGACCTCAGTGTTGGGAACTCGCAATATGTTGCTTTTGGCTAAAAAGCATGGGGCCAAGCTCTTGCAGGCCAGCACCAGTGAGGTCTATGGAGATCCTCAGGTTCACCCCCAGGTGGAGTCCTACTGGGGCCATG
Organism: Bdellovibrionales bacterium; assembly: GCA_007128005.1. GTDB lineage: Bacteria > Bdellovibrionota > Bdellovibrionia > Bdellovibrionales > UBA1609 > SKYF01. Next base: position 4,769 of record SKYF01000001.1, read on the forward strand.
TCAACCCCATCGGCATTCGCTCTTGCTACGATGAGGGGAAGCGGGGGGCGGAGACTCTGTGTTTTGACTTCCGTCGAGTGCATGGGCTGCGAGTGAAAGTGGTGCGCATCTTCAACACCTATGGACCGCGGATGCACCCCCAAGATGGCCGAGTGGTTTCAAACTTTGTCGTGCAGGCGCTACAGGGTCAGGATCTGACTGTCTATGGTGAGGGTCAGCAAACTCGCAGTTTTTGTTATTATTCCGATTTGATTGAGGGGATCTATAAAACAATGCAGACCCCTGATGACTTCTTGGGTCCCATCAACTTAGGCAACCCCCATGAGTTTACCATTTTAGAGCTGGCTAAAAAAGTCCTCGAATTGGTACCCGAATCGGCCACAGGGGGTGGGGGCTCCAGAGCCTCAGTCTCCAGGATTATTTATCGGGAACTACCCGCCGATGATCCCACCCAGCGGCGTCCCGATATCGGCCTAGCTCAGGGGGTTTTAGGCTGGACCCCTCAAGTCGAATTGGATGAGGGGCTAAGGGCCACCATTGCCCACTTTAAGAAGTCGTTACTGCAATAATTGGGCTGTTGCACTCGTCTTTAAGTGATTTTCATCAGCATGTACTTTTTGGTGGCAGAGAACTGAAGGGGGTCTACGACCTTCAAGTTGCTCTCCACTTTCTCCAGAAGCTGAGGGATCACGTCTTCGGCCAGATAGTACCAGCCGGGGTTTTTGACCTTGAGTTTTTCAATCAAAAAGTCGAGGACGGGGACTCCCACCCGAGTGCCCCAAAGGTGAGCAAAAGCAATGGTGGGTAAAATATGGGGGGTGATATCCTCAGTCGACTCCAGGTTAAAATTGAGCTGTTTGAGCCGGGTTTCGAAATCCTCCCAGATATGGCCGCTCTTTTCAAAGCTCTCAGGATGGGTGCGGAAGTAGTCGCAGGCAATCCAGCAGCCGCCCGGACGAAGTAGAGTCTTGATCAAAGGCAGAGATTGATCGAGGTTGAGGTATTGCAAGGACTCAGAGGTGATGATCACATCAAAGGCCCCTTGGTACTCGGCAGTGGGAATCTCTTCGAAGCGGCAGTGCAGAGTGGGATTGGGATAGTGCTCGCGGATATACTGGACTTGGTTGATGTCGGGGGTCAGGCCGATGGCCTTGTGTCCTCGGGTGTTGAGCATTCCCAAGAGGCCTCCCATGCCGCAGCCCACATCGAGCACATGTTTTTTGCTCTCTCCATTGGGAATGAGATCGAGGATTTTCTCTGCATAGCGTTCCTGAGCTTTATAAATCATCGAAAAAGAGATGTCTTCAGCCGAGATATCGCGGTCGTCAAAGTAGCCGTAGTGAAGAAAGTCACCTTTGAGAATCTTTGAGTAGAGCTTGAGTTGGGCATCATTGGCTGAGCGTGCAGTGACCTTGCGGTTCTTCTCCAACTGAACGACCTTGACTAGGTTCAATGGGTTGATCACTTTCTTTACTGTCCCTTGCCAAAGAGTCTTTTTTTCCATGCCCCCTCCTCATTAAACAGATGGTCAACGCTGACACTTGCAGTTCTTTGCTGTCAAGCTACTTTCAAAGGGATTTTATGTTCTAGAGTAACAATAATTTTTACCAATAATTCGATGGATAGGCTATTTTCCCCCAAGTTGGCAATTCGGGTGATTCGCGCTCTTGAGGTTCCAATTTTTTCTGCAATTTCCTCGTGAGTTAACTTTGACTTTGAAATGCTTCTTGCCGCTTGTTGATAGAGCTGAGATTTGAGCTCCATAACAGCAGCCTCGGCATCGTTCAGTCCTAATTCAGAAGCTAAGTTTTTAGCCTGCCTACTGATTCTCATAAACTAATCTCCTTAAGCGTTTTTTTCCTGTCTCCACCTCTTTTAGCGGTGTTTTCTGAGATTTTTTACTAAAAGCATGAGGAACAAAAATACGGCCCCTGTCCACAAGGACGTAGAAAACCCCGTAGACTCCACCCTTGTCCTTGACACGCAATTCAAAGGCCCCTTCGGCAAGTTGTCGAAAGGGCTTCGACTGAGGCATCCCTAGCACTTCGCCTCTTTGTAGGAGCCTTAACAAGGATCCTATTTCCTGACGGACCCCCGCTGGGAAGTCGCGTATGGTTTTCAAAGCAGAGATGTTCCGGATGATCGCCTTCACGTTGTTTTAATTGTGCTATATTTAGCACAAAGCTGTCAAGATCTTTAATTGGTTAGTCTTGGTCCTCAAGGATGCGAAATAGGTACTGAGTCATAAACTCGTGGTTGACTGTTTCGTAGAGCTCGATGACCTCATCAGCGACCTGCAGTTGCTTTCTGCGAATGTATTTTGCAGCCTTTGGGTAGACTTTGATGGGTCCCAGTGCCGGCGAGCCGGTAAACCTGGCGACAACAAAGCGGCCTTCAGGAATAAACCGAGAGGCAAATCCGGGCGGCAGGTCTTCGTCGTCAATGAGCTTGTGGATAACACAGCCTCCATGACTGCGCAGGTGGTGTTCGTCGACGCTGTTGGGGTTGTCCAGGTACTCTCCAAAAGACACCGGACAGTTGATGCCGACACTCTGGGCCCAGCCCTCCACCTCTTCAATTACAGGGTTGATCTTATGGTAGGGGCCAAGATGAGGTTGATAGACAACATAGAATCCGGGGCGAGTCTCCTGGACGACCTCCGCTGAGCGGAATAGGCCGATGTAGAAGGAGACGTAGAGCATGGTTGAGGCAATGGCGATGAAAATAATTAAAAATAACCAACGGAAAATCATGGCTCTATTTCCACTTTATGGAGCAGCCCATAGAGGGGTTTGCTTCGAAGGAGACGGGCTGCCCCTTTAAGAGCTCCTCTATGGCCTCTTTGAGCTCCTGCCTTTGGACTTGGTTTGGATCCTTCCAGGAGTCGTCCAAGCGCCCCCGATAGGCAAGGCGATCCTGGCTGTCATAGACAAAAAAGTCTGGGGTGCAGACAGCGCCAAAGGACTTAGCCACCTCTTGGCTGAGATCCTGGAGGTAGGCGAAGGGGTAGCCCTTTTCCGTGGCACGCTTTTTCATATTTTCTAAGCTGTCCTCAGGGTATTGCTCGGGATCGTTTGAAGAGATTCCCACAAAGGCCACACCCTTGGGTGCAAGCTCCGTGGCTAGCTGTACGAGGCGATCTTCGATGGCCTGAACGTAAGGGCAGTGATTGCAGATAAACATAATCACCTTCACCTTGGCGTCAGCCAAATCGGATTTGGAAAGACTCTTTCCATCCACTCCTGGCAGTGTAAAGTCGGGACAGGTTTGGCCAATTTCGGCTTCGGGTGTGTATGTTAGGGCCATTATAAATCACTCCATCGGTAGGTTTTATCGGCAAACACGAGGTCCCCGGCTGGGGTCACTTCGACGATGTAACTGGCTTTGAGAGGGTTGGCATTCAGGGCTGCTCGGAGCTGAGTTTGGGCCTCTGGACTTAGTTCCGCACTGAGCCCCTCCCTCTGTGCCTTCGTCAGCTGGTCTGCAAATTCATTTAAAAAGCTCTGGTACTCCTGTTGAGTCGGAGGGCGGCCGAGGCCCTCTGAACTGCTGAGATGACCGGCCTCGGGAAGATTCTCCGGATGGTCAAGCACGTTCAAGCCCACCCCCACCACCAGACGATGCTGGTCGCCGCAGGAGACGGTTTCCAGCAACAGACCAGCAACCTTTTTTTCGCCAAGAAATAGATCGTTAGGAGCCTTCAGGCTCCAAGGCAGGTCGGGCCAGGCCTTGGTCACGGCTCGATAGAGAGCCAAGCCAATCAGGGGAGCCATGATGGGTTGGGGGGCCGAGGGACAGCTCAGAGACCAAGAGCTCAGTAAGTTTGTTCCCGGTTTGCTATTGTGCCAGTGTCTTTGTCCCCGGCCGCGGCCTGCAGTTTGACTGGAAGCCGCCACGATAACGAGAGGCTCTAGGTTTTCAGAGATCTGGTTTTTGGCCTCTTGGTTGGTGCTGCCAAGGCTCTCAAAAAACTCCAGGGGAATCTGCCTTTCCTGAGCCCAAGACTTGAGCCATTGATTGATCATGGCAAGACTCCTTGCGTTTTAGTTACAAAATCAAACTCTAAACTAAAGTCTGCACAGGGAGCCGAGTGAGTCAGAGCCCCTACGCTGATAGAGTCTACACCCATTTCTGCCACCTCCTTCACTCTGTCGATGGTCATATTGCCGCTGGCTTCGGTCTCAATCCGGCGGGGGATTTTTTCCAAAGCCTTCCTCAGGGTGTCGTTATCCATATTGTCGAGAAGAATCCTTTCCACCTTGAGTTTTGTGGCCAGCTGTATAGCCTCATCGACCTGCTCCAGTTGAGCGCATTCCACCTCTATAGGACCAGGAAAACTTTGTCTAATTTTATTCACAGCCTGGCTCAGTCCTCCACAGGCGGCAATGTGGTTGTCCTTGAGTAAAACGGCTTGGCTGAGACTGAGGCGGTGGTTGTGGCCCTGCCCATGGCGGACGGCCTGTTTTTCCAGAGAGCGCAATAGGGGGGTGGTCTTTCGAGTATCTAGGATCTTGCAGGGAGTGTGCTTGACCTGTTCCACAAAGCAGCGGGTCAGGGAGGCAATTCCAGACAGTCGACCGATAAAGTTCAAAGCCACTCTTTCTGCCTTCAGTAGAGCACTCAACTGACCACTGAGCACTGCGACAGTTTGGGAATTCAACACAAAAGCTCCATCATCAAACTGCCATTGAATTTGGCACTCGGGATCCAGATGGAGAAAGCTCATTTGAAAGGCTTCGCGTCCGGACAGGACCAAGTCCTCTTTGGCAATCAGTCGAGCGCGACCCCGTCGCGATTCCAAGCCAAGGTTGTCAGTGGTAAGGTCTCCGTGGGGCAGGTCCTCTTTTAAGGCCTGTCCGACCAGATCAAATAGATTCACCGATTTATGCTCCTCGAGTCACTACTAATAGAGGTTGGACTCTTTGTCGTCGAGAATCTTTTTGAGTTCTCTTTCGATGATCTGCTGAGCCAATTCGGGGACAATTTGCCATACGGCAGCCTCTATGGACTCCCGGGCTTGCTCCCGCACGATGGCCTCGATTTGTTCCGCCGAAAGAGAGGGACTTGTATTCGGAGGCTGCGGCCTTGGAGGGAAGTCGGATATTGGCGCGCTGGGTCTAGGAGGGATTGGTTCCGCTGAGGTCAAATGGGTGGCCGTCAGATCTGGGCGAAAATCTGCCGGCGACTGAGGCTGCCACTCCTCAGTCTCAAGCTCGGGCTCCATGTCCACATCCAGCTCTGTTTCCAGCTCCAGGGGAGGTGGAGGTGGTGGCCCTGGCTCAATGGCTTCGTCTTGGGCTTGAAGGATCTCTTCCGTGGGCAAGTCCTCATCTGAGCTGTCAGGGTCAATATCCACTTTGAAGCGAGACAAATCCTGGCGCTGCCAAGTCTCATCTTCGTCTTGAGGCTCAGGCTCCTGAGTCTCTGGAGTTTTGATGGGATCAAAGCTCTCAATGGTCCACTCACTTTCACTTTCCTGAGCGTTGTCTTGCTCGGCGGCCCTTACAGACTCATTGACAGCCGCCGGGGGAGCTTCCTCGGGCAGCATCTCCGGCATTTTGGGAAAGCTCAGGTACTGAGAGATCTTTTGCTCCTGGGTGCGCGGCACGAACTCTTGGATAAGCCTACGTAGACTATTGACATCAAAGGGCTTTTCTAGTTTTCCGTCGGCCCCTGAGGCATCAAAGCGGTCCTGATCCAGTTCCATAAAACCGCTCCACATAAGGACCACGGGAAGGTGCTTCAGTCCACTGTGACTCTTGATCTCGGCACAGACCTCATAACCGGATTTTTTTTGCAGCAGCACATCGGCAAAGACGATGTCGGGATTGAACTTCTCTGCCACTTGGATCACATCCAAACCCACATTGACTGGACGCACATCGACAGCATAGTCCTGAAGGGCCAGTTGGAAGACCTTTTTGATAGTGTTACTCTCATCCGCAAGTAAGACGCGCAAAGCCATACGCTAAGGTTAACGACGTAAATAGGAACCAGTCAATAGCTAAAACAGGCGGTCCGGGTGGGGGCTTAACCTTTGAGTGACTCTGGTCTTTTCCCATGCGGGCCTTTCAGTTTTTTGCTAGTCTTGCAGGGAGTTTTTCCAGTGGGAAAGGGATGCCTCAGTGTTTTTATTAATAGATCGCTATGTGGGACGAATGTTTTCGCTTTATTTTTTGGCGGGACTTCTTGTTTTTGCCACTCTTTTTCTGGCGATTGACTTTATGTCTATGGCCCCACGCTATTCGGGAGTGGCCCTTGATGTTTGGCTGCGCTACTATCTCTACACCACGCCAGCCATTGTCTATCAGATGATACCCGTTGGGGGTTTGATTGCCACCGTCTTTACCCTCTCTTCTATGAATCGAGCCAATGAGTTGATTGCTCTGCACAGCTCAGGAATGAGTTTGGCGCGAATCAGCAGCCCCATTTTGGTTCTCACCCTGTCCCTTTCCATCTTTTCACTGTGGATGAGTGATCGCATTTTGCCTCAGCTGACGCAAAAAAAGAACTTTACTCTCTATGTAGAAATTCAGCAAAGGCCAGGACTTTACTCCACAGTGACAACCGATCGCATCTGGTACCGATCTGAGAATATTCTCTTTAACATTCAGACTCTCAACACGGAGGAGTCTCGGGCCCAGGGGCTGACCCTCTACTATTTTGATCCCGATTGGAGGCTCATTCAGTTGATCACTGCATCTCGAGTGCAGATGCAGGGGCAGCGCTGGGACCTAGAAAGGGGAACAGTGACCCTGTTTACTGAGGCATCCAGCTTTCCTCTGACCCAGAGCTTTGATCGCAAAACCATAGCTATTGGCGAGGAGGTCTCTGACATCAAAAGCATGAGCAGTGCAAGTGAGGTGATGAGCCTCAGAGACCTCAGGCGCTTTATTGCCCGCAACAAAGATGCCGGCCTTGAGACTCTGAGCTATGAGGTGGATTATCACAGTAAATTTGGCTTTGCTCTGGCGGGCTTTGTGATGGCCTTAATGGGGATCCCTTTCAGTGTTTCGCGCCAGCGTTCTGGTGGAGCCTTTGTCAATTTGAGCCTGTGCGTGGGCTTGGCTTTTTTGTACTGGGCATTTTATAGCTCCAGCCTGGCCTTGGGGCGGCACGGCCTTCTGCCCCCAATTTTGGCTGCATGGGTGGCCAATGGGTTGCTGTTGGGCATATCCTTTGTGCTTTTATTGCGTTTGAGGAGCTAGAGCTTGACTGTGCGACAGGCAATTGGTTCAAAAACTTTAAAAAGGAGAGAGTTATGGCGCTCTTGGAGATATTAAAATTCCCTGATCCCAGACTGAGAAGAAAGTGCCAACCTGTGGACGCGGTCACGGATGAAATGCGGCAGTTTGCTCAGGATATGCTTGAGACAATGTATTCCTTTCGCGGTATTGGCTTGGCTGCAGCTCAAGTCAACAGGCTGATTCGGTTGCTTGTAGTGGATACAAGGTCTAAGGATCCAGAGACAGATCGCTATCGTCTGGATGAGATGACGGAGTTGGAGCGCCAAATTCAACAGCCCCTGATTTTGTTCAACCCCGTGATTGTCGGCAAGCAGGGTAAGACCACCTATGATGAGGGCTGTCTTTCCGTTCCCTCTTATTACGAGACGGTGGACCGGTTTGAGGAAATTGAGGTTGAGGCCCTTGGACCGGATGGACAAAAGCTGCACTTTAAAACCGATGGCTTACTAGCGATATGCATTCAGCACGAGATTGATCATTTGGACGGCAAGCTGTTTATAGATCGCTTAAGTCCTATCAAATCAGCCCGCATTAAATCAAAAATTCGCAAGCACGGCTATCCAGAGCCCCTTAAAGAGAAAGAAGAAGTGCCTCTGTGAGTGTGGTTCGGGCCATTTTTTTGGGAACTCCGGAAATAGCTAGGTACTGCCTAGAGTCCCTGCTGCAGGATGAGCACTTTTGTGTGACGGCAGTGGTGAGCCAACCCGATCGGCCCTCGGGCAGAAAAATGAAGTTAACTCCTTCGCCGGTCAAACAAGTGGCCATAGAGAAGGGGATTGAGGTCAAGTGCTATGAGTCGGTCAATACCCCTGAGGCCTTGGCCGAGATACAGGGCTTTCGGGCAGAGGTGGCGATAGTGGTGGCCTTTGGCCAGATTCTCTCTCAGAAGTTTTTAGATCTTTTCCCCAACAAGGTGGTGAATGTACATGCCTCACTTTTGCCCCGTTGGCGGGGGGCAGCACCCATTCAGCGGGCCATTATGGCAGGGGATAAAGAGACCGGTGTGTGTCTGCAGGTGATGGTCAAGCAACTGGACGCGGGAGACGTTTTAGGTTGCCGATCTGTCCCCATCACAGAGGACATGGATGCTCTTGAGTTGCACGATCAGCTCAAGCCTCTGGCCGCAGAGCTTTTGCAGGTGGAGTTGATGGATTACCTGCGCGGCAACCTCGTGGGCACCCCTCAGGATCCCAAGCGGGTGACCTATGCCCCTAAGATTGACAAAGCGGAGTCGTTGATTAACTGGAGGCGGCCTGCGGTCGAGATATTCAATCAGATGAGGGGGCTGGCTCTGGGGCCTGGAGTCCACAGCCTGAGAGGTGGGGAGAAGCTTAAGATTCTCAAGGCAGAGGTTGAAAAGACTGTTCGCTCTCAGACACCTGGGCAGATTGTGGAAGTGGCGAGGGACTCCTTTGTGGTGGCCTGCGCAGAGCAGGGTCTTAGAGTTTTAGCCGTGCAGCCCCCATCTCGTGGCAAGCAAAAGGTCAGTGAGTATTTAAAGGGCTATCCGATCAAAGAGGGAGAGGTGCTAGGGTGAAGACGCAGAGTTTGGTGGCTCCAAGTATACTGTCGGCAGACTTTGCCAATTTACAAAAAGAGGTCGAAGCCCTGGCCCAGGCAGGAGCCGACTGGGTTCATGTGGACGTGATGGATGGGCACTTTGTACCCAATTTGACCATCGGAGCGCCTGTGGTCAAGAGTCTCAAGGCCGTCACCCCCCTGCCCTTAGACGTCCACCTGATGATAGAGGAGCCTGAGCGCTACATTGAGGACTTTGTCAGTGCGGGAGCCGATTATTTGACTATCCATGTGGAGTCCACAGAACAAGTGGAGTCCACTTTGAAGTCGATTCGCCAACTAGGTGCAAGGCCTGGAATTACTCTCAGGCCAGGGACGGCCATTGAGGAGATATACCCCTATTTGGGCCTTGTGGATTTGGTGTTAATTATGACGGTGAACCCGGGCTTTGGGGGCCAGAGCTTTATGCTCGAACAAGTGGGAAAGATTGCTGCGGTGAAGGAGCAGTTAGAAGAGATAGGTTCATCTGCACTGATTGAGGTGGATGGGGGAGTCAATGAGCAGACGGTCTCCCATTTACTGGCAGCCGATGTGTTTGTGGCGGGCAGTTACGTCTTTAACTGTAAGGAGGGTTATGCCCACGCTATAGAAAAGCTCAAGAGGAGAGGCGGATGATGCAAACGGAAAAGCCAAACCAAATGTTGAATGAAGTGGAAATCACCGGTGAGGGGCTGGATTTAGAGACGGTCTGGCATGTGGCCTACGGGCCTCAAGTGCAGGTGAGGTTGTCTGCGGGCTCCAGGGAAAAAATGCGGCTCAGTCGGGGCTATATCGAAGGTAGGATTGAGCGCGGTGACATTATGTATGGGGTCAACACCGGCTTTGGGGCCTTTAGTGGGGTGAGTATCTCCCAGTCAGACATTGTTCAGTTGCAAAAGAATTTGATTCGCTCTCACTCCAGCGGAGTGGGGGAGCCCTTTAGCCGGGCAGAAACTCGGGCCATTATGCTCTTGAGAGCCAACGCCCTGGCCAGAGGCCACAGCGGTGTGCGTGTTGAGGTGGTGAAAAAGATTTTGGAGTTTTTAAATCGGGGACTGATCCCGGTCATCCCCCAGCAGGGAAGTGTGGGGGCCAGTGGGGACTTGGCTCCTCTGTCACACCTATCCTTGGCCCTTATTGGTGAAGGCGAGCTGTGGTCTGACAAGCTGGGAGAAGTTCTTGCGGCCCAAGAGGTGCTCAAGAGCAAAGGGATTGAACCCCTTGAGCTCCAGGCCAAAGAGGGACTGTCTCTGATCAATGGCTGTCAGGTAATGACCGCCGTGGGAATGTTGAATGCAGTGGAGAGTCGACGCCTGCTGTGGATGGCAGACTTGGCAGGGGCAATGACCCTTGAGGCTCTTCAGGGCTCAAGGTCGGCATTTGATCCTTTGATTTTTGCCACAAGGCCTCATCCTGGAGAGGCCAAGACGGCCCGCAACCTTCTGAAGCTTCTAGGCAGTGAGTCTGAGATCGGAAACAGTCACAAAGACTGTGGGCGAGTTCAGGATGCCTATTCGCTGCGCTGTATGCCAGCCGTGCATGGGGCCGCCAAGGATGCTCTTCGTCGTCACGCCGAGGTGCTGATGGTGGAAGCCAACTCCTCCACAGACAATCCCTTGGTCTTTGCTGAGGAGAATAAGGTTCTCTCCTGCGGAAACTTCCACGGTGAGCCTGTGGCCTTTGCCTTGGACTTTATGGGCATTGCCATGGCGGCCATGGCAAGCATGAGTGAGTGTCGCATTGAGAAGCTCATCAATCCGGCAATGAGCGGCCTGCCAGCTTTTTTGGCCCCTCAAGGCGGGCTCAATAGCGGGATGATGATTGTTCAGGTGGCCGCGGCCTCTTTGGTGAGCGAGAACAAGATTCTGTCTCATCCGGCCTCTGTGGACAGCATCCCGACCTCGGCGGACAAAGAGGACCATGTGAGCATGGGAACCATTGCGGCAAGGAAGCTGGGGAAGATTGTTCGCAATGCGGAAAACATAGTGGCCATGGAGTTGTTGTGTGCGGCCCAGGCCTTAGATTTTTTAAAGCCCTTGAAACCGGCTGCAGGGGTGTGGGCGGCCTATGAGGTTCTGCGCAAAGAGGTCCCCTTTGCCGAGCAGGACAGAGTCTTTGCCCGGGACATTGAACTTATCAAGAAACTCATTCGCGATGACCAGTTGATGCAGGCCATTGATCAGTCGGTCGGAACCCTGGAGTGGTAAATAAAAAGGAGCGCAGAAAAAATGCAAAAGCGAACTATAAAAGCCCCCGTCGGAACAGAACTGCATTGCAAAGGCTGGCTTCAAGAAGCGGCTTTTCGAATGATTCAGAACAACCTGGACCCCCAGGTGGCAGAACTTCCCGATGATTTGATCGTCTACGGGGGGCGGGGCAAGGCGGCCCGTAACTGGGAGTGCTTTGACAGGATCTTGGCCGCCTTGAAGGAGTTGGACAGTGACGAGACCCTCTTGGTTCAGTCGGGAAAACCCATTGGAGTTCTCAAAACCCACAGCGATGCTCCAAGGGTGTTGATTGCCAACTCCAACCTGGTTGGCAACTGGGCCAACTGGGAAGTCTTTGATGAGCTGGAAAAAAAGGGGCTGATGATGTACGGCCAGATGACGGCAGGATCTTGGATCTACATTGGCTCCCAGGGCATAGTTCAGGGGACCTATGAGACTTTTGTCGAAGCCGGTCGCAGACACTTTGGGGGAGACCTGAAGGGACGAGTCATCCTCACAGCAGGTCTTGGGGGAATGGGTGGAGCTCAGCCCTTGGCCGGAGTCTTTGCCGGAGCCTCGGTGCTGGCCGTGGAGGTCGACCCGGAGCGCATTCAAAAGAGGTTGGATACAGGCTATGTGGACGAATGGGCTCAGGACTTGGATGAGGCCCTGACTAGAATTGAGGAGTGCAAGAAAAATGCTTGGGCCAAGTCTGTGGCTCTTCAGGGCAATATGAGTGAGGTCATCCATCAACTCATCGAGAGAAACTTTCAGCCCGACCTCTTGACGGATCAGACCTCAGCCCATGACCCGCTGACGGGATATATTCCGGCAGGATACTCTGTGCAGGCTGCGGCGGAGCTTCGTGCCCGCGATCCAAAGGACTATGTGCGCAAGTCCAAGGCCAGTATGGCTCAACATGTGCGTGGAATGCTGGAGATGCAAAAGCGAGGGGCGGTGACCTTTGACTACGGAAACAACATTCGCGCCATGGCTCGCGACGAGGGAGTGGAGGAGGCCTTCTCTATTCCGGGTTTTGTGCCTGAATACATTCGCCCCCTGTTTTGCAAGGGCAGTGGGCCCTTTCGCTGGGTGGCGCTCTCCGGAGACCCTGAGGACATTCGGGTCACGGATGCGGCTTTGAAGGAGCTTTTTCCCCACAAGACTCACCTCTTGCGCTGGTTGGATATGGCTGCTGAGCGGATTCAGTTTCAGGGGTTGCCTGCACGGATCTGCTGGCTAGAGTATGGAGAAAGAGCCAAGGCGGGCTTGAAATTCAATGAGCTTGTGGCTGAGGGCAAAGTCAAAGCACCCATTGTGATTGGGCGTGACCACTTGGACTGTGGCTCGGTGGCTTCTCCCAACCGAGAGACAGAGGCCATGCAAGACGGCAGTGATGCCGTGGCCGATTGGCCCATTCTCAATGCTTTGGTGAATACGGCCTGTGGAGCGACTTGGGTCAGCTTTCACCATGGAGGAGGAGTTGGGATGGGCTACAGTCTCCATGCGGGGCAGGTGATCCTTGCTGATGGAACCCCAGAAGCTGCAAGGCGCCTGCAGAGGGTGCTGACTGCGGATCCTGCCATGGGTGTTTTTCGTCATGTGGATGCGGGTTACGAGGAGGCCAAAACAACAGCTAAGGACAGGGGGGTCCAGTCCCTGTGGCTTTAAAGATCTTTGACTTTGATGAGCTGTTCACCTTTAAGGCCGCCGCCGCCCGCGATGGTCGAAGAGTTTCTCAAAAGGACCTAAGTCCCCTGAAATCGGCTCGGCTGGTCAGCGTTGATGGCAAGATCCTTTGGTTGGGGCCGAAAAAGCAGTTTAAGGCCTCGCTGCTCAAACCCTGGGGTGGAGTAAGGGCCTTTGAACAGGTAAACTTATCAGGTTTTTTGGCCTTGCCCGCCTTTGTCGAGTGTCACAGTCATTTGGTCTTTGCCGGCTCCAGGCATGGTGAGTTTGAGCAGCGCAATCAGGGGGTCAGCTATGAACAGATTGCCAAGCAGGGCGGGGGGATTATTTCCACCGTCAAAGCCACTCGCAGAGCATCAGAGTCTGAGTTGCTGGCTTTAGCTCAAGAGCGAGCCATTAAGTTCTTAAGCCAAGGTGTCACTGTTCTTGAGGTCAAAAGCGGCTACGGCTTAAACCAATCCAGCGAGCTGAAACTCCTGAAGGTGGCGGGACAAATTCAAGGGCCCCAAATTGTCCCTACTTTTTTGGGAGCTCATGCCCTACCCCCTGAGTTTTCAGATGTGGACAGTTATTTAGACTATTTGGAACAAAAAGTCTTGCCCTTGGTGAAGCGAAGAGGGCTCGCACAAAGGATAGATATCTTTTGGGACAAGGGTTATTTTCACAGTCCGAGAGCTCTCAAGTTTTTGCTCCAGGCCCAAAAAATGGGCTTTGCCATCTGTGCCCATGTGGATCAACTCCATTCCCTTGGCGGAGTGAAGTCCTTGTTGGAGTTGGCCAGTGTTTCTTTAGATCATGTGGTTCAACTCACAGATCCGGACATCACTCGCATTGCGCGAAGCCAGTCGACGGCCGTCCTGCTTCCCGGGGCCGATTTTTATTTGCGTATGAAGTATCCTCCAGCGCGAAGGCTTTTAGAAGAAGGGGCTCGCTGTGCCTTGGCCACTGATTTTAACCCGGGATCTTGCCCCACCCAGGACCTGTCTTTGATAGGGGTGCTGGCTCGCCTGGAGATGAAAATGACTCTGCCTGAGGTGCTCGTTGCCTACACCTATGGGGCTGCAGCGGCTTTGGGCCTGCAAGCTGATTTTGGTTCCTTGGAGGTTGGCAAGAGCTGTGACTTTGTTTGTTTCAATGCAGGGCTAGAGGAGCTGTTTTATTCTGTTGGCCATCATCCTGTGAAGGGGGTTTGGCATCGGGGGCAGCAGGTTTACGCTCACTGATTTAGGCGGACTGAGCTTAGAACTCACTTCATAAAAAAAAGTTTTGCTTTTTTGAGCAAAAGGAAAATAGGCTATAGGAGACCAACAGGGACGGGGGTTTCAAATGGCAGAAGCTACACTTTTTTTGAGTCAGTCGCGCTACTATTCACCAGTGTTCAATTCGGCGATTTTTGATGGGCCAGTGAGAGTCTACTTTGCTCAGCACCAAGAGTCTTTGGCTCTAAAGGTCTACTTTAGGCTCAAGGAGAGGTTGAAGTCCATTGGAGATGAGGTCCGCTACAGCGGTCAGCATCTGTTTGTGATGCTGTATCCAAGTGATGAGTCCTTTGAGCTGTCCTTTTCTGGGGCAGCACCTAAAATTGCTCAGGAGTTACTGGGTGAGGATTTTGTCTTTGGAGTTAAGGGGCCATTGGAGGATGAGGCTTATGAGTCACTCTATGCTCAGGCCGAAAAGGTCTTACACTCTTGGAGACAGGAAGAGCGACGAGAGGGAGTGTCAGCTTCCCCCTTGGATTGACCAGGGATGGCTCCAAGAGGAGGAAAACTCCTCTCTTTCTGCCCGAACGCGCCAGAAAACTCTTCCGCTGGGAAGAGATTGGTCAAGGATAAGGCTGTCCGAGTCGGACTCCTTCTCTAGCAAAACTTCACTGAACTGAGGAGTCAAGGAGAACTGAACGCGGTAGTTCAGGGCTTCAGGTACTCTCTGCCAGGAAAAGAATAAAGTGGATTCATCGTCATCATCCCCATCACTGGGTCCTCCAAAGGAAACCACTTGAACATTATCAATTGGTTGCAATAGCCGGGGAACTTCCAGAATCAGGGTCCTTTTGTAGAGGATCTCAATGGGCTCGGTCTTTTGGGAGAGATCCTCTTTATCAGCAGTCATGGCCACAGCGCGTGCAAAATAAGTTCCGGGCTCTTCCAGTTTGATTTCGATATTGGGCTCACTGGCGAGAGCTCTTTGGGGCTCGGTGAACTCTGGGTCTTTGGACCATTCTAGGGCGTAGGAGCTGGCTCCCTTAACAGGGCCGAGGGCGACCTCAACTGTATGTGGAGAGCTGAGTAGCTCCGCAGCTCGTCTGACTTCGACCTTGGCATCTACAAGTTTCGGAGCTTCTGGAGCTGGAGCCAGAATCATAAGGCTTGAGGTGGGGCTGTAGTCGCTCCACTCTCCAGATTCATTCTGACTGCGGACGCGCCAGAAGACTCGGCCTGGTTGGGGAGATCTCCAGCGCAGGTTGGTGTTTTGGGTCCGAGCCTCCTCCCGGGATTCTATAAACTCATTGTCTCTGGCCACTTGAACTTGATAGGCCGTAGCCCCGGTGACGGCTTGCCAAGATAGCATTACCTGGGCGGCCTGCCCTGGGGGCAGGTCCACTTGGCTTGGGGCCTGAACTTTTGTAGGAGGCAAGAGGGGAATTTTTAGGGGCACAGCTGTGGGCTCCTCCTCAATTTCCTCCTCATCAATGACCTCATCAGAAGCGGAGGAGGCCTTTGCAAGGAGATCGACGACCTCAGGCAGGGGCAACTCTTCTGCTGTGGGGGTGGCCGGCGGCACCAGGCTGGGGTCGATAGCCAGAGGCATTGCCGATGAGTCTCTGTCTCCCACCCAAAAGCGTCGTGTTTGGCTCCACAGTTCGTCGACTGGGTGATTGTGGTCTGTGCGCACTCTCCAGTAAAATGAGCCTGTCCTGTCAAAATGCAGTTTGATTCGATTTCCAGTGATTTTGCTGCGGGCGAAAAGAGGAGAGAACTCCTCATTTCGGCTGACCTCTATATAATGGTTGAGCACCGAGGGCCTGGATCTAAAGCGAAACTCCACCTCAACAGAATCTCCTCTTTGGAGGAGCTGATCTGGAAAAGAGTACTTATTTATGGGGAACTCCAGCTCCGGAGGGGCAATCAAATTCAGTGTGAAGAGTTGGAACTCATCTGAGGAGGCTTGCCCATCAGGACTGACCTGCCAGTAGACAGGCCCCTCAAATGTCCAGTTGCTGATCTCAGAACTTCTGCCACTAAACTGAAGGGAGGTCAGTCTGCGCTGAAATTGGGGGTCCAAGGCGATGTGAAGTTGGCCCTGGGCGATGTCTTGATTGACCTCAAAGCGCAGAGGGTCTTGAGGCCAAAGCCAGGTTTCGCCCTTGGGGGATTTGAGGTTTTTTCTAAGGCTTCGGTCTTGGCTTGGAGTGGTTTCGGAGAGGAGGAGTTTCTCCCCTTCTGTCACTGAACGTCTTTTTCCGTCTTCGTCTTCAACTTCAAGGCTTCCGCCAAGAGTCTGAATCAGGACATTGCCGATGGGTGACTTTTGAATAAGTGTCTGTCCGCTTTGTGGAGTGCCTCTGAGAGTGACCTCTCGCCCTTGGTGGATCAAAGAGAGTGATCTTCCTGACCCCAGGTTGAGCTCTGCTGAACCCATTTGAAAATCGAGAGCAGGTCCAGATTTCCCCACAATCACTTGGACCAAGGTTCCAGGGCCCAGCTCGAGTTGAGTGTCGATGGGGTAGATTTTAAAGCTCAGTCGGGACTGGGAGCCCACAAACAGGGAGTCGCGGTTGTGGATTCGGTGTTGGGAGTTGAGGGGAAACCAAGTGAGACTGGATTCAGATCTTCTGCGCGCATCGTTGGAGGAATACAGAGCCTCTCCCACGACTTCGTTCTCTGATGACTGACTAAGGTCCAGCATCTGGCGCAACAGGTGTTCGTCATTCAAAAGATAGACTCCTGCGAGCACAATCAAGCCGCTGACAGAGAGGAGAACTTTGTCCACATAAGAAGTTTTTAGAGAAAACATGTTCAACTCATCGGAAAGCTATAATAGAATTCAAATAAATGAAGGTCCAAATTTCAATAAAGTTTAAACTTTTACTACTGACCAGTGGGCTTGTGACGCTGGCCCTCCTTGCAAACCACTATCTTTCGGTTGAGGAATTTAAACGCGATAAAATTGCCTATGTTTTTTTCTCCTCCTTGGCCAACGCCCAGAATACAGCCACCCATATTCGTGGAGATCTCAACTTTGGTCTAGAGCGCATTCGCTCCTACTTGCGACTTTATAATCCCGAGGGCCCGAACTTTCTGCCAAGGGCCTATGAAAACTTGAACGAAGATCAGTTTTTAGTTGATCTCCAAGTGTATCAATTGGATCCAGATTCTGGAAGGTATCAGCTTCGCAGTCGGCTCAGTCGAGAGTCCGGTGAAGAAATGGGCCTGTCAGATGAACTGATCCAGGAGACTTTGCAGCAAGAGGTGAGCCTGGGGGTGGATCCATCGCGTAGGGACAGATGGAGACTGAGTGTGACTGTGCCCGTACAGGGAGGCGGCGAGCCCTTACTGGCTTCGGCCACTTTTCAGGAAGGGCAGTTTCTCGATCATTTTTTTAGCCCCAAGATGCAGAACACCTATTTGATCAATGAGTTTGGTGAGGTTCTCATTTCTCCGGCCAGAACTCCCCATGAGCTTGATGAGGGCCTTCTGGCTCGGTCTCTAAAGGAGCTTTTGCCCGACCTGGGTTCAGCAAGTCAGGTGAAGGAGATCAACGATCTATTGATCTCTTTCAGCCAAGTCGGGGCTGGAAACTTGAGTGCGGTGAGTCTGGTGCCTCGGGCCGCAGCCCTTGAGGGGCTGCAGTTTATCACTTTGAAATCAACTGTGCTGGTGATTGTATTGATTGCCATAGCGATCATATTCAGTGTCTTGGGGTCCAATCAACTGACAGCAAATATCTTTCGCCTCTATGATGCCATGAAGATGGTCACAGCGGGGAATTTGGACTCTCGAGCCCAGGTGAAAAGTCAGGATGAGATTGGCGTTTTGGCGCAGGGCTTTAACCATATGACAGCGGAGCTGCAGAGGTTGCTAGCAGAGACAGCAGAAAAGGCTCGAATGGCTTCGGAGTTGGCCACAGCTCGGACTGTGCAGTCCACCTTGTTTCCCCATCCGGAGCTGGTCACAGAGGAAGTTGAAGTGCAGGGCTTTTACGAGCCTGCAAGTGAGTGTGGAGGTGACTGGTGGCACTATTATATTAGCAAAGAGAGGCTCTACCTGTGGATTGGCGATGCCACGGGCCACGGAGTGCCAGCGGCTCTGATCACCAGTGCGGCCCGCTCAGCCTCATCTGTCCTAGAGTCTCTACCAGACCTCAGTACTGCCGAGGCCATGCGCCTTCTCAACAAAGCCGTCTGTGAGACCTCAAAGGGTCAGGTTATGATGACCTTCTTCTTGGGCTGCTTAGACCTTAAGACAGGTGAGCTGCGCTATACAAGTGCCAGTCACGACCCGCCCTTTTTGCTGCCGCAAAAGGAGGGAAAGCTCTCCAAAAAAGATGTTCTTCCTCTGATGGACAGTGAGGGCAAAAGACTGGGCGAGAGTCTAGACAGTGAATACGAGGAAAAAGCTGTGCAGCTGAATCCTGGAGATAGGCTATTTCTCTATACGGACGGGGTGACTGAGCTTGTGGGGCCTGAGCAGAGTCAGTGGGGGGAAAGACAACTTATTAAAACTCTCCTGCACTCTATCAACTCACAACATAGCCTAAAGCAAGGACTTGAGGAGATGAAGACAGCTTTAAGTGAGTTCAAACAGGACACCCCTTTGGCTGATGATGTGACTTATTACTTTGTGCAACTTAAGAAGGTGATCAATGAACACTAAACAAAAAATAAGCTCGTTTTTAGGCTGTCCTGTGGAGTGCCTTTTGATTTTTGTGGTTCTTGTCTTAGTGGGGACTATGGGATCTTCAGTGAGAGCTCAGGACCTTTCAGTAAGTATTCAAGAGGATGAGTCTGAGGATATGGGATTAGGTGGGGAGGAGGAAGAAGTCCCCTTTCTGGATGCCAGACCGGTGCCACAAATTCAGTGGTACTTTCCAATTAGCCGCCCAAGCCCCAAGAAAAATAGAATTCGCGTCATTGTTTCTGGAAGAGTAGAGGGGCCGGCCAAGGTGCACCTCGGTGCCGATCGCATTCCCGTCATTATTGGTCGCAGAGCGGCCAATGCGCCTCCGCGAGCTCTGCTCGACACCCAACTGCCCCTAGAGACGGACCGCTCAGGAACTTTTGAGATTGTTATGGACGCTCCTCAGAGCAATATCCAGCTGCCACTGAGAATCGTAACTTTGGATGAGCAAAAGGAGGGGACCTTTCAGCTGAACTTGGTCATTCGCAGGGACCGAGTGGAGCTGCGTGGGCAGGACAATCTAGTGCACGCACCAGCCCACCAGAAGCGCTTTGAGGCCTGGTTTGGAACGGGCTTTAACTACCTTCGCTATTCTCAGGACACGGAATTTTGGAACCCCGCTTTTGAGACATTTACTGGACCCTCGTTTTTTGCCAAAGGACGAGCTCGAGTGTGGCGGGATTTCAGTGCTTTGTTAGAGGTGAAGATGTCGCCTGGGGCCACTCAGAGCTCAGAGAGCCTTGACGTCACTCAGGGGAGTTATCAGTGGTGGATCTACTCTGGAGAGGTTCTCTATATGCCAGCTTCTCTTCAAGGCAGGCTTCTGCGCAATCCGGGACCCTGGGGTATCCGGGTGGGAGCTCAGCACCATATTATGCCCTTTTTGCGCCGTGAGGAGGATGTTCGCTTTTCGATTGTGGACGCCCAAGTCACTATGGCGACCTTGGGCTTTCAGCATGAGGAGGAGCTGTTTAACAATATCGATTTTGAGATCTTTATGCGCTATCAACATCCCATCACTAAGGGCGATGTGTTTACAATTTCCCCGATATTTGCTTTTGATGGCTCTTTGGGCTTGATCTACAACTTTCGATCTGGTTTGAGACTGGGTGCCTTTTGGTATGGTCAGTGGCATGAGTACAACTATACAGATAAGCGCTTTGACCCCTCCCCAGACGTCAACGGTTTTGTGCAGGGCAGGCAGTCTCTGTTTTTCAGTAATGCCGAAATTCGCTTAGGTTATGCCTTTGATTGAGGGGAAGCTTAGGCAATCCTCTTGATTTGGGCGAGCTTTGAGCGCAGTTGAGCGTTTTCATTGCGCAGGCGCTGGTTGTCTTCAGACAGTTCAACAATCTTTGCAGACAGTTTTTCGAGCTTGCCTCTATCCTCGGCCGGGGTGTCGGCGCGCGAAGTTTTTACTTCTGGAACGGTCTTAAGAGGAGTGGGCTGAGTGATGGTGATGCCATCGAGTTGAGGTTTTGAACCCATTAACATCAAGTCAATGTCAGGAGCTATTACTAGGTCTGGGCAAATGGTCTCGAGTTTCAGTTTGCCGTCTTCGATCAGACCACGCACATGAACAATGAGTTTAGTGACAGCGGCTGAAGACTCTCCCGGGCTTGGAGTGAGTTCCCCATAGAGGTCTTCTAAGTTTCTTTTTTTGCTGAATGCCAAAGAGTTGAAAAAAACAGCTCTTTTACTCTCCTCCAGTTGGTGGAGAACAGTGGCCAGGGTGAGAGGGGGTAAGTTCTCCAGAGCTTGAGTCATAGAGTCTTCGGCCCAGGAGGCGATGCGCTCAAGGGTCAGGCGTTTTTTTTGAATGAGCTGCTCCCAGAAGGGATCTTCTTCTTGGATCACCTTAAGGAGTCGCTCCTGCTTTACGGGATCACAGTTCTCAATAAGTTTGAGAATTTGGATAAAACCACCATTTTTTTTGTAGCGATCAAGCATTCCCATATTTGACTCATCGGACAGGGACCTCAGGAAGCTGAGTCCAAAAATGGGGCCGGAGTGTCCATGGACTCAAGTAGGGCTCTGAGCATTTCCTGTTCTTGAGGGAGAACGGGTTGCAGATGCAGAGCTGTGGCAATGAGAGCCTTGGCCACCCACTCCTTTTTGTGGGGTTTAAGTTGCCGCAGGCGATCTATGGCCCAGATAAGATTTTCTCCCTGGGCTTTAGTCAGGGTTCGGTAGCGCAAATTGGACTTTTCTTTTAGAACCTCGGCTCCGGCATTGAAGGCCTGAATTCTCTCACTGTCAGAGGCGCTGGACAAATGCGCCAAGGCTGATAGCACCAAGCTGATCTCCTGAGACATTTGAGAAAGACCTCGGCTCGGTAAGAGAGGGGCCACCAGATGGGAGGAGTCTTGAAGGTGATGGCGAAGGAGAGAATAGAGAACAAACTCAAAGTGGTCCAGTTGTTGGTTGAGGTACATGATGCGCTGGATGTGGTGGAGGAGGCTTCGTTTTCTCTGCGGGGCCAGCTCCTTAAGAGTGGGCAGGCAGAGGTCAATGAGCCGCAGCCGCTGGCTTCTGTCAATGCGGTCGATCTGTTGGCGAGCTGGTTCTATAAGAGCTCTCAGATGAGGGGATTCGTTTTCCTTCAACCACTGGATCTGTGCCTGTCGGGAGACGAGATCTTCTTCCAAAGCCAGAGCATAGGTGTAGGCCATGGCTCCCAGCGGGTCTCTACAGGCCTCAATTACAGACTCCGGAAGGCTTTCAAGCAGCCGCTGGGCTTTTGAGAGCTGCTCGCCCTCAAGGACTCCAATGGTCAGTAGGAGTTGCTCAGGGGTGATCTGCCCGCGAGTCAGGCCAGGGATAATAGGAGGGGGTCCTTGACGAGAGGGTTTTTTGGGCTGCTCTTGGTCCTTCTTGGGTGATTCTGTGCGAGGGTCGTAAGGGGGGAGTCTGAGCAAGCCTCTGTCGATTCGGCGGATCCTCTCCTCAAGCGGAGGGTGGGAGGCAAAGAGGCTGTCCAGAGCAAATTTACCAGGGCTTGCAAAAAACATATGGCTGAGCTCCTGAGCATGGTAGTCTTCGATTTGGCCCTTCCACCAGGAGTATCGACTGAGGTCTCTGATTTTTTTTAGAGCTCCTCCAATGCTCAGGGGGTTGCGCGTGAACTGCAAAGCCGCGGCATCGGCCAAAAACTCCCTTTGGCGCGAGATCGAGGACTTAATCAGCTGACCAAATAGCACACCAAAGTATCCCAGTACGATCAGGAGCAGGCCAAAGGCCATCATGGCAAGGATGACAAAAAAAACTCCCTGCTGGCCTCGCCCTCCTCTTCGACCGCTAAAACGAATCCAGTGCAGGCTGCGCAAAAAAAAGCGTCCGGCAATGGTAAGAGAGAAGATTCCAAATAGCAGACTGACAAGATAGGTGTTCAAACGCATATCTCCGTGAAGAATATGGCTGAACTCATGGGCCACCACACCTTGAAGTTCATCTCGGGTGAGGTGATCTAGGCAACCTTGAGAAAAAGCTACGGCGGCCTGATTGGGGGAGTAGCCAGCGGCAAAGGCGTTGATGGAGGACTCTCGGGGCAGAAGGTAAACTTGGGGCATCACGATGCCCGAGGCAATGGCCATCTCTTCGACCACATTGAGCAAGGTTTTTCTCTGGGGATCTTGGTCGCCGTGAACGATCAGCTGACCACCCATCATCTCTGCAACAGAGGCCCCTCCCTTTCTTAACATCATCCATCGGCCCCAAGAGGCCAGGGCAATCAAAACGGCCGTGGTCAGGGCCACGCCCCAACCCACTTCCCAGAGTCTCTCCGGAGCCACATCGCCCGCGTTGAGCCACAGGACGATGGCCAGGGCTCCCAGAGTGGCTGAGCCCACCAGGGCCACCACGGCCAGGAAAAAGTAAAATATCAGGATTCGCGTCTGTCTATGGGCCCAGCGCTGGTGCTCAAAAAAGTTCATGGGTTAACTGAAAGAGACTTGAATGTTCTTTCGCTCTTCTGCGGACTCCACTTCAAAGAGTTCAGCGGGTTGAAAGCCAAAGGAGCCAGCAAAGATCACATTGGGGAAAACCTCTCTGGTTGTATTGTAGGTCATCACCGAGTCATTGTAATGCTGACGGGCAAAGGAGATCCGGTTCTCTGTGGAAGACAGCTCCTCCATCAACTGGCGCATATTCTCATTGGCCTTGAGGTCGGGATATTGCTCAAATACAGCGAGCAATCGTCCCAGGCTGCCACTCAGTTGAGAGTCGGCTTTGGCCAAATCTTTGATGGCCTTTGCGTCTGTGGGGTCGGAGGCCGCCTTTTTTTCTGCAGTGATAGCTCCGGTGCGGGCCTGGATCACAGCCTCTAGGGTTTCTCTTTCGTGCTTCAAGTAGCCCTTGGCGGTCTCTACAAGATTGGGGACGAGGTCGTAGCGTCTTTTCAATTGCACATCAATTTGTGCGAAGGCGTTCTTAAACTGGTTTTGAAGCCTCACCAGGGAGTTGTAGATATTGACGATCATAAAGATAAGAACTCCCGCCACTACCAGGCCGATGATTGTCCCCAAAGTCATTTTCTGCCCCTTTCTTGTTGCTATATTTTAAATGTAGGCAATTTCAATAACTTAAGTCTGGTTGTGGAATTTGGAAAAGTAAAGAGGGGACTGGCAAAACATTAACGCTTAGCATATATTGTTGAGTGCCCTTTGGGGGCAGCTCATGCTCAGAGTTGAGCTGGACTGGACCTTTGGAGAGTGTGTGGTCAGAGAGGAGATCAAGTGATCGATTTTGCATTGGACCCTCAGAGTGAAAAGCTCTTTGCTAAAATTCATGTGTTTAGGGCTCATATTACAATTCGCCATGAGACAGCAGGTTTTTTAGTTAAGACGGCAGAAAACCCCATGGAGCTGATAGATGTCTTGAGGCTTCGTCACCAGGTTTTCCTAAAAGAGTGGCAGGGCAAGGAGCAAGTTCATGGTTTGGACATCGAGGACTATGATTTTCGCTCCGACCACCTGATGATTATTGATAAGAACAAAGGTCAGGTTGTTGGGACTTATCGTCTTATGGCCTCAGTCTTTACGAATCAGTTTTATTCGCAGAGTGAGTTTGATTTGACTGAGTTTTTGCGTTGGCCCATCAAGGTTTTGGAGATGGGCAGGGCCTGCACCCATGCCGACTACCGAACGGGTCAGACCTTTGATCTATTGTGGAGGGGGCTTGCTCAGTACATTAAGGCCAGTCAGGCCCAGTGTCTCTTTGGCTGCTCCAGTGTGAAGACCTCGAATCCTGCTGTGGTGGCCTCGCTGATCCATCACTTGCAGCAGAGTGGCCAGTACAGCGATGCCTATAATATTCGCCCTCTGGAGAGTTTTCGCCACCCGGAGTTTTCTTTGGATCAGGTTTGCGAGCTGAGTCGCGAGGAGCTCAAGCAAATTTTACCCTCGCTCCTTAGAAGCTACCTACAGGCAGGAGCCAAGGTCTACGGTGAGCCCGCCTTTGACAAGGAGTTTGCTTGCTTTGACCTGCTGACCATTTTGGATATGAAAAACATCACCAAACGCCATTACCAGCGCTACTTTGAGCTTTCGCACTGATGAAGGGGGGCTGAGTATGAAAAAGCGTCTTCTCCAGCCTCTGAGGTTTGTCGGGATATTTTTATTGATTCTGCTGTATATGGGCCACGCCTTTGTGCTGAGTCTATGGTTTGGGCGAAAGGACCCCTATCGGCTCAGGGACCATCTGACGTCTTGGCTACAGAGTTACTCTTTTTTGGGGTTAAAGGTTTTGGGAGTCAGAGTTCGTCTGTTGGGAGAGCCTCTCACTGAAGGAGAGCAGCTGGTTGTCTCCAATCATTTGACCTATTTGGATGTCTTGGTGTTGAGCAGTCAAAAGGCGGGCTGCTTTGTCACCTCAGAAGACATTCGCCGCACAACTTTCTTAGGCCAGATTGTGGAGCTTGCGGGCTGCCTTTTTGTCGACCGCAAAAGCCGACAAAATTTGGCGCGAGAGATCCACCAGTTGACCGAGGCCCTTCAGGCGGGGCTCTCCGTGATGGTCTTTCCCGAGGCCACCAGCACCAACGGGGAGGGGGTGTTGCGCTTTCGCCGACCGCTGTTCAATGCCTCCCTGCTCAGTGGGCGTCCGGTGCAACCCCTTTGTATCAACTATGTCCAACTGGGTGGAGAGCCCACCAGTGTGCAAAATCGCGATGCTGTGTTTTGGTATGGGGATATGCCCTTTGCTTCTCATCTTTGGGCCATGTGCGGTCTTGGAGAGATGGAAGTAGAGCTGACGGTTTTGCCACCCCTTGATCCCTCGCAGGCTGAGGCCGGGGCTCAGGCGCTCGGTCTGGCCTCGGCAGATGAGTGGCTTGCCAGTCAGGCCCATCAGGCTGTCCAGTCCGCCTACAAACCCCTGCGGGAAGAGCCCTTCCTGCAAAGACCAGCCGCCATTCAAGGAGTACGACCCCCCGAGGCCTCCCTGTGAGCCCAGAAGGTGAGAGGCCTCTGCTGACTGCAGAGGCTCTACTGCGCTACTTAAAGCCCAAGCAGCTGCCCTTGAACCCTGAGTCGGGTTTGCCCCAACTGCCACCTAAGGCCCTGTTGAGTTTTTCTCCAAGTCTTGTCAAACAAATCAAAGGGCAACTCAAAGAGCAGTTGAGTTTTGCCGAGCCCCTGCCCTTTCTCGGAGTTCAGCTGCATCAGATCTCCCCAGAGTGGATGGTGGTCAGTGGACTGGGGCTTGGAGCTCCAGCGGCCGTCGCCCGGCTGGAGGAGCTAAGATCCTGTGGGGTTAAAGAGTTTATTTTCTTAGGCTCTGCGGGGTCCCTGAAGAAGGATCTTGGGCCAGGTCAAGTGCTTGTGTGCACAAAGGCAATTGCAGATGAGGGTACGTCTCAGCACTACCTTTTGGAGCAGCAGGAGCAGCAGGGGCAGCAGCACTACTCGGCCCATGGAGAGCTTGGCCACTGGCTGGAGCAAGTCCTTCTGAAGAACTCTATTGATTTTGTTCAAGGAGTGTCCTGGACCACGGATGCCCCTTACCGAGAAACGCAGAGTAAGGTGGATGACTTTGTCAAGCGGGGAGCCTGTGTGGTGGACATGGAAGCCTCAGCACTTTTTGCTGTGGGAGCCTTTTATGGACTCAAGGTTGCCGGGGTCTTTGTTGTCAGCGACCAGTTGACAGAGGGGCAGTGGCGGCCCCATTTTCGCGAAGCCAGAGTCAAGGACCCACTGATAAAAGTCGCGAGGGCCATTTTAGAAGCGGGTGCGTAGATCCAGCAAGAAGCGGTGAAAGTCCTTCGGAGCACCAGTGCTCACCTCCGTTTGAGCGACCAGGTATCTCACTGTCCAAAGACTGTGATGTCTCCAAGCGTAGGAGAGGTTTAAATTGTGTCCCCGGCTGTCCTGCTGTGCGAAGGCAAACCAGCCGTCAGTTAAAGCCCCCACCTGGGAGTCCTTTTCCATAAACCGATAGTCGTAGGACAAGCTGACATCTCCGGCCCGTCTTTGCTCTCCCAAGATCAGGGCCACCAAAAAGTTCCTGTTCTGCTCAGGTGCAGCTTGGTTTTCAGTCCACTCCAGGACAATCTGCGTAGGCAGGCGGCCATGCCAACTCCACTCCAAAAAAGCCTGAAGGACTTCGTAGTTGAACCTGAAAATTTTGGCTGAATCGGGGTCCAGGGGGTCTAAGGGGTCCACAGAGTTGCCAAAGTCTCTGTGGTACATCAAGGGTCGGCCCTTGAGTTGACTAAAGTAATAGGCCCCAGCTCCAATCAACACAGATGAGTTCAGCCAGCTGTAGCTTAAGGCAGCCTGGGCAGCATAGAGGTAGGAGTCGGACTCAGAGACATACTCCTGCATGACAAAAGTGCCCAGCCGAGCCAAGGCCTTCCCTCTTGGCAGGGGTTGGTTCCAAGAAAGGTTCACTCCCTCAGGGGTGATATCCGGATCCCAGAGCAGATGGCGGCGGCCGGCACTGTAGAAGGGCAAGGGGATTTTGCCTACCTGTAGATCGGTTGTCTCAGCCAGTCGCCACTCCAGATAGGCCATATCCACGTAAATATCTTTGTTGGCAAAGCCATCAGTGAAAGTGGTCTCATTGGAGTTGACGGGATGTCGAGATTCGCCTGAGGCCAAGCGCAGGCCAATTTTTATATCCTCATCCACCTGTGCAAGGCCATCTAAGCGCAGTCTGTAACGGTGACGAATGCGAGTGCGCTCATCTTGGCGGGAAATTCGATCTTGTCGCAGTCTCAGGTCTCCGGACAGGTCCATTCGCTCGAGCCAAGGGCTGAGCTTGAGCTGAGGAGCTGGCCAGGCAGTGGTGCTGCCGATCAAGCCCCAGAGACACAGAATAACTGGAAACGCCCTTACCGCTTTGGCTCTCACTTCAGTATCCTTCCTCGCTCCTCAAGGCTGGGAAGTCTGCAGGTCTCAAGTCTTCCAAACCACTGGTAGCGTGATTGAGCGATGCGATCATAGACAAAATCTCTGAAAGGTCGAGGAATAAGTCTCAGCACTGCGGCCAGTCGCCAAATGCCCCCGATGTGCTCGGCCAACAGCAGTGCCGCCGTCGACCGCAAATAGACTTTGCCATCCACCCACAGGACGAGGCTGTCGAGATTTTTGCGTAACTCTTCATCCAAAACTTCCGCGGCTCGATCTCCCTGCAGCGGGGCAAAGAGAAGCCTCCGTTGCCAGTCTTCTTTTAAGGCCCAGTCCACACAGCGATTGCACAGTCCACAGACCCCATCAAAAAACAGAATCGGTGGACTTTGGCTTTGCCTTGCTCCTAGCCAGCGGCTGTCAAATAGGTAGAGCATAAAAACTAAACTCAGCAGACTGGCTCCGGCCCAGCTGCCGCTCAGAGTGCCCACTCCCAGTATCAGATAGGCCATAAAAAGCCCAAACAGCATAAGCCAAGCCAGGGGGCGGGTGGAGCGAAAGAACCACAAGACCGGGGCCAGCCAAAAGATGGCACTGGCCCCTTTTTGGGGCAGGAGGATAAAGTAATCCACAGCTTCCACAAAGCTGCGTCCCAGCCAGGGACTGCTCTTAAGGCCATTGAGAAAAACCACTGCAAACCACAGGGCACCTAGCCATCGGTAAGGACCCAAAGGCAGGAGCCACTTTTTGTGGGGCTGAAGGGAGGACTTCGACCTCAAGAGGCTCAAGGGCTCCCCAGGTGGGGCCAGAAGAAGGCTGGCCCAAATCAAAAGAATCACCAGTGGGCCGATTTCCAGCTCCAAGTTGCGCGACCACTCCATCTCCCACAGCCAAAGGGCTGCCACAGACAGGGACGCCCAGGGCCGAAGAACGCCGAGGGTCAGAGCCAGCAAACTCAAACTCAACAAAAGTTGAATCCACGAGACCTCCACCTCCACCAAAACCAAGGCCAAACCCGCAATGCCTAAAGCGAGCCTAAAGAAGGTAAACTGCCAACCAGAGTAGTGGGGCAAAAACGCACTCCTTGTGGAAAAATTCAAAACTACCTCAGCCCCCTCTTGTAGGCAACTGTAGGTGTTTGAAGGATGGGCTTTGACTTATGCTGCGCTCATGGCACTTTCCCTTATCCGCTGCGGTAGATATCCTCAAGTAAACTCCTGAGGGGAGCCTTGACATTATAACGAATTCGTTATAACATGCATTGTGGAATTGGTCGTACTTAAGCAAGCACAGCGTGAACTAAAAAGAGCTCCACCTGATACCATAGAAGACATCTTTGCCCTGTTCGATGATCTGATGGCTGGGAAGCATTTAAGTATGCCCATCTCTCGTCCACTCCCGTCGATTGCGAAAGGTCTTCATGAGTTGCGGCTATCGGGGCGTGCTGGCGAGTACAGAGTTTTTTACGTCATCCGTGTTGAAGAGGCTATCTATGTTCTCCATGCGACCCAAAAGAAAACTCAGAAGACGGATAGGCAAACCATAGAATTGATAAAAAGCAGAATAAGGAGTTTGAGATTATGAAATCAGAAGTTGAAAAATACAAAACAGCCGATGAGTTTGGGCACTCTCTGGGGCTGAGTGGCATAGAAATGGAGCTTATCCGACACAAGAAAAAGCTGATCGAGAAATTACGCAAGACTCGTGAAAAAAAGGGGCTTTCTCAGGGCCAGCTAGCTGCTATCGTTGGCAGCAAGCAACCAGCTATCGCTCGAATGGAATCTGGCCAAGTCAGTCAGGTCAGTCTTGATTTTTTATGTAAAATTGCGCTTGCTCTTGAGGTTTCAATTACAATTAAGCCTCATGCCGCCTAACTTACCCGTCTTTGGGTTTGACTTTGACTTAGGGGCCTCTTGCCCTTAGGTTGCCGCCATGGATGCCTACAAGCGCTTTTTGGCGGCACTCGTCGCAACTTTTGTGGCGGCTCCGGCTTTCTCGAGTCAGGTCTTACCCACCCCCCTGATGGAGGCCCTTTCGGCCCGGCTGCCACAGGATCAGAGTCAGCCCTTGGTCTTTGTCACCCTGTCAACCACCTGCCCCTGCTCTGTGTCTCATATGGCTCATCTGAGTGAGCTCGCCAAGAGTTATCCTGATCTCACTTTTGTTGGGATACACGCCGACTCTTCAGTTTCCCAAGAGGAGGCCCAGGGGTTTTTTGAGGCACAAAATTTGGCCTTTTCGGTGTGGAGTGATGCGGACTTGGCTTTGAGTCGCGCTCTGGGGGCTGTGACAACTCCCCAGGCCTTTGTCTATCAAGCCAACAAGGGGTTGTTTTATCGGGGAGCGGTCTCCAGCGGAAGTCAGTTTTCAGACAAAAACAGAGCCTATCTCAGCGAGGCCCTGAGCTCCTTAAAAGAGGGCAAAAGGCCACCGAGAGCCCGCACTCGGCCCCGGGGCTGTGAGATCAACTACCCCTCTGCCTCCAACATCGAGAGCCGACCCCTGGCAGTAAATTGTGACTGGCGCGAAACCGCCAAATACGGCGTTGCTCGTCTCAAATCTCACTCCAACGTACCGCTCAAGTACGCCTGCGTTCGATTTGAGCCGGGCGCCTTGTCTTTGGCGGTTATCGCC
>SKYF01000105.1 GCA_007128005.1 Bdellovibrionales bacterium
AGGGGCTGAGGTCATGATTGCTGGCTCTGCGAACCAGGCCCTAGAGGTCTTTAAAAGCTTTAAACCCACTGTTCTCCTCAGCGACATCGGAATGC
This sequence comes from Bdellovibrionales bacterium, assembly GCA_007128005.1. Taxonomy (GTDB): domain Bacteria; phylum Bdellovibrionota; class Bdellovibrionia; order Bdellovibrionales; family UBA1609; genus SKYF01. The sequence continues at coordinate 96 of SKYF01000105.1, forward strand.
CCGATGAGGACGGTTATAGTTTAGTGCGAAAGGTGAGGAAGTTAAAGGCCGAGGAGGGCGGCCATATTCCCGCCTTGGCTCTCAGCGCCTACTCCACCGACGAAGACATCAAACAGGCTCTGGCCGCCGGCTTTCACGCCCACGTTGGCAAACCAGTTGAAGCCATCCAGTTGGCCCAGTTGATCCTCAACAGCCTACACCAGAAATAGCGCCCGCCAGGCACTTGGAACTTTTTTTGACATACCGTCATTTTGCGGCGTAAAATGACGGCATAGGAGCTGAGTCTATGTACAACAGAATATTTAGCCCTCCCAAATCAAGTTACTTCCTGTTAGGTGCCCGAGGCACTGGAAAATCCACCTTTTTAAGGCAGGAGTATCCGCAAGCCACACATGTTAATCTATTGGACGAAAGCTTATACCAGTCCTATTTGGCGGACATCGGACTCTTCTACCAGGAGTTGTCTAGCCTGAAACCAGGATCGACCGTTGTGGTTGATGAGATCCAACGACTCCCCGCCTTGCTCAATGAGGTTCATCGACTCATAGAGGAAAATCGTTTAAGATTTGTTCTTTCAGGGTCGAGTGCTCGCAAATTGAGACGCTCTGGAGTTAACCTTTTGGCCGGACGGGCTTTGAACTGCTCGCTTCACCCCTTTGTTCCTGAAGAGATGGGAAGGGACTTCAATTTAAATAAGGCGCTTTCTACAGGTCTCATTCCCATTAATGTCATGGCCCAAGACTCTTTAGCCACATTAAAAGCCTACACTCAAACTTACTTAAAAGAGGAAATTCAGTCCGAGGCCTTGGTACGCAATCTACCTGGATTCGCCCGCTTTTTGCCTATCGCGGCCCTTTATCATGGACAGACACTCAGTGTTTCAGCAACCGCAAGGGATGCAGAAGTCTCTCGTACAACTGTTGAAGGTTATTTTTCAATTTTAGAAGACACTCTGATAGGCTTTAAATGGCCCGCTTATAGCCCAAAGTTGAGAGTTAGGGAGAAGAAACATCCCAAATTTTATTTTATCGATCCTGGGTTGGTGAGAGCATTAAAGAAACTCTACGGACCGCTAGCTCCTGAGGAGAAAGGGCATCTATTCGAGGGACTTATTGCTCAAGTCTTGCGGTCTTACAAAGATTACCGTGATCTATATGATGAGCATTACTATTGGTCACCGGCCGATGCTCAACAAACAGAGGTCGATTTTTTACTCAAAAGGGGAGCAAAGTTTATTGCTATCGAAGCCAAATCCTCGAAGAAATTATCAAATTCAGATTTACTGGGTTTGAAGGCGATCGCTGATCTCAAAGGTTTGGAAAGGCGAATTCTAGTCTATCTTGGACCACGAAAACAAAAAATTGATGGCATTGAAGTTTTACCCTTTGAGGACTTTTCTCAGTTGTTGTCCAAAGAAAAATTGTAGTGACGGGTTTAGCGGGCGGGAAGTCATCTGAGAGCTTATTGCACTTTAAAAATTGGCTCTCTTGCTACCAAAGATTTTTCCGTCGGTAATCTTGCCAAAGAATGAGGAGCAAATAACCTACACCGCAGGAAACCATAACTATTGAGGCGATTGAAAGACCTTGAATAAATGCGGCAGAAAAGTACATGGCCCGAGGGACCCTAACATCTGAAACTCTCAACGCAAGGAATGAACACATAAGATGCGCCGCTCATCTAGACTGGCGTCTTGACCTGACCGCCGTCATTTTTACTGGAAAAATGACGGTGATGTATACACGCTCCCTTCAACCGCCCGCAAGGTCCTACTTTCTGCTTGGGCCTCGTGGAACCGGAAAAACCACCTGGGTCTCTCAGCATTATTCCATGGCTCATAAATTTGATCTGCTTAAGCCCTCTGAGTTCTTGCGCTTTAGTCGCAACCCTGAGCTCTTTAGGCTCGAATTGAATGCCATAGAAGTTAAGTCCACAAAAGAGTGGAAAAGTGATTTTGGAAAGGCCTTAAAGGCTCTACTGAATGAGAAGAGCATTCATAGGGCTTATGGTGTTTATTTGGGCTCTCGCACCCTGAGGGATGGTCAACTCACGGCCTCATCCCAACCCCGCCGCTAAGGCTTGGTCAAATATCTGCAAAGGAAGAACTTCAATGCCGTCTTCGGTCCGTCGCTCGGCCTCGCCCAGGTAGACAATGATTCTTCGTTTTAAACCCTTAAGGTCTCTTAGGGCCCTGAGACCCTTATAGTCCTCCTGTCTCACCTTAGCCGTCGATTTCACTTCGATAGCATGAATCCCCGTGTCGGAAAGAAGCAGAAAATCAACTTCCGTCTTTAAAGATGCTGAAGCCCAATAAAACACCTCGCTGTACCTTCGCGTATTTTCTAGCTCGTGCCTTATCATGGAAAAAACATAAGTCTCAAACAGACCCCCTCGTTCCTCTGGGTACGGTGGGCCCCGCACTCCTCTTACCGCTCGAACAATTCCTGGGTCTACCCAGTAGAGTTTGGGCTTCTTAGGCTCTCGCACCATAACCTTTGCCCCATAGGGCCAAATTTTTTTCACCAGTAAGGTGTCTTCCAGAATCTGGACATAGCCTTCAGCTGTTTTCCGCTGAATCTCAGCATCTCTACTCAAACTAGAAGTATTCAACACTTGTCCATTAAAGAGGGCTGCAACCGGTAAGGCTCTTGCAAATCCTGCAAGATTTCTTGTCAGTGCCTCTGCTTGGATTTCTTCCCTAATATAAGTTTGCACGTAGGCTTGAAGGATTTCATCCTTATCCTCAGCATTCCAGATCAGAGGAATACCTCCCCAACGTAAAATGGACTCGATATTGAAATCCTCTTTCAGCTCTCGCGGTAAAAAAGGCAGCATGGTCCTAAGTCGAGCTCGACCGGCTAATAAATTAACCCCAGCGTTTTTTAACTTTCTGGCACTTGATCCGGTCAAAACAAAGTTTAGTTTAAAATCCTCTATCCCTCTATGAACCTCATTAAGTAGGTTCGGCAGGCGTTGCACCTCATCGACGACAACCCATTGTCCCGGCTTCAATGCTCGTAGCCGTTCGGAGAAAACTTGAGGTGAAACAAGAATCTCCTGAAACAAGGCCTCATCCAAAAAATTAAACCAATGGGCCTTTGGAAAGAACTGTTTCAGCCAGGTGGTCTTGCCCGTACCCCTTGCCCCAAATAAAAAAAATGAGTTATTTGGAGGAGTTAGAAGTCTTGCATACATCACCTCCATATTACGGCGCAAAATGGAAACAAGCAAGGCAAAAGGTGCCATTCGTGCCAGGCCGCCTTTGGCGCTGAGGTCAGCTATCTGTCCGATATTGAGGGTAAAGGCTTCGGGGTGCGGACAGAGCGGCCTTGAGAGTAGGATCAATGGGCTTTG
>SKYF01000016.1 GCA_007128005.1 Bdellovibrionales bacterium
GTCTCAAGCTCGGCCAGGTTCATCTCCTCTATGGCCATGGGGCTTGCCTGCTCCTCTTCAGAGGGAGGCTCTGCAGAAGGAGGCTCTTCCTCCGAGGAGGCAGGCTCCGGAGGCACTGAAGGAGGAGGCTCTTGTGGCTGAGGTGGAGGCGGGCTGGGTGGAGTAGGCTCGGTGAGAGCCACTAGCTCCAACACCAAAGGGGCCGACTCAATGTCTGGAAGTTGATCAAGACTCCACCTCAGTGAGAACATAGGGCTGAACAGAAGCCCTAGATGAAGGACAAAAGCAAAACCCAAAGCCCACTTCAGAGACTCAGTCATGGGTCTCCAAAGAGACTTTTCTCAACTCCGCTTGACGCAGAAGATCCAACGCCCTGACCACTTGGCCATATTCGGCCCCCTTGTCGGCTCGCACATAGATCCACGGCACCTGATGAGCCTCTTTCAGCAATTTGCTGTGCCCTGCAAACTCCCGAAGGCTTATCTCCAGCTCCTCCCAATCCATCTTGATTTCATTCCAGTAGGGCTCCCCCTCTGCCGACAAGGACAGGGTCACCCGCTCACCCTGCTCGGCCGTCGCTGTCTGAGCTGATGGCAAATTGAGGGAAAGCCCCTGTTGAGTTACCAAGCTCAGCATGGCGTACATAAAAAAAACCACTAGCAAAAAAATGCAGTCCAAAAGAGGAATCAGGTCAATTCTGCTGTCGCGTCTGCGGACCTCAGCCTGAATCTTCACAGCCTCTCCTTTAGGTGAGGCCTCAATAAGGTCTCAAAGTCGGTCAGGATCTGCTCCATGCGCTCTTTTTCCCTATTGAGACGGGATTGAAACAACTGACTCGGCACCACAGTCAAGATGGCCACAACAAGTCCTGTGGCCGTTGTGATCAGAGCCTCCGCTATGCCCCCCGTCACCACTTGAACATCACTCAGTCCCGTGTGGCTGAAGAGATCAAAGGCACCAATGATCCCTATCACCGTTCCGAGGATTCCCAATAGGGGGGCGACCATAATCACTGTATCTAAACCCGTCTGGTAGCTGCGCATGCGGGCCAACTCCTTGGCCGCACTCACCTGAAGAGCCTCAGAAAGCTCTTGAGAACTGACTCTGGAAAGATCCTCATCCAGACGAGAGAGGCTTCCTCCCATCACAGTCAAAACTGGGTCCAACTGACTCCTCGAAGCTCCATCAGGCGAGCTCAGTCTTTGAGTCAAAAGCCCCCTTAGCTTCTGAAGGTCGGCCGTTTTTAGAAGTCCCAAGACTTCATCTATCTCTTTTGAGCTTCGGCTTTTGTACAGCTTCCACCAAAAATAACTCCTCTCCAAAATCAGGGTCAGAGAGAGAAGAGAGCAGGCCAATAGGGCAAACATCAAAGGGCCGCCCTTTTGAAAGATATGGATTAACACTAGAAACTCGCCTCCAAGCCCACGAGGGCAGAAAATGGCTTTCCTGGTCTTGGACCATGGGGATGCCTTGCCACCATATAGGTCTCGTCAAATAAGTTATGAATGCTGGCTCGCAGAAGAACCTGCTCGCTCAAGTGATAGCGCCCGCTTAAGTCCACCACGATATAGGAATCGATGGCCCCCACTCTGGCGTCCGTATCTGTCTCGTCGGCATTGGCCGCCGTTGACCAGGTCTTGTCCACATAGGTGGCTGAGAGGTTGAGCCCCCAATCCGTCCGAGATATTTCTGTTCCCAGAGTGAGCTGAAGGGGCGGGATGTAGGGCAGCTTTTGGCCGTCTTTTCCCCCATAAAAAATGGATCCCTTGTTCAAAGATCTTGCCTCTCCCCTCAAGCGAGCATCGGTATAAGTGGCCACCAAATACCAGGGATTGGACCAGCCCCAGCCCTGAGCCTCACCCAGATCATATTGGGTTTTAAATTCCACACCCATGCTGCGCACATCTCCACCGTTGTCTGGATCTTCACTTCCAGCGGCAAAGCTCTGGGGAACATAGAGATCCTCAAAGTGAGCCAAAAAGACTGCGGCTTCCGTGGCAGAGTAGGAGCTGTACTGCCAGCGGCTCCCCAGCTCCACATTCAGCGAGGTCTCTGGCTTGATATCAAACCTTAGGGCATCTCTGGGGCTTGGCACCGACAGACCCCGATAAACTCCCGCAAAGGCCATCCACTCTGGGCTCACCTCATAGGTGACCCCTAGGCCGGGCGCAAGCTCAGTAAGCTCCCCATCCAGACGGGTCTCACTGCCAGGCTTGAAATTCTCAAACTTCAATTGAACATGCTCAACTCTAACTCCTGGAGTGAAGCTCCAAGCCCCTGCCGTCATCTTGTCTTGGACAAAAAAGGCAATGGCTCTGGCTTCATTGCGATCAAAATCCCCGCTGCCAGGCACTCCATAGACAACTGAGTCTATCATTCCACTGGAGTCTTGAGTAAAGGTGTCACTGTGCTGAAAACGCTTCATCGCATCGCTGTGATAGCGTAGACCCAGCTCCAGTTCATGGCTCAAATTTGTTCCTGCCCACTCAAAGCGAGCCAACTGATCCAGGCCCCAGGCGTAGTAGTCCCGATTGTTGGCCTTGACGGCAAAGGCACCTTCATCCTCTCCCCGCAAGATGGCAAGCCTTGAAGGGTTGGCTAGGGCCGCCCCCAATCCGCCGAGGTTTAAAGTGTCGGGTCCCACTCGATCGATCTTGTACCAGTTACGGTGAAATTGATTGTAGTAGGCGGTAGTGACGAGGCTTAATCCCATTCCTGTGTCGTAAAAGTAGCGCAGGTAGCTGCGGTTTTGCTCAAAGTTCATACGATCAAAGCGGCTGGTGGAATAGCGTCTGAAAGGGGAGGCTCTAAAGTCCGCATCATTCAAGCCCAAATAGCTCTCATCGGCAAACCCCCTGCTGTGACCGTACTTGAGCTCTAAACGCTGATAGTTGGCCGTCGGGGGCTCATAGGACAACTTGAGCATAGGCTCCACCCGGTCCATACCCGTAGCTCCCCCCCGTCGCACAGGCCCTGAATCCGAGTCTCCGGGGACCTGATCAATATGCTTAAAGCCCTCAGAGCTTCGACCATAGAACTCAAGCAGATATCCAAAACGCCCCCCCGAATCCATCTCTAAGGTGTTGCCCACATAACTGTGACCAATTCTCTCACCAAAGCTGCCGGCCATGGTTTTTCCGTAAAATTCAAAACTATCGGGAATGGGCGTGGTCAAGTAATTCAACACCCCTCCAATGGTATGGGGCCCATATTTGACCTGGCTTGAGCCCTTGAGAATCTCTAATCCACTCATCTTTCCCGCTGCAGGACTAAAATAGGCCCCAGGAGCTGTGTAGGGAGCCGGAGCAATCAGCACCCCATCCTCCATCATCGTCAGCTTGGCGCTACGGTTGAGGTCAGTCCCTCTTAAGCTGATGTGTGGAAACATCCCCTGGCCATCCTCATCGCGAACGGCCACTCCAGGCACTCTGCGCACAATGCGATGAATGTCCTCGTAGTTCTTTTCGCGGATTTCACTTTGGTCCACAAAACTGCCAGAGCCCGGAAGGCGGCGCTCGGCCTCTCTGGAACCAATCACTCTCACCTCGGGCAGCGAAGAGCTCGCCCCCTCAATACAAAAAAAAACGCCAACTAACAACAACGGTATTGCTCGTACCTTCATGATGTCTCTCCTTGTTCAGTTTATAATCTAAAAAATATTTATCCATTCTTCGCTCAAGCCAAGGTAAATGCGCTTTTGAGCGGAACCCTTGGGTGAGTCCAAGTACATCAGTCTTTGGCTCTGGGGAGAAAGAAAGTAAAGGCGCTCAAAGGCCCCGCGAAAGCGGCGGTCCAGGATTTCGACTTTCACCCCACCTACAAACTCAGTCTCACTCCATCGCCAGTTTTCTGGACGCACAAAAACTTTCAGATCTCGAGACTCTTCTGAGGGTCTATGCGGAACATATCCAAACTCCGTGCACAGCTGGTAGGATTGAGTAGGACCATTTGAGGCCTCAACTTGGGCATCTAGCACAAAGCCCTCACCAAAAAACTGGGCCACTTCAAGGGCTTTAGGCTGTCTATAGAGCTCTTCAGGCAGACCCCACTGAAGGATCTTCCCATCCTGCATCAGACCCAGCTTGTCGCTGAGTTCAAAGGCCTCCTCTTGATCATGAGTGACAAACAGGGCTGTCACGGCCCAGGCCTTCAACATGTCCTTGAGCTCTCCCCGCATCTCTGCCCTCAAGCGAGGGTCTAGGTTGGAAAAGGGTTCATCCAAAAGTAGCAGCTGAGGCCCCGGGGCCAGAGCTCTGGCCAGAGCGACTCTCTGCTGCTGTCCCCCGGACAGTTCGTGGGGAAAGCGCTGCCACAGGTCGGGGCTGAGGCGAAGGGCTTCTGCCAACTCCTTCACCTTTTGCTGGCGCTGGCTTGGAGAAAGAGATCTGAGCCCAAATGTAATATTGTCCTGAATGTTGAGGTGAGGAAACAGCGCATAGTCCTGAAAGACCATCCCCACTCGCCTTAACTCCGGCTCTAGTGTCAGTTCGGGTCTCCCATGCCCCCCTGTCTGATCACCCACAAAGACGGCCCTTCCACCCACATGGATAGTTCCTGCATCAGGCTGTTCAAAGCCGGCAATGGAGCGTAAGAGAGTGGTTTTCCCGCAGCCACTGGGTCCCAGCAAACAACCAAGCTCCCCAGGAAAAAGCTCCAAATCCACCCCCTTTAACACCGGCACAGTTTTGCCATGCCCCTCCGCCTTATAGCAGTGACGCAGTTCTTGAACATGAAGGGCTGAAGCTTGCCCACTTGCCCCCTTAGCCATAACGCAAACCCACCCGAGTCAATGGTCTCAGAAAAAAATAAATCGGCACCACGGCCGACAGGGACAAAATCACCGCAGGCCAGGCCGCCTCAGCCCATAGGCCCTCACTGGTCAGTTGAAAAATTCGGACCGAAAGGGTGTCCCAACCCGTCGGCCGCATCATCAAAGTCATGGGCATCTCCTTCATCACATCCACCACAACCAGGGGCAGAGAAATCAGCAAACCTTTTTTGAGTAGGGGCCAATAGAGTCGGCGCACAAGCCCTCCCTCAGCCTCACCTAAGCTCCTTGCGGCTTCATCCATCCTACCGGGCAAATTCTGACTGGCAGAGCCTAAGCTCAGCAGAGGGATGGCCAAGAAGCGAATAAAATAACCCAAGAGCATGGCCCAAAGGGTTCCCGTCAGGAGCAGGCCACCGCCCCCCTCAAACCATCCAGACAAAAGAGAATGGATTTGCTTATCTAGAAGGACCAATGGAGTGAACACGCCCACTGCCAGGACCGCCCCTGGCAGAGCGTAGCCCAAGGCCCCAAGACGTAAAGCCGAAGATCTCAGCCCACCCCCTCTCAACCTCAAATCAGCCACCATGAAGAAAGCGGCAAGAGCGGTCAACACAGCAGCAAGACCACCCAAAACTAATGTGTTCAGAAGTACGGGAAAAACCGAGGCCCAGGCGTAGTGATAGTCCTGAACCGAGGCCCCAAGCCAAAGCAAGCGTCCCATAGGGAGCACAAAGGCGAGGGCAAAAACCGTCCAGGAGAATATCATCGCTGCCAGCCTCAATCCTCTTGTTGATCGAAACTGGGCTCCTGAACCTGCAAGCCCCGAGGCCTTCTGTTCGTAAAACCTCTGCCGCTGCCGGAGTCGACTTTCAAGCACCACAATGGCAAACACCACCAGGGTCAAGAGCGAGGCCAACTGGGCTGCAGTGCTCAGGGAGAAATGTCCGTACCAAACTCTAAATATCCCCACGGTCAAACTGTCTACTCCCAACAGAGCCACAGTTCCGTAGTCAGACAGCACCTCCATAAGAACTAGCAAAAGGCCAGCTCCAACCCAGGGCTTTGCCAGGGGCAAGCTCACACGCCAAAAGCCCTGCCAGGGAGAGTAGCCTAAGGATCTGGCCACCTCTAGGGACCTGCGCCCCTGAGAGTAAAAGGCTCCTAAGGTGAGTAGGTAAACATAGATAAAAAAGCTTAAGGACAGAGCCCACCAGGCTCCGGGCAGTGAGCGCACCGAAGGCCAGGAGACCAGATCCAGTCCAAAGCTCTGACGTAAAAAAGTTGGAACCAAACCGCTGTAGTCCAATAGGTCCACCCAGACAAAGGCCTGGACATAAGCTGGAAGAGCAAAAGGCAAGAGCAGAGCCCAACTCAAAAACCTTCGGCCCGGAAACTCCGTAAAGGCAACCAGTGCCGCCAGGCTCACGCCTAAAAAGCCGGTCCAAATTAAAGTTCCCACAGCTAAAGAAACTGTCTGCAGTGTGAGAAAGCCCAGTTGATGCTCAAGCAGGTGCCTCCACAGCTCAGTGTCCACCTGCAACCAGGATAAAATGACCACCGACAAGGGCAACAGAACCAAGAGCCCAAAGACAAAAGCGTACTTTAAGGGCCGCAGCTTAAAAGGGACCTTTTTCTCAACGGTAGCGGGCACGGTCCATTAACCTCACAGCCTCGGACTGTCGCTCTCCAGCAACACTCAAGTGCACTTCCATAGGCTGAAAAACTCCCCAAGATTTGACAATCTGAGAGGGCTCAATCCCCTCCCTTACGGGAAACTCATAGTTAGCTTGGGCGATCAACTTCTGGCCTGACTCGGAGACAAGCCACTCTAAAAACTGCTGACCCAAATCCGGTTGGCTAGATGAGCGAGTGACACCTCCGCCAAAGACATTGACATGAACTCGCTCCGGCCAGTGGAGCTGGACCCGGATGTCGGGCTGATCACTCAAAATCCTCGCCAAATAGTAGCTATTTGTGATGCCCACATGGCACTGCCCGCTGTGAACGGCCCGGATAAGCTGCGTGTCGTTGGCAAAAACTGGGGCGGCCAGATTTCTCACCCAGCCCCGCAGCACCTCAAGAGTTTTGTCCTCACCCAGACTCTCCAACAGAACAGCCACCAAGGACTGATTGTAAACATGGCCTGAAGTTCTCAGACACAGGCGGCCCTTCCACTGCGCCCCGGCCAAATCTGCATAAGAGCCTAGATCTTCGGCTGCAACCTGGTCAGGATTGTAAACTATCGTCCGTGCCCGCTGAGACAGACCAAACCACCGCCCCTGAGAGTCACGCAAGACATTTGGGATGGCAGAAGTGAGGTCCTCAGATTGAATGGGCCGCAGCAAATCCATCTGGGTGGCCAGCCACAGGTTGCCCACATCTACGGCCAATAGCACATCAGCAGGTGAGCTTGCCCCCTCGGCTCTGAGCTTAGTGAGCAGGGGGCCTGCTTGGTCATAGACCAATCTGATCTGGACCCCGGTCTCCTGACTAAAGGACTCAACAAGCTCCCGCAAAATATGCTCTTTTTGGGAGCTATAGATCACTAGGCTTTTGACTTCTGAGGCCGCTGGGGCCTCTGCCCTCACCGCCCCCCCCAACAGAAGCCACAATCCAAAACTGCCAAGAACTGCTCTGAAAAAGGTCCAAGAACTCATGTGTAGGTAGTCCAACATAAGCCCTCGATCTATATCTGAAGCCTTAAAGGGGGCAAGACATATCTCCCCTGCTTTCAACTGGCTCTCAACTACAAATTAGGTGGATGTTTTGATGCGTCTGGGCTCTTGGACATGGCCTGCCGGACCCGCTCTAGGGAGAGTCGGCTCTCCTCTAGGAGCTCCTCTAAACTGGCGATCTCCCGCTGCCAGTCCGTAGCTTGCGCCATCGTTGCCTGCTGAATTTTTGCTCTCAATTGAGCTTCCTGCTCCTTTCGTGCCTCATCCATTCCATTAACAATCACCCCAATAAAAAGATTCAGAAAGATCATGGTGCCAAACAAAACAAATGAAATGAAGTAAAGAGGAGCAATCAAGGGAAATTTTTGAGGCTCCACACAAAGCTCCTGCTTAAACCCATAGCCATAGACATCACAGCCATAGATCTGAGTGTACATGATGTCTGTCCAGTCCTCTAAAGTGACAACTCTGAACAGGCTTAAAAACGAGTTTTTGAGACTTCCAAAATGAACGGGGTCGTTAACCGAAAACAGAAAAGTTCCCATCACGGCGTACATGTAAAACAACAGAAGTAACAAAACTGAAACATAGAACATCGATGGCAGACCCCGGAGAAGAGCCTCTACAACGACTTGCAGTCGAGGAACGGCCCTCACTAGGCGCAACACCCTAAGCAAACGAAACATTCTCAACAGCATGGCATACTGACTCAACAGGGGCACATAACAAGCTGCTACAATGACAAAATCGAAAACATTCCAAGAGTCAGTAAAAAACTTTAAAGGTCGAGGGTAACGCGCTACGAACTTAACTCCAATTTCAAAGGTAAAAATTGCTAAGACCAAACTATCAAGAAAACTCAGAATCGGACCATAAGCCCTCACCAACTCAGGGTCCGTTTCAAGACCTACCAAAAGTCCAGCGAAAACAATAACGCCAATAATAAAATTTTGAAAGGCTGGTGAGTTTTCAAGGCCTTTGCTCAGTCTAGTCAACATCAAGCGTTGATCTAGATGGCTTTTAAGAAAAAATCAAGTTGGACTGAGGTAGCAAACTCCAAATAAATACTCCTGGCCAGATTGACTTCAGTGGGAATGCAGCAAAAAATGTGATCTATGACTTTACTGCTGAAGCAATTTTTTTCCTTTCTCAAGCTGCTCAACTCAGATACTGGCACCAACCAGATCGCCGCTGGAATCGCGGCGGGATTTGTCCTGGGAATGACGCCCTTCTTTTCCCTACAGAGCTTACTTATTTTTGTGATGATCTTTCTTTTCCGCGTTCAAGTGACTGCGGCCTTTGCTGCGGCCTTTTTATTTGCCTTTCCTGCCTACCTCTTAGATCCGGTGTTTCACTCTGTAGGGGTTTTCGTTTTAGAGGCCCCAGCCCTGCAGGGACTTTTCACCCAAATGTACAATATGCCGATCGTGCCCCTGACCCGATTTAACAACAGCATCGTGATGGGTTCAGGGGTGGTTTCCCTGGCACTCCTGCCTGTGGTGATGCTAGTAGGCCGCAAGTTGGTGCTGCGCTATCGAGCCACCGTGGTGGCAAGTTTTAAAAACTCCAAGACCTTTAAAGCCTTTAAAGCCACAGCTATTTACAAATGGTACTACACCTATGACAAACTCTACGGATAAGCCCGAGCCTAAGCCCGAAGCTAAGATCAAGTCCAAGGGACCTATAAGGGTCGAGGCAGTTGTTCCCGTAACAATTCTTGTTGTGGCTATTGGCTTTTACTTCACCAACTTCTTTGATGCTCACCTGCGCCGAGGTCTGGAATGGGCCGCAGGCTATGTCCACGGGGCAGAGGTGAATATCGGCTCTCTGCGCACCTCTTTTCTTGGCGGACACCTGACCATTGGCAATATCCAGGTGACAGACAAAGAGGCTCCTGAGCGCAATCTGATCCAGATTCAGCGGGTCCGCTTCCACCTGCTTTGGGACGCCCTGCTGAGAGCTAAGTTTGTGGTGGAGGAGGCCAGCATCACCAACATCCAAATGCACGTGCCTCGGCGAAGACCGGGCTGGGTCCGCCCCCCTGTTGTCTCTGAGGGCCCAAGCCTTATGCAACAGGCAGAGCAGCAGCTCATTGAAAACCTGCGCGAAGAGCACAATGAAAACCTCCTAGGGGACATTGCCGCCATTGCCGGGGGAACCAGAGCGGGAGATCAGCTGAAGGCTCTGGAGCAAGAGCTCAAGTCCGTCATGAAGATCGAAGAACTAGAAAAAGAACTCAAGGAAAAGCAAGAGCTCTGGCGTCAGCGGCTCAGAGAGCTTCCCCAGGGCCGAGAGATTGAGGCGCTGGTCCAACAGATCGGCGAACTCAAGCTCGACCTCAGCCGCCCTCAAGAGCTCGCCCAAAACCTCAGAGAGGGAGAGCGTCTCTACAAGGAGATTGAGCAGAAGGTCCGCGAGATCGATCAGGCGCAGCGAAGCCTCAGCTCCGATGTGCGCGGCTTTGAGACCAGCCTCAAACAAGTGGAGGACCTGATCCGCCAGGACCTAAGAGATCTTGAATCCCGCCTGCGCATTCCCGGAATTGATGCCTCTGCCCTGTCCACGGCTCTGTTTTTGGGAATGTTTCAGGACACTCTGGTGACGCTGAATCGGTATATGCAAGTGGCCCAGCAGTACATTCCCCCAGGTCTGGCCCCGGGAGAGAAAAAAGAGGACAAACAGATCGTGCCTCCCGCTCGGGCCGAGGGGCGAAGCTATGTCTTTCCAGTGGCCAAGGGCTACCCTCTGTTTTGGCTGAAAAAAGCGGCCATCAGCTCCGAGCCCACGGACTCCGAATACAGTGGGCGGATTGCCGGACAGCTGACTCACCTGACCTCAAACCCCGTACAACTGGGCATTCCCACGGAACTCAAAATTGAAGGGGACTTTCCCCATCAGAGGATCATGGACTTCACCACCCATCTGACTTTGGATCATACAACGACTGAGCCCAGACAGAGCCTTGAGATGCAAATTGGCTCCTACCCGGTGCGGCCCATAAACTTGGCTAACAGCCAAGATGTGCGCCTTGTGCTTCAAGAGTCCACCGGCCAGTGGAAGCTGACGGCAGAGCTTAAAAACCGCGAGATCAACGTGCGCTCCTACAACGAGTTCACCAACCTCAACTATGACCTAGAGGCAAGGTCCTCCCTTCTCAATGAGATCTTCACCGGGGTCCTCAATGACATCACCATGATCAATGTGGATGCCCGAGCCACAGGCCGCTGGAGCAGCCCCAAACTGAACTTCCGCTCCAACCTGGGCGAGGCTCTGAGCCAAGGCTTTGCCCGACAGATTCAGGCACAAATTGACCGAGCCCGAGCCGAGCTGCGCCGCCAGGTGAACGAGAAGGTCCAGGCTGAAAAGGCCAAACTCGAGGCCGAGTACACAAAAATTCGCTCGGAGATTGAAGGCCTGGTGGAGTCCCGAAAGCGAGAAGCCCAAGCGGCACAAAAAAAAGCTCAAGAGCAGCTCCAGCAACGGCAAAGGTCTGAAACCCAGCAGCTCAGACAAGAAGGAGAGCGGGCCATCCAGGACCTGCGCCGCCGCCTCGGCCGGTAATTTTGAGGCAATTCGCCCAGGCCTCAATAAAAAATACATCTGCCTCTGCCTGGGTCACGGGAGGGGTACTGGGCGATGGCTGGACAACACAAATGCGAAATGTCCACTTTGAAGGGACGGTGGAGGCTTTGTTCGGCTCCGCAGGCGGGCTGGTAGGGGAAACTAACAGCAGTATCTTTGGCTGCTCGGTCGAAGGCTCTGTGACCAATTTGGGAGGTGCCGCCGCAGGGGTGGCGGGAACCCTTGCCTTCAGTCCTTTTAATGTCCGATTTTGCGCGGTGAATGCCGACATCACTGGAACTGACCTGGTGGCTGGGATCTCCTCTAGGAGTGCGGCGTTTTTTACGGACAATGTCTTTACTGGAACGGTCACCGGCGACAATCAAGTGGGAGGGCTGGTGGGAACACTGGCAAACAGCCACATCGGCAACTTTCAGCGCAATCTCTTTCTGGGAGATATTTTCGGAGCGGGCAGTGAACGGGGACGGCTTTTTGGAGGCCTCACGGGGGGTGGTGATGGCTCTGCTCTTCCGCCCACATCCTATTCCCTTAACAGCTCTGAGTGTGAAAACTGCGACCAAAGCCTCAGCGGACAGCCCCTCTCCAGCGTCGAGCTCACTCAGCGCTCCTCCTTCTCGGGTTGGGACTTTGTCAATGTCTGGAGACTCAGGCCCGGTGACAGCCACCCCAGCTTAAGAAAGCAGGCCCCTGGCCCCTAAAGGCTCCATGGCTGCAATACAGGCTGTTTACCCAGCTCTTTTCGACCTCTTGTCAACCAATTCACCGTCACAAAACTGTGCACAACGCTATTGATAAGGGGCTGATAGGGTATGTCCATACGCTCAGCCTCGTCCTTTAGTTCGGCGACCACAATGGCATCCACCCGAATGCTCATGGCCACTTTGGCAGCCTCTGGGTAGACGAATGATGACCCATATAGTCTCCTAGTGGAGTTGGCCTCCTGGAGTTGCCATCCTCTCCTCCTCACTTCCTCCCCTATGGGCCACTGGAACAATGTGATCCACCTGAAGCCCCTTTTTGCTCCCACATTTCACACAGGCACCACCATCTCTTACCCAAACTCGATACCTCTTGCCCTTTGAAATCGACCGTGGTTTGGGCCCAGCAGCTTTTTTGACGCCCCCTTTAAACGGCGCCGTAGTGCAAGCTCCTTCATCAGCAGGCAATGGCTCTTCCTTCTTTGCCGCGTCTGAGTTGGGAGCTACGGTACCTACGGTATCTGGAGCTACCGTCCCCGGCTCTACCGTCTCCCGATCTATTGCTTCCAGCCTCTTTGTATCAAAGCGGGAGGCGGCCTTTTGATCCCTTCTTTTTCCGAACTTCTTGTCCATCAGCGAGCTAAGACTTAAAGTCGCCATTTCCTGAATGAGCTCGGCCCAAGTCATCCCTAAGCCCTTTGGCCCCAAGAGAGCGCGCACATCCTCAAGCTGATCCAAAAGCTCTCGATTGAGCACCAGTCGTAGCTCAGTTTGTTCTGAGGACAAGATCTTTGCCTGCTCCTTGGGTGGAGGGGTCTGAATCCCCACTGCTTCCATTTTCTCTATCAGAGCGACTTGCCCCTGCCGTGAAGACTTGTGCTCCA